>JAQAZV010000038.1:0-7117 GCA_032127155.1 Acidimicrobiia bacterium
CGAACGAACCGATCGACGCGGTCACGGTCTCGGAGGGACTCCGCCGCGACGGGTCGCTCGACCCCATGGGCGGCATCGAATTCATCACCAACCTGATCGATGTCGTCCCGTCGACGAGTAACGCCGAGTACTACGCGGGAATCGTCGAGGAGCATGCCCTCCGCCGCAGACTCATGAAGGTGGGCGGCCAGATCGGGGTCCTTGCGACCCAGATGACCGAGCCGATCGCTGAGGTCGTCGACAAAGCGGAACAGTCGGTCTTCGCCATCGCCGAGCGGCAGGTTGGTGATGGCCTCCAGGTGATCGACGACCTGCTCGGACCTGCGATCGAAAAGGCCGAGGAGCTCCAGCGCAGCGGCAGCGAAGTGACGGGCGTGTCGACCGGTTTCAGGGACCTCGATCGCAAACTCGCCGGTCTCCACCCCTCGAACCTCGTGGTCGTAGCTGCTCGTCCCGGCATGGGGAAGACCTCCCTGGCGCTCAACATGGCCCAAAGCGTCGCCCTCGCCGGGAACACGGTGGCCATTTTCTCGATGGAGATGAGCAGGGAGGAGCTGGTCACCCGCATGCTCTGCTCCAAGGGTCGCATCGATTCGCAGCGCCTCCGCACAGGGCGGTTGACCGAGGCGGACTTCACGAAGCTGTCGAACGCCGCTGGTGCCCTCTACAAGCAGAACATCTTCGTGGACGACTCTCCAGGGATGACGGTCACCGAGATCAGGGCGAAGTGTCGGAGGCTCCGCCGTCGTCCCGGCCTCGACCTCGTCGTCATCGACTACATCCAGCTGATGAATGGCTCAGGGCAGGAGAACCGCCAGCAGGAGATCGCCATGATCTCGCGGTCGCTCAAGGACCTCGCCAGGGAGCTCCATGTTCCGATCATCGCGATATCACAGCTCAACCGAGGTGTTGAGTCACGCGAGGACAAGCGTCCGAGGCTCGGTGACCTGAGGGAGTCCGGTGCTGTCGAGCAGGATGCCGATGTTGTGATGTTCATCTACCGCGATGAGTACTACTACCCGGAAAAGGTGGAGTCCAAGGGCGTCGCTGAAGTTGTCATCGCGAAGCATCGTCAGGGAAGTGTCGGAAAGGTCGACATGGCGTTCCTCCCCGAATTCACGCTCTTCGCCGACATGGGACGGGCCGAAGCCCCCATGTAGGGCGGTCGTGGTTCTCGGGGCGTCGATCGCGACAGAGTTCCATCGATCCGGAAGCCAGAATGTCGATGATGCACCTTCCCGCAAACCTCGAGGCCGGCTTGGCAACGTGGACAGATGACACCGCCCGCATGTGGCTGTCGGATCTGCCGGTGCGGATGTCTGAGGCTGAGGAGCGATGGGGTGTCACGATCGGCGAACCCTTCCAACCCGGAGGCGCCACGTCCTATGTTGCACCTGCCACCGCCGCGGATGGTCGTCGCATGGTCTACAAGTGCACCATCCCCCATGACGAAGCGATCGGTGAGGCCGACGCACTCAGGGCCTACGAAGGCAATGGGGCGGTCCTCCTCCACGCAGATCATGCGACCACCTTCGAACTCCTGGTCGAACGCTGCGAGCCGGGGGCGTCGTTGTGGAGCGAGCCCGATGACGTCCGCATGGAGGTGACCTGCGAGCTCATGAAGCGACTGTGGAGATCCGAGGCGGATGGGCAGCTCGTCGTGCTCAAGGATCTGACATCGAAGTGGGCGGGGATCACGGAACGTCGGATGATCACCATCGAGGTCCCATGGATCACGGGGCCCATTGAGCGCGGTGTCGAGCTGCTGGGGGCGTTGCCCGCGTCTGCAGCCGCCGACGTACTCCTCCACCAGGATCTTCATCCCGGAAACGTTCTGTCGTCGGCGCGTGAGTCCTGGCTCGTGATCGATCCGAAGCCCGTGGTCGGGGACCCCGCGTTCGACCCGGTTCAGCTTCTCGTGCAGGTCGATGGTCGGGTGGCGGAACCACCCGGCCCCGATGTCGTGATCGAGCGACTCGAACGGATCGCTGCATTTCTGGCTCTCGACCCGGAACGTCTTGGTCTGTGGGCTCTTGCGCGGTGCGCCGAATGGTCGATGTGGTCCTACGAGCGCGGGCGAACGATCGACGCCGCCATCGAGTACACATGGGCCCGGACCCTCGATGCCATCTTCCCACCGTGATGCTCGAGGTGTGACACCCTCAGGACTCCCCCGCACCGACACGACGTGTCTATCTGGGGTCGGGAACCCGCGGAACCCGCTGGGTCGAGCAGGCTCGTAGCATCGGGCGATGGTCAGTTCCCGAACACCGGGCCGAGGGTCGCTGGGCGCTGCGCTCTGGCTTGCCGCCCTCTCTGTTGCGTGGGGAGCGATCCCGCTGTTCGTTCGCAACGATGTGCCGTCCGCGGGGTTGGTCGGTGCTCGGGTGACCTTCGGAGCGATCGCCCTCATCGCCGTCGCCGCCAGCCTGCGGCGACTCGTGTGGCCCAGCGGCAAGCTCGTGCGACTCATCCTGTCCGGCGTGTTGCTGGCCCTCCACTGGGTGACATTCTTCGAGTCGATCAAGTATGCGACCGTCGCGGTCGCCCTTGCCGTTCTCTATCTGGGTCCGATCGCCGCTTCCATCCTCGCTGGACCGTTTCTCGGTGAGAAGGTGTCACGTCGCTTGTGGGTCGCCCTCGCCGTCGCGGCCTCGGGAACCCTGATGGTGGTCCAGCCATGGAACGACCTCCAGGACGGCTCGATCACGACACGAGGACTCGTGATGGGCGGCCTGTCTGCAGCACTGCTCGCCGCTCTGCTCCTTGTCGGCAAGCCCGTTGCGAAACGGCTGGGAGGGCTGACCATGGCCATAGGTGAGCTCACGGTCGGTGCGATCGTGCTCGCTCCCGCCACGTGGAAGGCCGTGACCGATTTCCCCGAGTACTGGCTGAACTTCCTGATCCTCGGCGCTGTGTTCACGGGACTTGCCGGATATGTCTATTGGGAGGCCATGCAGAAACTCCCGATCGCTGCCGTGAGTGTCATCATGTATCTCGAACCCGCATCAGCCGTGGTCTGGGCGGCGATGTTCCTCGACGAGATCCCGAACGTCGCTGCCTGGATCGGTGTCGCCCTCGTCGTTGGAGGAGGAGCCATCACCGCCGGTACATCGACGGAGGAGGAGGTGATGAGTGCCCCGATTGCTCTTTGAGGTCAATGACCTCCGAGTCGCGGTGTACGACGCTGACCGCGCGATGAGGGGCGTTTCCGGTCCCATCGCCGAAACCGGCGAGGAACTCGGTGAAGGTTGGGTCGAGGTGGTCTCCGGTCTGAGCTATGGAGTGTCCGAAGGCGAGGTCCTCGCCATCATCGGCGAGTCTGCGAGCGGCAAGTCCCTCGCCCTGATGGGTGCGTTCGGTCTGCTGTCGCCAGGGGCAAGGGTCATCGGTGGAAGCGTTCGCTACCGGGACCAGATCTTCAGACCCGGTGGGACGATCGGTGAACCCGGACAGGAGCAATCCCGCAAGGAGCGAAAGCAGTCGAGGCTGTCTGGGACCGTGGTTGCCGATTACACCGACCGTGACTGGGCACGGCTCATCGGGACCGAGGTGGGCTTCATCTTTCAGAACCCCGTCGGCTCGTGGACACCGGACCACGTGATCGGGGCCCAGGCAGGGGAGGCCCTCACGGTGCACACGGATCTCACACACGAGGAGATCGAACAGCGCGTGTACGACGCCCTGGGGGAGGTCCAGCTGCCGAAGTCGCCTCGACTGTTCGGCGCCTTCCGCCATCAACTGTCGCGTGGCATGGCACAGCGGGCCATGCTGGCCGCCGCGCTGACCAAGGCGCCCCACCTGATGATCGCCGATGAACCGCTCAACGGCCTCGATCCATCGGTGGCGGCATCGATCATGGACCTCATACGAGCCATGCAGCGGAAACGTGGCATGGCGATGGTGGTCGTGACCCACGACATGGCAGCCGTCGCCTCCCTCGCCGATCGCGTGACGGTTCTGTACGGAGGTGAGATCGTGGAGAACGCTTCCGTCAACGACATCTACCACCATCCGAAACACCCGTACACGTCCGGCCTCGTCGGGTCGATCCCAGGCGCTGGCAACCACCGTCTCAGGCACATAGCGGGTGAGGCGCCGCGGCTCGTCGACATCGACCACACCAGGTGTGTCTTTGCCGATCGATGTGGGTACGTCACGGAGGTATGCACGTCGTCGTCGCCCCCATCGCAGGCAATCAACGGTGCAACCGTGGCGTGCCATCACGCAGCGAGCCTTGACCTGCCGGGACTCGGCATGTGACTGTCGCGTGGGGCAGGCCAGCGACGGTCTCACCCTGTGGGACAGCAGGGGACTTCGGAGGCAGCCAAAATGAGGTTGGGTGTAGGGTGTTGAAGGTTCCGGAGGCTCAGGGACTCGACAAATGAAGATCGCCACCTATCTCGGATTTGTGGTCCGCCGCGTGTGGGCGAAGAAGGGGATCCTGTTCGGATCCCTGCTCGGTGCAACCCTCGTCATCGCCCTGCTCGTGGTGGTTCCGCTGTATGAGGCATCGGTTCAGGCCGTTGACCTCAAGTTTTCGATCGACAACGCCCTCGAGGAGGAAACCGAGGTCGCGGCGTTCGCACTGCAGAACGCATACACGTCGTCTGAAGCCGAATTCAACAGCGATGTGGTCATTGGAACCGGCCAAACATGGCTTCAGCCATGGTATCCGACGGTCGAGGAGCGGAGCCAGAGCCGAGAGTTCGCCATCATTCCGTCTGGTCCTGACGCCGCGATCGATTTCATCGCCAGCGGAGAGGCGTGGAAGGAACTCGTCCTGCAAACCCTGGAGGAGGGAGGCGATCCCGACGAACTCCCGGGTCCGCCCTATCCGACACCACCAAGGGAGGCCCTGCAGGTCCGCGTCTTCACGTCTCCGGAGCTGCCGGACCTCCTTGACGTGGTCGAGGGTGAATACACGACCGACGGTTCTGTCCGCCCCGATGAGTACCAGCCACTGAAGGTGATGATCGGTGAGCAGGTGGCTGCCCTGACAGGTGCCAGTGTCGGGGACTCCTTCTTCATCAAGCCCTTCTCCGGACTGCCGAACGTGTTCGAGTACGTCGAAGTAGCGGGCATCGTCGCTGCCAAGGCTCCAACCGAACCGATATGGGGAGTCGACGACCCGAGTCGGATGATCTACTTCGACCAAGCGGTGTTCGACGAATGGCTTCGTCCCGTACCAACGTCAGCCGATGTCGACCCCTGGTTGCGGGAGGAGCGGGGACTCCCAAGCATCAACGTCACCCAGCGATGGCGTATGCCCCTCGATGGAGAGACCGTCAAGCTACAGGACGTCACGGAGTTCCAGAGCAGGTTGGCGCAGTTCCGGGCTCAGGTTGCTCGTGATGGTGGCGGTGCGATCGCAACGACGACATTCATCACCATCCTGTTGGACGAGTTCACGATTCGGTCCGTCGTGGTCGGCGGGCCGATCCTCGCCATGTTGGCGCTGGTCGTCGGCGGTGCGATCTACTTCCTCGTCTACACGTCCGCGCTGACTGTCGAGCGTGAAGGACCCGAGATCGCCTTGCTCAAGTCCCGCGGTGCATCGTCGTGGCAGACGACAGGCATCCATCTCGGTCAGTCGCTCGTGGTCGCACTCATCGCCGCCCTGCTGGCACCTGTGGTGGCTCGGTTCCTGGTCGGACTCACCGGTCGGATCCCTCCGCTGTCGACGTTGACGGGCGGTGACCCGCTCGAGGTAGCGCAGGTTCGGTCGGTGCTTCCGTTCATGATTGCTGGTGGGATCCTCACCTTCGTCGCCATGGGTGTCGCGATCATTCCCTATGCCCGCAGGGGGGTCCTCGCGCTCCGATCGCTCGCAGCACGGCCCGGCACGAAATCCGTATGGCAGCGATACAACATTGACCTGTTCGCCATCGCCCTGTCCCTGGTGCTTCTCGTCCAGCTCAGGCTCCGCGGGTTCATCAACCTTTCGACCGGTGAAGCGACTCTCGATCCCCTTGCCGTCGTGTTCCCTGCGCTTCTGCTGTTCACAGGGGCGCTCATCCTCCTCAGGGTGTTTCCCTACATCCTCAAGTTCGTCGGGTGGCTGTTCACCAAACCGAGGAATCTTTCGATCGCCCTGACGGGCTGGCACCTGGGACGCAATCCTGTGCCATACGGCCGTCTTGCGTTGCTGGTGTGGGTGACCACGGGCCTCGGCGCCTTCGCCCTCACCTACGCCGCAACGCTCGAACAGTCCTATGTCGACAGGGCGTCCTTCGCGGCGGGCGCAGACGTGCGGATCGTTGGCCAGGGTGCCGGATATGCGATCGTGCCAGACGGTTCGCTTGGAACCCCGGTGCTGAGGACGGATGGATCCCCGCGGCAGTCGTCCAGGAGGGCGGAAGTGTTGGCCGTGCAGCCTGACGACTTTGCCGACGTTGTGACATGGAGGGAGGACTTCGGTGCCGCCGATCCAGAGACCGTCTTTTCGCTCCTCCGCCCTGATGGCCTCGCTCCTGACATCGGTGTCGAGATACCAGAGGACGCAACCGAACTCCGGGTGGAGGGCGTCGTCGTGCCTGCGACCCTCGCTGAGGAAGCATCAGGCGATCGGATCTGGTCGAAGAACCATCGCCTGATCATCAGGGCAATCGATGCCGACCTCCAGGTGTGGACCATGGTCGCCGACGTCGACTTCGTCGACGACCAGTGGACCGTCGCTTCGATCGATCTCGCGGAGGGGAAGAACACCGAATACACCCACCCACCGCAGCCGCCGCTCACCATCACCTCCATCTGGGTTGAGCGCTCCGAGACCAGCAACGGTCTGGTCGTCGACGGCGACACCATCCTGATCACGGGGTTCGAGGCTGTGGGCCCGAACGGCTCGACGATGCTCGACGTGACGGAGATGAGCGCGGCGAACCAGCTCAATGTCGTTTTCGATGCCGATGCTTCTCTTGCAGCCGAGCGGAAGTACTCGGAGACTCCTGAGGGGGAGTTGCGAGCGACGCAGCAACAGATCGAGGCCGATCCCCTGTGGAAGGAAGGGGAGGCGATTCGTTGGACGCTTCCTACCCAGAGAACCAGAGCCAACACCGCGGTTCCCCAGATGTGGCGCATCCCGCCAGATCTGAAGGTCCTGCTCGATCGGGAGGCA
>JAQAZV010000039.1:0-6390 GCA_032127155.1 Acidimicrobiia bacterium
CCGCAAGCAGCCACCGTACCGGCGGGCACGTTCGCACACGCCTGTTCCTGGCTGATCCATCCAACATCGATAACCACGTCCAGGTTGTCCTGCGTGATCGGGATCGGAGTCAGGACGATCGACCAGACTTCCAGACCACCAGGGGTGGTGAATGTCAAGGCATTGAGTCCGCCTGCAGGAGCGGTGTCGCCCATGTCGGCCGGTGCCGTGACGGCGTCGAGCGCCGCACCATTGGCCAGCTGCACGGCGATGACGCCGGCGGCCTTGCCAAGTTCGAAGGCATTCTTCCACACAGACACTGCCTGCGTACCGAGTGCGACCCGGTTGAGGGCGGCCGTGTCACCATCCTGCCCGGAGACAGGAATGGTCCCTGCGAGGCCCTGGGCCTCGAGAGCCGCAACCACACCACTCGCCATGCCGTCGTTCTGGGAGAGGACGGCGTCGATGGCGTTGTTCTCCTGCGTCAGGAACTGCTCCATCTGGGTCTGGGCGAGTTCAGGCGCCCAGTTGTCCGTGTAGGTCTCACAACAGATGACGATGTCGCCAGCAGCGACGGCGTCGCCAATGATGTCCTCCATACCTGCACGCAGGAAGTCGGAGTTGGCGTCGCTACCGTTGCCCTTGATGATGGCATAGGTGCCGGTCGGGACCAGGTCGAAGATGACCCTTGCCTCGATGCGGCCGACCTCGACGTTGTCAAACGTCAGGTAGAACGCACCTGCATCCTCGATCAGGCGGTCATACGCGATGACCGGAATGCCCTGTGAGGTCGCGCTCTGCACCGCAGGCACGATGGCCGCGGTGTCCTGGGCGAGGATGATGATGACATCGGCACCCTGCGAGATCAGGTTCTCGACGTCGGCGATCTGCTGCTCAGCAGACGATCCAGCATCGGTCGAGATGTAGGTCCCGCCGTTGGCCTCGATCGCAGCCTTCATGGCTGGCTCGTCTGCCTTTGCCCAACGCTCTTCGTTGTAGTTGTTCCAGGACATGCCGACGATGATTTCGTCGCCACCGCTTCCTGCTGTGGTTGTTGTATCTCCGCCTGCTGTCGTTGTCGTATCGCCCGAGTCGTCGCTGCTACAGGCAGCAACGATCATGGCAAATACGGCGAGCAGAACGAGAAGCTTCGTTCCTCTTTTCATGTCCCCTCCAAGTGGGTTCCATAGTTCGACCACAGAGACTGTGGTGCAACTCCGCATACTATTGCCCAGACGCGCACTGCAGCAATTCATGGAGCGCCCGATTCGGGCCGTTCGTTCTGAGGGTGAACCCTGCTGCACCAAGTTTGGAGACGCACCGAGTGTCACATCCAGGGCCACGAGGGCAACGAAGGCGGTGGGTCGGCGCCATCCTGGTTGCGGGAGCCGTCGGCGTGGCCGGGTGCGGCCTGGTCGGGGGCAGCAGCCCGGACTGCGATGCCGAGGTTTCACATCCCGAGTGGTCGGTCGCCCGCCGCTGGAACGAGGTGGCGCTCGACGCGATCAGGCGGGACCTCCCGGCCCCGACGGTGCACGCGCGGAACCTCTACCACACATCCGCCGCGATGTGGGATGCCTGGGCAGCCTTTGATCCCGACGCACGCGGCGTGTTCGTCGACGAAGACTTCGGTGGGCCAGGAGACGTCTCTGACCGCGACGAAGCGATCAGCTATGCGGCCTACCGTGTGTTGGAGGCCCGCTACCTCGACTCCATCGGTGCCACCGAAACAATCCCTGAGCTGGATGCACTGATGGCGTCGCTCTGTCTGCCCATCGATGTCGTTGCGACGGATGACGGAACCCCAGCAGCCCTTGGCAATCACATTGCGGCTGTCATCCTCGAGGAAGGTCTCAGCGATGGGTCGAATGAGGCCGACGGCTATGCATCGCCCTCGTACGCCCCTGTGAATCCCCCATTGATCGTCGATGCCTCAGGCACGGAGATGGTCGACCCGAACCGGTGGCAACCGCTCAGGCTCGCCAACATGGTGTCCCAGAACGGGATAGCGCTCCAGAACGGCGTGCAGGAGGCCATCGATCCCCATTGGGGATTCGTCACGAGCTTTGCGATGCCTCCTGCGCCGACCACCGGGGTTCCCATCGATCCGGGGCCTCCGCCACACCTGGGAGACCCGCCAACCGACAAGGCGTTCAAGGACGGGGCAATAGAGGTGATTCGGTACAGCAGCCTCCTCGACCCCACGCCCGGCACGATCCTCGACGCCTCGCCAGCTTCGATGGGCGACAACACGTTGGGAACGAACGACGGCACTGGATACGCCCTGAATCCATCGACGGGGCAGCCCTATGAACCCAATCAGGTGAACCTTGGCGACTTCGGCCGAACGGTCGCGGAATTCTGGGCAGACGGTCCGCACTCCGAGACCCCGCCAGGCCACTGGAACACCATCGCCAACTCCGTAGGAGACAGCCTGGGAGAGGACCTGACGATCGGTGAATCGGACGCGGTCGTCGACCGGCTGGAGTGGGATGTCAAGACCTACCTCGCCCTCAACGGAGCAAATCACGATGCTGCCATCGCTGCCTGGGGAGCGAAAGGTTGGTACGACTACGTCCGTCCCATCTCGATGATTCGCTACATGGGTGGTCTTGGTCAGTCCTCGGAGCCGAGCGGGCAGTCGTTCCACCTGGACGGTCTCCCCTTGGTAGAGGGCCTGATCGAGGTGGTCACCGACGAGACGACGATCGCCGGCGGTCGGCATGCGGGGCTTGCGGGCCATGAGGGCGAGATCGCCATCTACGCCTATCGGGGAAACCCTGACGACCCAGACGCGCAGATCGGCGGGGTCGGCTGGATCCTTGCCGTCGACTGGGTTCCGTATCAGGCGCCCACGTTCGTGACGCCGTCGTTCCCCGCATACGTGTCGGGGCACAGCAGCTTCAGCAGGGCCTCTGCCGAGGTGCTGACCGCCATCACGAACGATCCCTTCTTTCCGGGAGGTCTCGGGATCTGGGACATCCCTGCAGACGACCTGAGGTTCGAGGCAGGAACGGACGATGGGGTGGAGCTCCAGTGGGCCACGTACCGTGACGCCTCGGACCAGGCAGGACTGTCACGTCTCTACGGCGGCATCCATGTCCGTGCCGACGACTTTGCAGGAAGGATCATCGGGGAACATATCGGCCAAGCCGCATGGGCGAAGGCCGCCAGCTACTTCGGTGACGGATCGGGAAGTTGACGGAGCCACCGGTGTCCACGAAGGCAAGGATTGCCTCGGGTCTCGCAGGACTGTTGCTCGTGATCGGAGCCATCACCCTGCTCGTCGTCGTGAGATCATCGACCCCCACGCCGACACGAGCCCTCGAAGCGCCGCGTTTCGTCGATGACACGGCCGCGTCCGGTGTGGATCACGCATACGACGGTGACTGGCACTATTTCGAGGGAGGCGGCGTCGCCGCCTTCGACTGCAACGACGATGCGATGCCTGACCTCTATTTCGCGGGAGGCGAGAATCCGGCGGCTCTCTTCATGAATATGAGTGATGCCGGGGGACCGCTGTCCTTCGGGGCGGTCGACACACCGACGCTCGAGCTCGACTCGGTCACCGGCGCGTATCCGGTGGACATCGACTCCGACGGGATCACGGATCTCGTGGTGCTCCGCAATGGTGAGAACGTGGCCATGCGCGGTCTCGGGGACTGCGCCTTCGAGCGCGCGAACGAGCGGTGGGGTATCGATGGCGGTTCCGAGTCGACGTTCGGATTCAGCGCGACGTGGGAACCTGGCATGGATCTGCCCACGCTCGCTTTTGGCAACTACCTGAAGGCGACCTACCTCGCCGAGACCGATGGCGGCGATCTCTGCTCGCCCAATGTGATCCTGCGCCCGACGGATGACGGGTACGGGGCTCCACTCCCCCTCGGGCCCGGACGGTGCAGCCTGTCGCTGCTCTTCAGCGATTGGGACAGGAACGGCATCGCCGACCTCAGGGTCACAAACGACCGTCAGTACTACCGCGATGGAGAGGAGCAGTTGTGGGCCATGGGTCCGGGCGCGGTCCCTTCGATGTACACGCGGGAGGAGGGATGGAACCACCTCCAGATCTGGGGGATGGGCATCGCTTCTTCCGACATCACCGGGGACGGTCTTCCTGAGGTCTACCTCACCAGCCAGGGTGACAACAAACTGCAGGCGCTCACCGACGGCCCGTCCCAGCCGTCCTACGCCGACGTCGCGATTCGGCGGGGTGTCACCGCCCACAAGCCATACGTCGGGGACGACACCCTCGCTTCAACCGGGTGGCATCCCGAATTCCAGGACGTGAACAACGATGGGTTCATCGACCTCTACGTCGCAAAGGGGAACGTGGATGCCATGCCGACGTTCACCGACGCCGATCCCAACCACCTGTTCATCGGCCAACCAGATGGGACGTTCGTCGAAGGCGCCACGGATGCCGGCATCGTCTATTTCGACCGGACGCGGGGCGCTGCCGTCATCGACCTGAACCTCGACGGTCTCCTCGACCTCGTCGAGGTGAACAGGGTGCAGAGCGTCCGTCTGTGGCGCAACGTCGGATCGGGGGATGAACTGAAGCCTGCGGAGATGGGCAACTGGATCGCCGTATCCCTCGAGCAGGAAGGCTCAAACCCGAGTGGTGTCGGGTCGTGGATCGACGTACGTGTGGGCGATCTGGTGACGAGCCGGGAGGTGACCATCGGCGGTGGACACGCCAGTGGCCAGTTCGGGCCCGCGCACTTCGGGATCGGACCGGCGAGCCGAGCCGACGTACGGGTCACATGGCCCGATGGTCACATCGGTGATTGGTCTCCTGTCGATGCGGGCGACCGCACAGTGTTGATCCGCGCGGCAGACTGAATCTGCGTTCGACAGCGCGGAGCGCACAGGAAGAATGGAGATCCCATGGGCGTGCAACTGGCGGAGGTGACCCTGCCGGACTTCGGACGACCGACGACGGCACCGGTGATTCCTGATGCGATCTACGCAGAACGGATGGACTCATTCCGAACGGAACTCGCTCGTCTGGGCTATGACGCGGCGTTCGTGTATTCCGATCGCGAGCACAGCGCCAACCTGTCGTATCTGACGGGGTTCGATCCCCGGTTCGAAGAGGCTGTTCTCGTGGTCACTGATCGTCCCGAGCCTCTCCTCCTGACGGGAAATGAGTGCATCGGCATGGCTGGGGCAGCCCCTCTCGCCATGCGGGTGGAGCTCCATCAGGAGTTCAGCCTTCCCGGGCAACCCAGGGACCGGTCTCGTTCCTTGTCCGAGGTGGTCGCGTCCGAAGGCATTACGCCGGGAACGAAGGTTGCCATGCTCGGATGGAAGGAGATCGGCGACCGCCGCCAGATCGAGGTCCCTTCGTTCATCGTGGATGCCGTTCGTGGTGCGGTGGGTGGCGATGGCCGAGTCGACAACGCCAACGACATCCTGACCTCCGCCGCGGACGGGCTCAGGGTCATCAACGAGGTCGACCAACTCGCAACCATGGAGTACGCGGCGTGCCACACGTCGTCAGGCGTGAGAGACCTGCTCTTCGGCCTCACGCCCGGTCTGCGTGAGGACGAGGCGGTTCGCCTTCTCCGATGGAATGGTGCTCCGCTGTCGTGTCATCTGATGTTGACCAGCGGTCCGCGGGCGACGCTTGGCCTTCTTTCGCCGAGCGACCGAGTGATGGAGCGGGGCGATCGCTTCACCACGGCCTTCGGCGTGTGGGGTGCCCTGAACTGTCGCGCTGGTTTCATCGTTGAGGACTCGACCGAGCTCCCGACGGGTATCCACGACTACGTCGAACGGCTCGTTGCACCGTATTTCGCAGCGATCGTCGAGTGGTACGAGGCCCTCCACGTCGGGCAGACCGGTGGTGCACTGTTCGAGATCATCGAACGACACCTTGGTGACCCGTTCTTTGGCATCTTTCTGAATCCCGGGCATCAGATCCACCTCGATGAGTGGGTGAATTCGCCCGTGTCCAAGGATTCTGAGACGCGCCTCCGCTCGGGTATGGCACTGCAGGTTGATGTCATTCCCGCCACCGGCACCGACTACTTCACCACAAACATCGAGGATGGCATCGCCCTTGCAGACGCTCCGCTTCGGGCGCAGTTTGCCGAGAGCTATCCGGATGCATGGGCACGGATTCAGGCGCGGAGAGCCTTCATGAAGGACGTGATCGGTATCGATCTCCACCCCGATGTCCTGCCCTTCAGTAACATCCCCGCCTACCTCGCGCCGTACCTCCTCAGGCCTGACCAAGCGATGACGGTCGGGTGACTGTCGGCCTCAGACGGCCTTCCAGATGGAGCGATTGACGAGGTTCTCCAGGGCTTCCTGACGTCCAGAGACGGGCTTCGGATCGATCTCGCCGGATGCGACCCTGGCCTCCAGGCCTTCGAGGGTTGTTGAACCGGCGAGGATCTCGGAACC
>JAQAZV010000040.1:0-2575 GCA_032127155.1 Acidimicrobiia bacterium
CCGGAGCGATCCTGACTGCGAACGCCGACGACTGGCACTACGCGAAACCGATCGACGCCGACGCGCTGCTCGCTCAGTTCGAAGCCTTCGCAGAGGTGCTGGAGGCTTCCGGTGTCCGTATCGAATGGCTCCCCGAAGACGAGTCCGACGGGCTCGCCGATTCGGTGTTCACATTCGACCCGTCGTTCGTGATCCCGGCAGGAGCAGTCATCCTCCGTCCTGGCAAACCGGCCCGTCTGGCAGAAGTCGATGTACACCGGGCATTCTACGAAGACCTGATGCCCGTCATCGGATCCGTCGAGGCGCCCGGCGTCATCGAAGGCGGCGACTGCTGCTGGCTCGACGCAACCACGTTGGCCGTAGGGCGCGGATTCCGAACCAACCAGGCTGGAATCGACCAACTCAGTGCGATCGTGGATCCCTTCGGAATCAGCATCGAGGCCTACGACCTGCCGTACGGAAGCGGCCCTGACGCCTGCCTGCATCTGCTCTCCATGGTCAACCCGCTCGATGTTGACCTCGCCCTGGTGCGAACGCCCCTTCTGCCGACAGCGCTCTATCAGCGCATGATGGAGATGGGGTATCGGCTCCTCCACGTCCCGGACGACGAGTTCGAGGCAAGCGCCGGCCTCAACCTCAATGTCCTCGCCATTGGCCCGCGACGCTGTCTCGCGATCGACGGGTTCCCACGAACGGTCGAGATCATGCGAGAGGCAGGATGCGATGTCTCGGTCTTTCGAGCCGACGAACTCTGCTTGCCCTGTGAGGGCGGCCCCACCTGTCTCACTCGGCCGTTGCATCGAGCGAGTGTCTGAGGACCTGCCCGGCCGATCGCGCCTCTCCCGCTACGGGCGGGTGATCGACAGGATCTCGATATCGAACGTCAGGGCCTGTCCGGCGAACTTGTGGTTCGCATCGAGGACGACCGTTCCCTCTTTGACCTCGAGCACAACCGCCGGCTGACCGGTGTTGAGGACGACCTCGTCACCGACGGCGACATCGGCCTGGTCCGGGCCGTACGGCAACTCAACGACGAGTTCCTCATCCCGCTCTCCGTAGGCGTCCGCCGGCTGAATCGTCACGACCCGGGTGTCACCGACCTTGAGCCCGCGGACCGCCTCGTCGAATCCTGCAATGACCTGCCCCGTGCCCACCGTGAACGTGAACGGCGTGTCACTCTCGCGTGACGAGTCGAAGACCGAGCCATCGTCGAGGGTTCCGACGTAGTGCACCTCGAGGAGATCCCCATCTTGAACCATGAAACCTCCGTCGGTGTCGCTCGTTGTTTCGCCTTCAGACGCTGAGTCGTCTCCAGACGAGCATGCGGCGAGCAGCAGGGCTGCCAGTGCGAGCACGAGGAGAAGATGACGCTTGAGCATTGGGCTCCCCTGGTCGATGTATGAGGAATACGGGAGCCTATGGCGTACCCTCTGATAAGCGAGTGAATGGGAAGCGATGACCGCCGAACGAACCAACGTAGCGACGCCCACCATCAAGACCGTGGAGTTCATCGACTCATGGCTGAACGAGAATGCCACGTGGGTCGACACCCGGGTCATGGACTTCGCCCTCGACGTTCGCACCCTCCTGTCCACGGATTTCATGTCCGACACCAAGGACCGCGAGCCGATCGGCGCAGACGCCTAGTTGTGCTCTTCGAGCACGGTGCCCGTCGCCTATCCTCGCGGCATGGTCGATTTCACCCCTCCGCTGCGCGACATCAAGTTCAACCTCCGCCACATCGCCGACCTCGATTCGTTGATCGGACTCCCCGGGTTCGAGCACGTCGACCCCGACACCGTTGACGGAGCACTCGACGAGGCCGGTCGCTTCATGGCCGAAGTCGTTGCTCCCACCAATCGGGCGGGGGACGAGATCGGTTGCACCTTGGTCGACGGTCAGGTCACAACGCCGAACGCGTTCAAGGACGCCTGGCGCAAGTACGTCGATGCCGGCTGGAGTGCAGTGGCCGGCCCTGCCGAGTACGGGGGCCACGGATTCCCCGAAACCGTCGGTTTCGCGATCAGTGAGATGTTCGTCGCCGCCAACCTGGCGTTCTCGCTGAACCCAATGCTCACAGGGTCGGCCATCACGGTGATCCGCGATCACGCAGACGAGACGGTACGGTCGAACTACCTCGAGAACCTCGTAACCGCCGAGTGGACCGGGACGATGGTCCTCACGGAATCCGAAGCCGGATCCGATGTCGGTGCCCTCCGCGCGAAGGCCGTCCCGGTCGATGACGGGACCTATCGGATCTCCGGGTCGAAGATCTTCATCACCTGGGGCGACCACGATCTCACCGACAACATCGTCCATCTCGTGCTCGCACGACTGCCGGACGCGCCACCCGGAACGAAGGGCATCTCGCTCTTCGTCGTCCCGAAGATGCTCGTCAACGACGACGGCACTGTGGGTTCTTGGAACAATGTCGAGACGGTCTCGATCGAACACAAGCTCGGGATTCATGGAAGTCCGACCTGTGTCCTGTCGTTCGACGAATCCGTCGGCTCCATCGTGGGTGAGCCGAACCAAGGCATGCGCTACATGTTTTCAATGATGAACCAGGCGAGAC
>JAQAZV010000041.1:0-4818 GCA_032127155.1 Acidimicrobiia bacterium
CGAACAGGGTCTCGGCCTCCGAAGCTTCGCCAGTAACGGGACAGTGATTGCTGAGTGGGAATCGGTCGAGGTGTATCGATCAGGCATTGCCGTTGTGGCAGGCGGCGTCATCGGCACGCTGCTCGACTGCCACACTGGCGCTGCCGTCTTGAACGCTGTCGGCACTCGGGACGGGCGCACACCGTATGTCGATGGTGATCCATGGGTCACCAAGTCGTACACGGTGGAGTTCCGTCGTCCGACACCACTGAACCGACGACTGCACCTCGTGGCTGAGATCTCTGACCTGGAGAACGATCGAGCCCACGCCATCGGCTCCATCACCGTCGACGGAGTCATCACCGCCACAGCGACCGCCGACTGGCGACGTATCCAACCCCACCCATAACGGCTGTGATCTCAACCCGTCGTTGCAACGCTTCGGCTTGGATGAACAACGTCAAATAGATCGTCTCGTGGGACACCTGCATCTCCTCGACCCCACGGTAGGTGTCAGCAAGCCACCGAGAGATCTGCTGAGGAGACCACCGCACCTGCAGCTTCTCCTCAACCACCCTGCGCAACTGTGGTTTTGCGGCAAGCTTGCACACCTGCGGCCTACGAGCCCTCTTCCACGCCTCCCGCTCAGCAATATGAGCCCGATACGACCCGCGACCACCACTGCGGGCCAACTCCCGACTGATCGTTGACGGAGCACGACCCAGCCCGCTCGCAATACTCCGCATCGATTCGCCAGCAGCCAACCCTCGAGAGATCTCCTCCCGCTCAGCCAACGACAACTGCCTTGAACCACGGCACCGCTGTCTCGGCCGCACCCCGCCCGATGATTCCACCAATGCACGGATCGCCGCTGCTGAACGCCCCACACGGCGACCTATCGAACGATTCGACTCACCCGCCTGCCGCCGATCCCAGACCTCAACGAACTCGGCACCTGAATACCTCCGAGACACAACACACCTCCACAGAGAGACACCAACTCTCGCCGGTGTTGCATCCACGGGTTGAGATCGCAGGCATTATGAGCGGATCACCCGGGGTGAGGAGCCAACTCTGAGACTTCCCGCTTTCTGCTCGAAGCGTTCGTGAAGCCAGTCCCGTCTGCGGCCCTCCAGAGGCTTTATCCGGGCTAGATGTGACACGGATCAGGCGATCGCCAAACCCCGCAAGGGCTCAGAGTTTCTGGGTTCGACCAAGATACAACCCAGAAACTCTCAGAGCGCGAGTCGGCCAGAACGCGACGAAACCCTTGCGGGGCAAGGGGCATTTGGTGAGTCTGTTGATGTCATGGAGCGCGCTTCCCTAGGGTCTTCTCACGGTCTTGAGATTCTGAGACCCGTATCGGAGGGATCGTGAAGGAATCAGATTGGGAACGGGTAATCGAGGCGGCGATGGAGCCCGCAATTGACTACCTCGCATCCTTGCCGGAACGTGCGGTCTACAAGCCGGCGGATCCGGATGAGGTCCGAGCGGTGCTCGGCGGCGACCTTCCCGAAGAAGGCTCCGACCCTGCCGAGGTCGTTGCTGCGATGGCCGCCGGGATCGAACCATATGTGACCGCTCACGCTTCCGGTCGCTATTTCGGCTTCGTCATCGGGGGCCTTCACCCGGCCGCCTACGGGGCCGAGTTACTGGCGGCTACCTGGGATCAGAACGCCGGTCTCTATGCCGTTGCGCCCGGTGTTGCCGTTGCCGAGGAGGTAGCTGCCGGCTGGGTTCTCGACGTGCTCGATCTCCCTGGCGACGCTTCTGTTGGATTCGTGACCGGTGGCCAGATGGCGAACTTCACCTGTCTTGCTGCTGCCCGTCATGACGTTCTGCGGCAGAGTGGATGGAATGTGGAGGCCGATGGCCTCCAGGGTGCTCCGAGGATCAACATCGTTGTCAAGACGGAGCGCCATTCAACGGTGCCCCGGGCCCTGCGGCATCTCGGTCTTGGCGACTCCAGTGCCATCGAGATCCCGTCCGACGCCCAATCGCGTATCATTCCTGAGGCTCTACGAAGGACATTGGAGGGTTTGTCGGGACCCACGATCATCAGCGTGGAAGCAGGAAACGTCAACTTTGGGTCCTTCGACGATTACAACGCTGTTGCTGATGCGGTCGATCAACACCGCGCCCGCGGCAACCCCACCTGGGTACACGTCGACGGTGCTTTCGGGCTCTGGGCCCGGGCAGCCCGATCGTTGCGACATCTCACCGATGGGATGGAGCGCTTGGATTCTTGGTCTACCGACGGACACAAAATGCTCAATGTGGGGTACGACTCGGGGCTGGCAATGTGCAAGCACTCGGCTGCCCACCGAGCAGCGATGAGCGTCCAGGCCGCCTACCTCGTTCAGGCGGACGGCGGGGTGCGTGATCAGATGGATTGGAACCCCGACTTCTCCCGACGGGCCAGGGGATTGGGCGTGTATGCGGCTCTGAGATCCTTGGGTCGGTTGGGTGTAGACGACATGATCGCCGGCACCAACCGTCTCGCCCGGCGCTTTGCAGAGGGCCTCGGGCAAAGCGAGCGGGTCGAGGTCGTCAACGACGTTGTCTTCAACCAGGTTTTGATCCGGTGGCACGCGCCGACTGGTGACGACGACGAGTACACCGATCGGCTGCTGGCAGCCATCCAGGCCGACGGGACCGCCTTCTTCAGCGGCACGACCTGGCAGGGTCGCCGGCATATGCGGATCTCGGTGGCGGATTGGGCAACAGACGAGAACGATGTGGACCGCGCAGTCGCTGCCGTGTTGCGCTGTTCCGGGGATGCTTCATAGGCAGCCTTCGAGTGCAGACGGAAGAGGCCCGCCGCCCTGGGGGGTGACGGGCATCGCCGGCAGTTCTGCTCCTCCGCAGGAGCTTCGGTCCGCACAACCTCGTAGTCGACAGGCTCGGGTCTCTCCAGGTCAAGCTCGACAGGGCTTCCATCACGTTTCGGGTGATCAGCCCGAGCGGGCCACCGCGGACGAGTTGATCCGATGCCAACGCAATCTCGTACCGGATCTTGGGGGGCCTGGTCATCGTCGCAGGCTACCTCAAACCATTCGCCGCATATGTGCCGACATGGGCGGTATCCGGACGACCGCCGTCGTCAAGCGCCGATCGTGGTGAGGAGGAGCACGGCAACTGTGGCGACAACAACTCCAGCGGCGACCCACCCAGCTCGACGTGCCAACGCTCTGTCGCCAGCACCGGCTGCGGCGAGAAGCATCAATGAGGGTGCGATCAGAAATGGGATGGAGAAGGTGAGGCTTCTGGGGTTGATCAGCCCATAAGTGAGCGAGATCATCGTCGCGGCGGCCACGCCGATCAGGGTCATGCCAGGGGTCTTGTGCGCTTGTTGGTTCATGGCGATCCGTCTCTCTCCGGTCCGTCTACGTAGGTGAATACGTCTTCGATGTTGCGTTCGAATACTCGGGCGATCTCGAACGCGAGGCTCAGGGAGGGCACATAGCGTTCCTTCTCAAGCACGATGATTGTCTGTCGGGTGCACCCGACGAGGTCGGCGAGGTGCTGCTGAGTCATCTCGCCGTGGTCGAACCGCAACCGACGGATCTGGTTCCTGATTCGCGCCTTAGGCATCGGTATCGATCTCCCTGCGGTACCCGAGGACGATTCCGAGCGATCGACCCATAGCCCCTCCGATGAGAGTCGTCCAGAACAGAAGTTGCAGGTATGCGAGCGGAACGGTCCCGTCGTCCCAGAAGGCCTCGGTGAGGACGACAGCCCACGTCACGAGCGATAGAAGAACAACCATTGACTCGACACTGAACGATCGAGCAAGGACGACTCGATCCCGTTCGTCGGCGACCACTCCGCCGTTTCGCCGCCTGAGTGCGACCCAAGCGGCGAGCCACACACCAATGCCCACGATGAGAATGAGCCAGAAGATGAATCGTGCCGAGTCCGCTTCTTGTAAGTCGGTGACGCCCACGACAGCCACCAGGACACCCAATCCCGCTGTGACGAGTCCCGTTACGGCCAAACCCACCCATCCAAGGGTTTCGAGCGCCGTCATCGGAACGTCTCTCATCTCGGACTGGGGGACGAGGCCTCTGATGAATCGAGTGATAGCGATCACCACGAGTGCGCCTCCTAGCACTGCGAAGCCGATCCAGAAGGTGGTCATGGTTCCTCCACTGAGAGTGTAAGACTTCTCATACAGATCGTATGGTAATTCTTACATCTTGTCAAGACCTGGATGAGACGCATCATGTGCCGATATGGGCGGCACTAGTCACTTGCAGCGGGAACCTTTGTGCCTTCAACGATCGCCCTTCACCGTCGATGATGGCCTCATGGAAACAACCGACAGGATCTTCCGCAGGACGTGCGCGAAATGCGACCGGCCTGCGCTGACGTTCGACCTCGATCATCGCCCCATGTGCAGCCGTCACGCCTCGGTGTTCATCACCGCTCAACGTGTCGTGGCAGACGACGATGACCAGTGGTGGAACGACACCTTGTCGAAGAAGGCATCCACGTAGCGGTTCGGCGAGGCTCCCCGTCCAGGGTGGGTGTTGCCGCTGCGGCTGATCAGCGACCCCATGCGTCTGATCAGCCGCGCCCGCATATCCCGAATTGATCCCAACCGCAACGATCCCCGGCACCCATATGTGCCGCTATGCGTGGCGCAGCTTTCGTATGTTCCTGACGAGTTGGAGAACGGAAGCCGCTGCGACCCACGCGACGAAGACGAAAAGTCCGTCCCATGGGACGAGTGCAGAGACCGCTACGAGAACCCCGAATACCCCGAGCCAGATGGGATGGAAGCTGCTTCGGAGGCCGACGGCGGCCGCAGCTACACCAGACACAAGGACCCCGGGG
>JAQAZV010000042.1:0-4918 GCA_032127155.1 Acidimicrobiia bacterium
TCGCTGGTGGTCAACCTGCCTCGATGGCGAACTTCAGGAAGGTTTACGAGTTCTGCCGATCGAACGACATCCTCGTCATGCTCGACGCAACCCGTGCCCTCGAGAACGCCTTCTTCATCCAGCAGCGCGAGGCTGCCCACACCGATCGGTCGATTGCGGAGATCCTCCTCGAAATCACCAGCTACTCCGATGGGGCGACGGTCTCTTCCAAGAAGGACAACCTCGTCAATATCGGTGGATTCCTCGCGCTGAGGGATCCCGAACTCGCCCGAAGGGCCAGAGCACTCCTCGTTGCCTTCGAGGGCCTCCACACCTACGGGGGCATGGCCGGACGTGACATGGAAGCGTTGGCAACCGGCATCCGGGAAATGGTTGGATCCGATGACCACGTTCGAGCCCGGATCGGCCAGGTGGAGTATCTGGGGAACCGCCTGTTCAAGTACGGAGTGCCGGTCGTGACGCCTATCGGGGGACATGGAGTCTTCCTGGATGCTGCGGCCATCCTGGACCACCTCCCGCAGGAGCACTTCCCGGCCCAAGCGCTCACAGCCGCCATCTACGTGGACTCAGGGGTCCGCGGTATGGAGCGCGGCATCGTCTCGGCTGGAAGAGACCCGCATACCGGGGCCAACCGTCATCCGCGGCTCGAACTCGTGCGCCTGACCATCCCGAGACGGGTGTACACGCAGTCGCACATGGATGTCGTCGCCGAATCAGTGATCGAGGTCTACGAACATCGTGACACCATCTCGGGCCTCGAGTTCGTGTACGAGCCGGACGATCTGCGGTTCTTCCAGGCGAGGTTCGCTCCCGTCTCCTGAGGCACGCCCCGCACTATCGTCGTGATCATGACGGCGACGCGACTGGACCACCTCTATCGCGAAACGCAGCACTGGTCTGCCTCGGTGACCTTCTGGGACGGCCTTGGTTTCTCCCTTGCGGAGACGTGGGGGGAGGCTCCACACAGGGCGGGAAGGCTCGTCCGCGGGGAAGCCGCAATCGTCCTCGCAGAGGTGGAACCAGCATCGATGCCGGGAGGGTCGGTATTCTTCTCGGTCGACGACCTCGACGAGGTTGCAAACCGCTCCGGGCAGGACGTCGTCGAGACGCACTGGGGAACCCGGATTGTCACCGTATCCGACCCAGAAGGCCGCACCTACAACTTCGAACCGGGGGGACATCCATGAAACTCACATCGGCGATGCTCGCAGACGCAGCACAGGTCCAAGGCGGGAAACTGTTCGTCCTCGGAGGAGGCTTCGATACGATCTCGGTGCGATCGCTCCCTGCGGTCCACCGCACCTTGACCCTTGCCATGGTGGCGGAGGTCGAGCCCGACGAGCGCCAAAGGGACCTCGAGCTCCTCATCACCCTGATCGATGAGGACGGCACGGACATGGGAGTCCAGGCCAAAGGCAGACTCCGGGTCGGGGCACCTCCGAATCTCCCACCTGGTTCGTCGAGCATCGTCCCCATCGTGAGCCCGTTCCACAACATCACGTTCCCTGCCGCCAAGGGCTACACGTTCGTGGTATCCCTCAACAGCAACGAGCTGGCTCGCATCGCATTCAGGGTCATTGAACTTTCGTGATCAAAGACCTGTGGAACGTGCCGAACATCGTTTCACTCACCCGGCTCGCCCTGATCCCGGTCTTCGTATGGCTCGTTGTCAACGAGGACTTTGGATGGGCCGGACTTCTCCTCGGGCTCATCGGAGCCACCGACTGGATTGATGGCTTCCTTGCCCGTCGACTGAACCAGGTCACAGAGGTCGGAAAGTTGCTGGACCCCGTTGCCGACCGGGCCGCCGTATTCGTCGCGGTGGTCGCGGGGTTGGTCACAGGCGTCCTGCCTGCATGGTTCGCATGGGCACTGATCATCCGCGAGGGTCTCATCGGTATCGGCGCCCTCTATGGGATGCGCCACGGAGTGACCAAGCTCGACGTTCGGTTTCTCGGGAAGACCGCAACCCTCATGTTGTACTTCAGCATTGCTGGGTTCTACGTCGGAACTGGCTTCACAGTGGACTGGATCGTGACCACCTCCTACCTCATCGGCGTTCCGGGACTCGTGATGTACTACTGGGTCGGTGTGGAGTACCTCGGGGACATGCGGAAGGCGATCGCTGCCGCGAAGTAGGATGGCACGAGGCCGAGGAGGGCAGATGAACTATCCGGACGATCTTCGATACGCACGCAACCACGAATGGGTGCGAACGGACGGCTCAATGGTGCGCATGGGCATCTCCGACTACGCCCAGGATGCGCTCGGTGACGTCGTGTATGTCGAGCTCCCGAAGGTGGGAACGACCGTCGAGCGCGGTCAGGCGTTCTCCGAGGTCGAGTCCACCAAGTCGGTATCGGACGTCTACGCCCCCGTTTCGGGCCGCGTTGTCGAGGTCAACGATGCCCTCGACAGCAATCCCGAGCTCATCAACTCCGACCCATACGGGGATGGATGGTTCGTCGTCATCGAGGCGACCGATCTCGGCGAACTCGACGACCTGTCACATGCAGCCGAATACGAGGCAGGGCTTGCCTGACGGAGGGGACTGTGGCCCTCCCGCGAGGTGCGGGCTGGTCGAGATCTTCTGCGAGACGTCAACGTTCAACCGCAACTTGAGGGTCGCGGGGTAGCATCACCTCATGGGTGATGAACCAACACTCGATCCCGGAGTGGAGATCGAACAGGAACCGACGATCTCCTGGGAGCCGGATGGCAGCGCTCCCGAGACCGACTCTGCAGGCACGGTTACTGGCGCATTTGCATGGGCGCTGACCATCGAACGGGGACCACAAACCGGATTGACCTACGTTCTGGGACCAGGCAACACGGTTGCGGGGCGGAGCGGTGACTGCGGCATATTTCTCGCGGACGTCACGGTCTCTCGCGAACATGCACGTTTCTCGGTCGACAGCCGTGGCCTGTCGATGACCGACCTCGGCTCCACCAACGGCACATACGTCAACGACCGACGACACGAGGCCGGAATGCTCGAGGAGGGCGACCGCCTCCTCATCGGGAAATTCCACCTGCGCGTGTCGAGAGGTCATGGCTGAGCTCCGGGCCGTCGGCCCACCATCGAAACGGACGCACACCATCGGCGAGGTGATCAATCTGCTTCGCCCAGAATTCCCCGATATCTCCGTGTCCAAGATCCGGTTCCTCGAGACCCAGGGCCTCGTGCGCCCCGATCGATCTGCATCCGGCTACCGCATGTTCACGGATGATGACATCGAGCGGATCCAGTACATCCTCACCGAGCAGCGCGACCACTACCTGCCGCTGAAGGTGATCAAGTCAAAGCTCACGGCATGGGAGCACGGTGAGGAATCGCCGGTCGCGCCAGACACCGGCCCTCCACCCGAGGCCTACTTCAGCTCGAGCGGTGTGTCCCTCACAGCCTCTGAGGTGAGCAGGTCGTCCGGTTTGAGCCGCGACCAGCTCGATGAGGTCGTGGGGGAGGGTCTTCTGGTTCCCCGCACGCTGCCCGATGGGACGCAGATGTACACGGACGCCGACCTGCAGATAGCCCGAGGGGTGCATCGGTTGCTCGCTCGGGGCCTCGAAACCCGACACCTGCGACCGATTCGCCTCGCAGCGGAACGGCAGTCCGATCTCCTTGGCCAACTCGTCGCCCCGCTCCTCAGACACAGGAATCCGGACAACCAGCGAAGGTCATCCGAGATCCTCGCTGACACCGCCCAGGCGTCGGCAATCGTTCAAGAAACGATGGTCCGCAGTAGGCTTCGCAAACTACTCGAACACTGATGTTCACAACGTCCCTTGCCTCCATCGCAGTCTCTGCGTCCCTCTTGGTCGCGCCATCGCTCGGCGCGATCCCTGTCGGCGTTGACGCACCCCAACCGCCGACACTGACCGCAGAACGGTGGATCGTGTACGACGCCGACGCCGATGTCGTACTTGCCTCGTGGAACGCCAACGATCGCGCGCCGATGGCTTCCGTCACCAAGGTGATGACCTCCATCGTTGTCCTCGAGAATGCAGAGCTGACTGATCTCGTCACGGTTCCTGGCTTTGTGTCTGGACTCCGAGGATCCGTTGCCGGCCTCGTGCCGGGAGAGCAATGGACCGTCGGTGACCTATTGATCGCGATGATGGTCCGTTCGGGAAACGATGCGGCTTTCACCCTCGGCAACGCGATCGGGGGAGGATCGACAGAGGCGTTCGTCGACATGATGAATGCAAAGGCTGCCGAGCTCGGGATGAACGACACACATTTCGCCAACCCGGCTGGTCTCGATGCCGAGGACCACTATTCCACCGCATCCGATCTCCTGACGCTCATCATCGCATCCCAGGATTACCCAGACATCCAACGTCTCGGCAGGATCAAGGTCGTCAACATGCCGCCAGATCCCAACGGAAAAGAGCGGACGTTCGAGAACACCAACAAGCTCCTCGGTCGCTTTCCCGGCAACATCGGACTCAAGACCGGCGACACTCCTTGGGCTGACAAGGTCCTCCTCGGCGTCACCAGTCGTGCCGGAAGAGAGGTCTATTCCGTGGTGATGCACTCGGATGACCACTTCAGCGACACCATGGAGCTCGTCGAGTGGGCGTACGGTACATATTCAGTTCGCGACCGTTGGCTCCGTCCGCTGTACAGCGAGGATGGCGGGGGAGCGCAGGCGACCTCGACGCTCGACCTCTCCGAGAGCCAGGAACGCCGCCTCCGCTCGCTCACGGCGCTCGATGACGGACGGTGGAGGACCTCGACACTCGAGGAGCTGCCAAAGGCAGAAGCAATCGGTCGATGGATACGCGAGGCCATTCCCGGCATCGCCGGGGGATGACGTGGCGGATCGATTCGTTGAAGTGATCGGCGAGGAGACGATCCAGCGCAGGGTCACGGAGCTCGGAACCGACATCACCGCGGCATTCGACAGCGACGATG
>JAQAZV010000043.1:0-4769 GCA_032127155.1 Acidimicrobiia bacterium
TCGTCGAGATCTCGACGCCAGCGCATCTCGCTGCGCATCGTGTCGAGATACCCGTCAATCAGGGCGTATCGGGCCACGGGACCCCCTTCAACACCCGCGACATGGCTTCTGTGAAGTCATGCCATGCCAGACGCTGCTCACCGAGCGCACCCCGACCATTCTCCGTCAGCCGGTAGGTACGTCTCCGTCTTCCATGCACCTCGGTCCACTCGCTGCTCAGGTAGCCACCCTTTTGGAGGCGATGCAGTGCCGGGTAGACCGTTCCCTCAGGAAGATCGAACGCCTCATCGCTGCGTCTCCGCAGTTCGTCGATGATCGCGTACCCGTGCTGCGCACCGTCAGCCAGGATGGCCAGCAGCAGCAAATCGAGATGTCCTTTCAGCGCCTGCCCTCTCATACCTAGAGAACCTACACATAGCTACACTAGGTGTCAAGACAAATTGTAAAGACATCCACGACGGGCAATCCAGACACCCGGACTGCCCAGGCCCAGATGGCATTGTGGGCTGCCCATATGTGCTGCGATTTCAGGGGGTCATCGCAGCCGTTGTGTGCGGATCGGGTGTCTCGGTTATGTGAGGGACTCTGCGAATCTGCGGAAAGCTCCTGAGGCCTGAGTGTTGATCGGCTTGGCGTGGCAGAAGGCTGCGATCTCGAACTTGAATTCGGCGAGATGACGCAGACTGCCGTCGACCTCTGGTGTTGACCGGTTGGAGTAGCCGCGTTTCACCCTGCCGTCCTTGGTGGCCACAGCAGCGTCCCCTACGAGTAGGACTCCTCCGGCTCGATCCAGGAGGTATGAGGTGTGTCCAGGAGTGTGTCCGGGTGTCTCGATGGCACGGAGATCTCCTGGAAGCAGTTCTTTGCCGTCTTCGGAGACGAAGTGGTCCACCTCTGCGGGAGGTGCGTCCGGGAAGAAGACCGCCAACCAGAACATCGGTCTGAAATACCAGTGGGTAGGCGGCGCGGGTGGTTTCACGGCTCCCTGAATCGCAGGTGTGTCAGCTTCGGAGGCGTAGAGCCTCGCCTTGGAGGCCGCCTTGATGGCTGCAGCACTGCCCGAGTGGTCGGCGTGGGAATGGGTGAGCAGGATCGCTCTGACATCAGCGAGAGTACGGCCGATCTCTTTGAGGTTTTGGGCGATTGCACCTTCCCTGCCGCGGACCAGCGTGTCCACCAAGGTCACGCCCTCATCGCCGTCGATGATGTACGAGTTCACCATCCCAGCACCCAGCTGATACACACCATCGACAAGGAGTTCCATCTTCACTGCGTACCTCCGTCGAGTCAGGGTTATGGTTGGCCACAGGTCCGCTCGACAAACGCTGGCGGCCAGAGAGCAGAGGTGACACCGTCCATGGACAACCGGAAGTCACACCGGTCACACCCCCAGGCCAGGGTCTTGGTCCGGCGAAGCTCGTATCCCATCGCCTCGGCCAGGACGTAGTCCAGGTCACAGAAGTAGGGGCACAGCTCCTCGGCCCCCTGTTTCTGGAGGAACTTGAGGTCACCGCACTCGATCACGTCCATCCCGGCGTCGAAGGTCTCCCCATCACCCTGTACCAGCTCAAACACCCAGTCGTCGGGATATCGGCGCTTCTGTGACCGGCGGACGGCCCTCTTCTGCTGCCTGATGAATAGGTTCCTCATCGGCCCGTGACGAATCACCCGGGGAACCCGCTCCATCGCCGCCCGATTCCTCAGATGCATCAATTCGCCAGTGTCCTCCAGGCTTCCCCCGCGCCGAACTATCACTCGATACATCGACAAGCCCTTGGCGGCTCCCACGAGCATCTCGGTGTATGGGTTCCGCCATCCCCCGATGTAGGGAATCTCGGGGATGAGACGTCGGAACTCGGCCAACATCTCCTGGTGGACAACCGGCGCATTGTCCTCGCCGAACTTGTCGACAAGGACATCGGCCGTCCGCCTCAACGATCGGTCGAACTTCCCGACCAGCCTCGCTGTCTGCCGATTCGAACCACGTCGTACCGGTGCCATGAAGCCCTCCCTAGAGCAGCCCAACGACGGACCACTCCAGCCCCCATCAGACACCCGAATCGGCCCGCCAACAAGAGACCAAGGTCACAAGACCCCCGCCCATAACCGGCTGGGCGGCTCGCTGAGACGCTCGAGAGCTGTTCCCATACCGACTGGCCGGGAGCGAAGAGACGCTTTGCGACGGAAGCGCCGTCCTTTGTCGGCAGAGTCCGGTGGAGCGACGCTTCTTGGTCAATGTGTCTAGATCAACGTGCTGGCAAGTGCCCGAACGACGCTTCCTAATCAAAGCGTCCGCCAATCCTCCGGTGAAGTGGTGGGAGCTACCCCACGAGCTCCCGCGCTGCGGTCGGGTGCGGCATCAGGCGGATGTCGTGCGCCTC
Organism: Acidimicrobiia bacterium; assembly: GCA_032127155.1. Classification (GTDB taxonomy): domain Bacteria; phylum Actinomycetota; class Acidimicrobiia; order Spongiisociales; family UBA5794; genus SZUA-442. The sequence continues at coordinate 2,382 of JAQAZV010000043.1, forward strand.
GTCGGGTTGGAGCGCCGCAGAGTCGGAGTGGACCAGGGTGATCCAACGCCGCCCATTGGCGACGAACGGGTCGTACTCGTCCGCCGCCGGGTTCTGAATCGGAACGGGAGACGACGCTATGGCGGAGAAGACGAGCAGCTCGTCGGCAACCCCCGTGAGACCCGTCCGGAACTCGACGTTGTCCGCCCACCGCTCGGGCAGGCGCGACTCCCCGCCATACGCACCGGCAAACGCTCCGGCGATCGCCCCGATCGTGTCGGCGTCGTAGCCACCGTTCACCGCCGCGATGATGACCTGTTCCGGATCCTCGGGTGACGCCAGGAACGCTGCGAGCGCGGCGGGGAGCGACTCGAGGACGAACGCCCCGTTGTGGGTGAAGGCGAAGATCGCTTCAAGGCTGCGGTCCCGCATGGCGAACACGTCACGAACCCGCTCCATGAGCGTCACCACCGAACGGGAGTCGCGGCGCTCTGGCAGTGCAGGATCCTCGACGTCGGCCATGACCGCCTCGATCCCGATCAGTAGATCGCCAGCATCGAAGCGACCGGCCGGCGTATGGAGAAGATGGGCCACGGTGTATGCGGCGATGATCGTCGACGCCACGGCGGTCGCGTGGTTGTGGGTGATGACCGCCGTGACGGCGGCATCGGTGCGCAACGCATCCATGTCGATCGAGTCGAAGAGGCCGACCGGAGCCGCCCGCATCGCTGCACCGTTCCCCGCCGAATCAGATCCCGCTTCATACCACTCGAAGCCGTCACCGATCCGGCGGCAAGCGGCCCGCGTCGCAGTGCCCATGCCTCGCCCAACCCTTCCCCATGCCCGGAAGCGGTCAGCGAGATCGCCGGGATCGACCCCTTGCCGCTCGACGATCGACTGGGCGATGCACAGCGACATCTCGGTGTCGTCGGTGAACTTCCCGGCCGCAGGGTCGTCCGACTCGAACCACGGGATGAAGTCGGTGACCAGCCCGTAGCGTGCACGGATCCGTTCGGGGGATCGCGACTCGACCGGCCGACCGAGAGCGTCGCCGATGGCAGTGCCGAGCATCGCACCGCGGTACCGGTCCCGGTAGTCGACGAGGGGATTGGGTGTGAGCATCATCCCTGTGCGATGGGTTGGGATGAGGTCCCGGGCATCGGTGATGGCACTGGCTTGGTGACGGTGCATCGCTATTCAGTCTCCTCTCCGGGGAGCATCTCCCCGGCGTCGGTGGGTTCGATCCGGTCGAGAGCGTCGAGGAATCCGGGGTTCGGATGGGCCGCTGGGAGCACAGCTCTCACGCGATCGAGGGCAGCGGGTCCCGAGATCCCGAATCGGTGCGCCAGGTAGGCGGCGGCGACGGTCGGGGTGCGGCTCTCGGCCCGGACACAGTGCAGGAACACCGTCTTGCCTGCGTCGCGCTGGGCGGCGATGAAGCGGGCCGTGTCGTTGAGGATGAAATCGAGGTGCGGATTCGCGGCCGGGCTCGCCTCGTCGAGGAGTCGCACGTCATAGTGCGCCGGCCCGACGGGTCTTGATCCCATCCGGCAGAGCGACACGACGACGTCGGTGTCGGCGATGGTGGTCCCTGCGACGTTCCCGATCACCACACCCGGGTCGTCGGGCAAGGCGACGGCGAGCGGTTGTTGCGGGTAGTCCAGCTTGTACCGAGGGAGAAGGTCGGGCGTTGACGGCCAACCTTTGCGGACGTCGGTGCCTCCCTTGACGGCCAACAGGGCGATCCTCACGAGATCCCGGGTCGTGTACCCCGGCCAGCCGTGCATTGCAGCCTTCCACTCGAGGGGCACCGCCGACGAACCCCACACGGCCCCGAGGAGCGTTCCGGCAATGGCGGCGACGGTGTCGGTGTCGTTTCCGATCCGTACGGCGTTCTCGAGGGTGGTCCGAAGGTGTCGTGCGGGTTGCTCGTCGGGGATCGGGGTGTGGACGATCGACGACCACGCCGCCTGGAACGCTGTGACGACGAAACCGTTCGGTGTGAAGACTCCCGGTGCTTGCTTCTCGGCTTCGTCGATGATCCCGGCCCACCGGTCACGCCTCTCGGCGGGGAGGTAGCTGAGGCCGTTGGTGATGCCGGGGATTGCTCCCTCCTGGACGGCGTCGGCGACGGCGAGGCTCCACAGAACGCACGCGTCGATGGCGAGCGGGTCGGCGTGGGTCAGCGCCGAGATCTCTGCCGCCGCTTCGGCGATCCGGTCGCGATCACCGAGATAAGCGAGCGCGACGGGCCCGGTGCGCATCAATGAACCGTTCCCGGCAGAGTGGCGCGGGTTTCGCCGGAAGTGGTCGGCAGCAACGTCGCTGAGGTCTGCGCCGTCGATCGCTCGGGAAAGGACGGCCCGGGTCTGGTTCCCGATGTCGTTCGCTTCGTTCGCCCATGCGATG
>JAQAZV010000044.1:0-2696 GCA_032127155.1 Acidimicrobiia bacterium
GCCGCCGCGAGTTCCAGGGCGAGTGGCATCCCATCGAGTTTCTGACAGACGGCCACTACGGCCTCCTTGTCGCTGCCTTCGAGATCCACACTCGATCCGGCTGCTTCCGCACGTTCAGAGAACAGCAACGACGCATCGGCCGGCGCATCGCCCGCGCCATCCGTCGCAAGCCCCTCGAGCAGGAACCGATGTTCTCCGGCGATCTCAAGCGGACGCCGACTCGTGGCGAGAATGACGAGTTCGGGAGCACTGCGCAGCAGCGCGACCACAAGATCGCGAAGCCCCTCGATGATGTGTTCGCAATTGTCGAGTACAAGGAGCGACCGACGTCCTCGGAGCGATTGCGCAACCTCGTCGATCGTGTCCCCGAAGCCACCGGTCACGCCGATCGTCTCTCCTATAGTCGAGCCGATTCGCGTCGGGTCGGTGATCTGGGCGAGATCGATGAGCCAAACACCATCGGCAAATCGCCGACGAACCGTCGTCGAGAGTTCCGTCGCCAACCTGGTCTTCCCCGCACCGCCGGGTCCAAGGATCGTCACAAGTCGATGCTCCGTCAACGTGGCAGCAAGCTGTCGCACCTCATCGTCCCGGCCGACGAAGCTCGTCAGATAGACCGGCAGACTCGCAGGGGGATCCGATGCAGCCGCGTCGAGCGCCGAGTCGTGCAGAAGGATCTGCTCTTCGAGGCGCGCCAAAGAAGGAGAGGGCTCGATCCCCATCTCCTCTCCGAAAAGCTCCCGCACCTTCGTGTACATCCGCAACGCCTCAGCGTGCCGACCAACGCGATACAGCGTTCGCATGAGCAGTTCCCACGAGCGCTCGTCAAGCGGCCGCCGCTCGCAGAGCTCCTCGAGAGCGGCCACGAGGGGCGCATCACCGGACTGCAACAACGCTTCGAAGCGATCCGCCTGAGCGATGGCACGGAGTTCACCGAGACGAGCAATCTCCGCCGCCAGCATCGGGACGTCCTCCAGGCCTTCGAACGGTCTTCCTCCCCACAATCCGAGACCTCGGTCGAGCGCTTCGACGGCTGCAGGAGGATCGACACCTGCCTGGCGATGCGCGTCAGCGATGGCGCTCTCGAACTCGGCGATGTCCACCACATCGTTGTCGTGGAGCCTGAGACCGTATCCGCCCGCATCGCTGACGATCCGATCCTTGCCGATGGCCCCGCGAAGGTTCGAGATGTGGGTGTAGAGAGAGGCCACGGCCCGGTCACCCGCGTCGTCACCCCAAATCTCGGTGGTGATGACGTCGATCGGGATCGGGTGGCCCACACGGGAGAGAAGCACGCCGAAGACGGTCCGATGCCTGGGACTCCCCAATCTCACCGGCCGATCGCCATCCATGGCCCCGACGGGGCCGAGCGCGACGAACTGCATCACCTCAAACATACGTCACGGTGACACACCGCATAGGGCCGTTTGGAATCTGTTGAGGTCCGCGATGCACAATCTATGACAATGTGAACGACAGAGGAGCCGCCATGCCATGCATCGATTCGGTCGCCATCGTCGTCGAGGACATGGCACGCACGCTCGGCTTCTATCGGCTTCTCGGATTCGACATCCCCGGCGCCGCGGACAACGAAAGGTATGTGACGATCGACCTCGAGGGCGGTATGCGTTTCGAGTGGAACATCGAAGAGGTGGAGCGATCATTCAACCCCGGATGGCAGTCCCCGCCCATTGCTGGACGGATGGGGATCACTTTTCGATGTGAGAACGTCGCCGAGGTCGATACTGTCTACGGCCGGATCGTGGGAGCCGGATTCGAAGGTGGCTTGGAGCCGTTCGACGCTCCGTGGGGCTCACGGCACTGCAGGATCCTCGACCCCGACGGAAACGCTATCGATCTCTTCGCCCCCCTCCCCTGAGTCCTCCTTCCAAGCTCGTTGAGGTTTCGTTGAGATACGACCCCGACACTGATCTCAGCCAATGCACCCGGGAGGTGTGAGATGACAACAACGATCAAGACAATCCTGCTGATCGCAGTGCTCGCGCTGCTAGCGGCATCATGCTCGGCCGCCGGAGCCGACGAGGCGGCCGCCGCCCAAGAGGCTGCAGCGACGCAGGAGGCGTACACGCAGGCGTTCCTCGCCCAGGACATCGACGCCTTGATGGCGACGTACACGGACGATGTGGAGTTCATCAACCGATCGATGTTTACCCACTGGACCGGCTCAGAACGGGTGCAGTCCGGCACAGAGGGGATCTTCTCATTGACCGATCCAAACGCGACCGAGGTGCTCGAGAGCTTCGTCTCCGACGACGGATCTCAGGGCGTCATCCACTGGCACTGGATCGGCGAGACTGGCCTTGACAACCCCATCGATCTCATGCACGTGCAGTTGCTGGAATACACCGATGGACTGATCAGCATGCTGACGTCCTACTGGGAGACCATGGACGTTGAGGAGCAACTCATGGCTGGCTACCCCAGCTCTGGCTCCTGAACCAAGAAGCATTGAAGGCGGGAGGGCCCCTCCCGGGGTCTTCCCGCACGTCGACCGCTACTCCCCGGCCATGTCACTGTCCGGCAGCTCACCCGCCGGAGTGAAGCCGAAGACCTTGCCGTAGAAGACGAGTTCGGTCACGAGGCTGTGGATGACGGTCTCTGCCATACGGAAGCCGTGGCCTTCACCCTCGTATTCGACGTGGACATGCGGGATTCCCCGGCTTGTCAACGCGTCG
>JAQAZV010000045.1:0-3244 GCA_032127155.1 Acidimicrobiia bacterium
GGTGTTCGTCTTCGCCTCGAAGGCCGGAGCCCATTCACACCCAGACTGGTACTACAACCTCACGGCGAATCCTCAGGTCACGGTTGAGATCAGTGAAGACACCAAGCACGCAACAGCCGTGGAGCTCGGTCGTGCGGACCGCGACGAGATCTTCGCCCGCCAGGCTGTTGATCGTCCGCAGTTCGGGGAGTACCAGAAGGGAACGGATCGGGTCATTCCCGTCGTCGAGCTCCTGCTCGCCGACTGACCAGTCTCTATCCGGCGGCAGCGTCCGCTGTCCGTCAGCCGGATTGCCGGAGGTCCCGTCGCTGGAACAGGATGACCGAGAGGACGATCAGCATGATCGTCAAGGCGGTGAGAACCGCTCCGTGACTCCAGTTCATGCCGTTCATCAGCGGGTCGCTGGTCAGGTAGTAATAGAACGGCGAGACCTTGGCGTAGCCAATGAGGCGGTCGCTGAACGGCAGGAATGCGTTGAGCACGTACAGGATGAGAGCTATTCCGACGGTCCCGTACACCGCGACGTTGACTCGACCTGTGGCAGCGCTCAATGCGAGAGCGAGTGCTCCGAAGGCCAGGCCAACGAGCGTCACCAAGAACGACGTGGCGGCGATGTTTCCGATGCCTATGCCGAGTCCGCCGAGCAGGGACCCGATGGTCACACCGGCGAACGTCGAGAACCCCACCGCGAACCCGTAGAGCACCATCGCGAACGTCTTCTGATAGACAACGGTTGATCGCTTGACCGGGTTGGCAAGGAGCAGACCCATCGTCCGGTGTTCCTCCTCTCCGGCCAAGGCGCGGGCGCCGATCGCAACGGTGACGGCCATGACCGCGATCGGGGCCATCATGCCGAAGGTCTCGATCTGGTACCAGCCCTCAGGAGTGCCTAAATCCCCGCCCCCGAACAAGGCGAGGAGCACCTCCGGGAACCCGTCCATGAAACCGAGCATGGCTTCATCGATGAATCCAAACATGAGCCCAATCGAGACGCCCATCATGAGGAACATGAGCGCTGCGGTGAAGAGAAGGAGCCCCTGGTGCTCCGAGGCGGTCTTGACCCAGATTCGGGAGACGCGGGCCGACCCGGCGAGTCGGTCGATGACGTTGTGTGTTAGAGGATTGCCTCGGAGACGGTCGAGCAAGGTAACGCCGACGGCCTGGCTCTTCAGGTCGCGGCGGCTGACCCCGACCAGAGCAGCGACGACGAAGACGACAATGCCGGCGAACAGAACGGCGATATGGCCCCAGTCGACACCGTTGGTCACCGGCTTGCTTCCGTTGAAGTAGTACCAGGGGAATGCCTTGGTGACGTTCTCCCATCCTTCGATGATCGGGAACAGCCCTGCCCCGACGAACGAGATGAACATGACGCCTGCGGTCACCCCCGACGCCATTCCGGTACTACCCGTCCAGGCGCCGATCGCCGTCGCGAGGAAGCCGAAGAAGACCGAAATGACGAACATGTGGAACACAAGTGCGCCCACGTGCATCCCGCCGGTCTCGACGTCGAGGATCGTGGCAGATCCCACCCCCGAACCCCACAGGACCAGGGAGCCGAGACCGAGGAGCAGCACCAGGGAAGCGGCTTTGGAGACGAGCACACTCACGCGGCTCTTCGGGTTGCCCAGCAACAGGCCGATCGTTCCCTTGCGCTCCTCGCCGGCGATCGATGCGGAGCCCATGGAGAGGGCGAGGGCTGCAATTGTCAACGTACCGTACGAGCCGTAGATGGCGCCGTAGGCGAGACTGCCCACGTCGGCGTCCTTCGGGATATCCATCAGCGTCCGGAAGACCTCAGGCAGACTGGTATAGACCGAGAGGTCGATGTCGCGATACACCGACATCCCGAAGAAGAGCATCGCGGCGAGAGAGGCAACGCCGATCGCCATCCCCTTCCACCGGTCTCGCGTCGTCTTTGTGAAGACGTTGGCCAGCATTAGCTCACGACCTCGTTGACGTCGTCGCGGTAGTACGTGAGGAAGATCTCTTCGAGGTCGGCTTCCTGGGTGGAGATGTCCAGAAGCGTGTACCGGTCGGTGATAACGCGGAGGAGTGTCTCCATCTGGCCACTGAACGAGAGTGTGACGTGATGGTTCTGCACCGTGACGTCGTCGACACCGGGGAGTGGTTCGAAGACCGACGCGTCCACCGGCGAATCGAAGAAGAGCTCCACCTTGCGGATGCCTTTGGACCTGAGGCTGGCGACCGCTTCGACGGCGATCAGCTTGCCGTGGCGGATGATCCCGACCCGGTCGGCCACCCGCTGGACCTCGGACAGGGTGTGGCTGGAAAGGAACACGGTGCTGCCGCCGGCAATCACCTCTCGAAGCAGTGCCTGAAACTCCCGCTGGACGAGTGGATCGAGGCCCGAGCTCGGCTCGTCCATGATCAGCACCACGGGCTTGTTCATGAACGCCTGGATCAGTCCGACCTTCTGCCGGTTCCCTGAGGAGAGGTCGCCAACTTTCTTCGACAGGTCCGCGTCGAGACGATCTGCGAGGACGTCGACGTATGACCAATCGACGCCGCCGCGCAGGTTGGCAAAGTAGGTGAGCGTGTCACGTCCCGTGAGGTTGGGATACATCGCGAGATCACCGGGCACGTAGCCAATGTGGCGGCGGATCTCGACCGAGTCGGCATGAGAATCCAACCCGACAATCCAAGCCCGCCCCGAGGTCGGTCTGATCTCGTCGAGGATCGTTCGAATCATCGTCGTCTTGCCTGCTCCATTCGGACCGAGGAACCCGAAAATCTCCCCTTGTTCGACCGACAGGTCGAGGTCGATCAGAGCCTTCACGTCGCCGTAGTGCTTGGTCAGTCCTTCTGTGACGATCGCAGCCGATGTAGCCATGTCAGGCGGTCCCTTTCGATTCGGGGGTCAGATCACCACGATCGGCGATGTGTTGTTTCAGTTCGAGGATGAAGCCGGGCCAGCGCTGAACGAAGAAGTCGGTGACGGTTGTGAGTTGCGCTGCCCTTCGGGAGCCTTCACCGGGGGAGAGACGCAGGCCGGCTTCACCGAGTTCGTGAAGATCTCGCAGGCCGTCCATCTTGCGGTCCATCACGTCCAGCCATGCGTTGTCCCGGAGGTGGAAGTATGACGACCGATCTCCGGGGAACGTGACGCGTTCGACCACGTTCATCTGGATCAGTTGACGGGTCAACGTCGAGACCGATCCATGACTCACACTGAGCGCCGAACCCAAGTTGGCCGCAGACTGGTGGGGTGGATCGCAGATGA
>JAQAZV010000046.1:0-11602 GCA_032127155.1 Acidimicrobiia bacterium
CTGACGCAACGCTGCCGGGCGCTCTGGGCACGTTCGGTTTCGACGACGAGGGAACGCCGTCCCAACGCGTCGACATCGTGAGGGATGGGATATGGGTCGGGGTGCTGTCGGGGAGGGACTCTGCAGCGATCGCAGGCCTCCCTCCAGGGGGCATGGTCAGGGCTGACGGGTTCAATCGCCTCCCGATGGTCCGCATGACCAATGTCGGCCTGCTGCCCGGCGAGGGCACACTCGATGACATCATCGCCGACACCGATGACGGCGTGTACATGGCGACCAACCGGTCGTGGTCGATCGACGACAAGCGCCTCAACTTCCAGTTCGGCTGTGAGATCGCGTGGGAGATCAAGAACGGCAGAGTGGGGCGGATGCTGAAGAATCCCACCTACACAGGTATCACACCACAGTTCTGGGGTTCCCTCGACCGGCTCGGAGGTCCTGAGGAATGGGTCCATTGGGGAACGCCGAACTGCGGGAAGGGACAGCCCATGCAGGTTGCGCACACAGGTCACAGTGCGTCGCCCGGTCGGTTTGCGAACGTACGAGTGGGGGTGAAGGGATGACCAACGGACACGATGTCGTTGCGCGGACCCTCGAGATGGTCGGTGATCGTGCGGAAGCAGAGGTCCACGTCGACCTCGGCACAACGGCACTGACGCGCTTTGCGAACTCCTTCATCCATCAGAACGTCGCGGAGGACGCAGCGCAGGTCTCGCTGCGGGTCGCCGTCGACGGCAGGGTTGCCAGGTCCACGGCGAGTGCCACGACCGATGATGCGCTTGCGAGCTTCGTCGACTCGACGATCGACCGAGCGACACAACAGCACATCGACAAGGACTGGCCAGGGCTCGGTGGTCCCGCCGACTACGTCTCGGTCGACCATTGGGACGATGCAACCGCTACGGCGGAGCCCTTTGCGAGGGCGGAGGCTGTGAAGGCCTTCGTCGACGCCGGGGAAGGCTTGCTCGGCGCCGGCTACTGCCAGACGGAAGCGAGACACCACACCTACAGCAACACGGCGGGGAGAACAGCCGAAGGCCGCTACACCACGGCGATCGTCGACGGCATCCACCAGACGGGTCGGTCAGCAGGCGGCAGCCATGGTGCCTCGGTCGCCCTGGGTTCGATCGATGCGGCAGCCCTCGGCGCGTTGGCTGCCAAGCGGGCACAGGACAGTCTGGATCCGTTCGACGCAAAGCCCGGTGAGTACGAGGTCATTCTCTCCCCAGAGTGCGTCGCCACCATCGGCGTCTTCCTCGACGTCTACGGCTTCAACGCCAAGGTTGCCCAGGAAGGGATGTCCTTCGCCGAGGTCGGTGCCCCCCAATTCGATGCGAAGGTCGACATCTGGGATGACGCCACGGATCCGCGTGCCCTCTACGTTCCGTTCGACGTCGAAGGGACGCCGAAGAATCGCGTCGACCTCGTCAGGGGAGGCGTGACCACTGGCATGCTCCACAACCGCCGCACGGCGGCCAAGGATGGCGTCTCATCGACCGGATCAGCGGCTGCAGGTGCCGACATGTGGGGTCCCTTCGGCTGGAACATGTTCATCGGTGGAGGAGAAACAGGGATCGACGAACTGATCGCTGGCGTCGACCGCGGCATCTACGTGACGACGTTCAACTACTGCCGTGTGCTCGATCCCAAGACCCTCGTGGTGACGGGTCTCACCAGGAATGGCACCTTCATGATCGAGAATGGAAGGATCACTGATCCGGTGACGAATCTTCGCTTCACCCAGTCGTTCGTGAAGGCCTTGGGCGAAGGGCAGGTATTGGGGATCGGCAACGATGCCCGTTTCGCCGATTCGGAGTTCGGCCCGACGTTCGTGCACGCGCCTTCGATGCACCTCGGATCGTGGAAATTCACAGGAGGGGCTGCAGGCTGATGTCAGCTCTCGGTGAATCCACCGCTGCCGCGGTATTCGACAACCGCGATGATGCGGATGAGGCGTGGTCGCTGTTGGCCGATGCGGGAATTCCCTCAACGGTGATCACGGATCCGGGCATGCTCGGGGCATATCGGGTGGAGGTGGTCGTGGACCGAAGCGATCTCGAGGCTGCCCAAGAGACCATCGCGCCCTTCATCAACAGCCGCCGCCCCTCCGACTGATCACCGCACGCCACCCTGTCCCGTTCTTGCGTAAATGGGTTCCACCCAGGGTGGAACCCATTTACGCAAGAACTGATGGGATGGGTCAGGAACCTTGGGCGGACTCGGTTTCGCTGATTTCCTCGCGAATGGCGTCCATGTCGAGTTCCTTGATCTGGCGAATCAGGTCCTCGAGCGCCTCTTCAGGGAGTGCCCCCGGTTGTGAGAAGACCCCAATCTGGTCCCGGAAGGCGACGAGTGTGGGGATCGAGCGGATGCCGAAGCCCGCAGCGAGCTCCTGCTCTGCCTCGGTGTCGACCTTGGCGAACGCGATCGACAGATCATCTTCCGCGTGCAGATTCGAGACCTTCTCGAACGTCGGTCCGAACATGCGGCAGGGCCCGCACCACTCCGCCCAGAAATCGATCAGCACGATGTCGTGGTTCTCGATCGTGTCGTGAAGAGTGTCCTTCGTGAGTTCAATGGTTGCCATGTCAATACTCCATGTCGTTTTCGTCGTCCGGTCAACGATCTCGACCGTCAGGGTATTCCCAGCTGGGGCCGACCACGCAACGTGGCATCCGTACACTCCCGCCGGTGATCAGCGACGAACCTCTCATCCACCTCGCATCGGTGTCGGTAAGGGCTGGGGCCACGCACATTCTGCGTGATCTCGACCTCGACGTCCGTGCCGGTGAGGCGCTCGGTGTCCACGGTGCGAACGGTGCTGGCAAGACGACCCTGCTTCGGCTCGCAGCGACGTTGATTCGGCCGTCGTCAGGGTCCGGCACCGTTCTCGGGGCGTCGTTGAACAGCGAGAGCCGCTACGACGTCCGACATCGCATCGGATATGTCGGCCATGTCCCTGGTCTGTACCCAGAGCTGACACTGCGCGAGAACCTCGAGTTCACTGCCGACGCCCACTCGATCGATCACACGGCGGTCGCGTCCGCGCTCGACATGGTCGGCCTCGGCGCAGCTTCCGACCGCCAGGCTGATCGATGCAGCCATGGGATGCAGCGACGCGCCGAGTTCGCACGGGTCCTGATGACGACGCCAGCAGTGTTGCTGCTCGACGAACCCCACTCGGCGTTGGACGCGGATGCCGTCGATCTGGTCGATGCGATCGTCGAGCGAACCACCGCGTCCGGCGGAGCCGCTGTGCTCGTGTCACATGACCGTGAACGCGTCAGCCGGGTTGCTGATCGGTTCGTCGAGATCAGTGCAGGGGGGGTTGCCTGATGGGGTTCTTCAGCCAGGCACGGTTGATCACGTCGAGGGACCTCGTCAGGGAGCGTCGATCAGGCGAGGTCCTGTGGGTCACGCTTCCGTTCGGAGCGATCGCCCTCTTGCTCGTTCCGATGGCCATCGGCACCGACGCACCTTTGCTCGAACAGGTCGGAACAGGGCTCTTCTGGGCGATCGTCATGCTCTTCGGCGTGCTCATCTCTATCCGTCAGACAACGGGCGAGACCCAGGCCCAACGTGACCAGCTCGCACTCACGGGCATCGACGCCGCCGCGATCTATATCGGAAGGGCCACGGCGAGTTTCGTGCTCCTCGTGATCTTCGAAGTCGTCCTCGGCCTGGTGACGATCGTCCTCTATGACGTCCCTGTCAGCGGCTGGTGGCTCGTCCCGATCCTCATCACCATCGTGGCCGCGGGGCTGTCCCTCCTCGGAACCCTCGCGGCGAGCATCGTTTCGACGGGTCGAAATGCAGCCGCCCTGGTGCCACTCCTCGTGGCCCCCCTGTCGATTCCGCTGCTCATAGGAGCGACCCAGGCCCTCGAGGTTTTAGACCTTGGCGGGAGTAGCCTTGCGTGGGTCCTCATGATGATCGTCAGTACCTTGGTGTTGGCGGTCGCAGGCGTACTGTCCGCGAGACCGCTTCAGGAAATCTGATGACAGACCCAACCCCAACATCGACCTCGACGACGTGGCCGTGGATCGTGATGGCGGTAGCGGGCCTTGTCACCTTTGTCGCTTCGATGACGGTCTCGCCTGATGCCGTGCAGGGCCAGTTGTCCCGCATCATGTATGTGCATGTGCCATCGGCATGGCTCGCATATCTCGCCTTCATCGTGACGATGGCCGCTTCTGCGATGTACTTGTGGAAACGGGACCTGAAATGGGACCGCCGTGCGGCTGCATCAGCGGAGATCGGCGTCGTGTTCACCGGGATGGCGCTCGGTCTCGGCATGATCTGGGCCAAGCCGACGTGGGGGGTGTGGTGGACATGGGACGCCAGGCTCACGCTCACCTCGATCATGTTCTTCATCTATCTGGGCTATCTCGCATTGCGGCGTACCACTGACGACCTCGATGTTCGCGCCAGACGTGCAGCGATCCTCGGTGTGCTCGCCGTTGTGCAGGTGCCGCTCGTCCACTTCTCCGTCGAGTGGTGGCGCACGTTGCATCAGCCGGCCACCCTGCTTCGTCCGGAGGGCCCGGAGATGGCGACCTCGATGCTCGTCACATTGCTGATCGCCGTGATGGCATTCACCGTCATGTACGTGGCGATGATGTTCAAACGGATCGAGCTCGGACGCCTCGAGGACGCGGTGCTCATTGCCGAGCAGGCGTCGGATGGCGCCGTTGCTGGCGCCGCGGTGACGACCCCCACGATCGGGCGAGGTACAGCATGACCGCTGCTGAACAGTGGAATTGGGTGCTCCTCGCCTACGGCTTCGCCTACGTGGTCCTCGTGCTGTTCGTGGTGTCCATCGGCGTTCGTATCTCGAGGGTCCGTGCCAGGCTCGGTGACGGTTCATGAAGCGGTATGCGAAGTTTGTGATTCCGGCTTTGCTCCTGTCGGCAGTACTCGTGGTGCTCATGGTCAACCTCAGCTCGGCCCTCGTCTACTTCAACACGCCGTCCGAGGTCGTTACGCGCGAGGCGAGTGATGCGAGGCTCCGCCTCGGAGGTCGGGTCGTGCCGGCGTCGGTCCTCGAAGCCGAAGGGGGTGTGACCTTCGATGTCGACGACTGCGATGCGTCCGTGACCGTGTTCCACGTCGGCGATCCTCCGCAACTGTTTGCGGAGGGAATCGGAGTGGTCGTTGAAGGGTCGTGGAACGGCGTCGCCTTCCAGTCGGACACGATGCTCGTCAAACACGACGAGCAATATCGCACCGACTATGAGGACTACGACGAGGACCGCCACGCCTGCGCACCGTGATCGCGGTACTGGGCAACCTCGCGATCCTTGCGGCTCTGGGAGCCGCCATCTCAGTGGTCGTCGTTGGGATGAGATCCCAGAAAACCGGTGACACCCAAGCGCTACGGATTCCTGTGGGAGTTTTCGCGTTGGCAGCGCTCACCGTATTCAACGTTCTCGAGGTCGCGATCCTCACCCATGACTATTCGATCGCGTATGTCGCCAACAACTCGGCTGACGCAACGCCGTTCATCTTCCTTCTCGCTTCCGGGTGGGCTGCCCTCGAAGGCTCCATCGTCCTCTGGGGCGTCATCCTCGCCCTGTTCACATTCCTGGTGTGGCGCAGGCTCGATGTCGTCGACCCGCTCGGTGTCCTCGCCGTGGCCGTCATGGGTGGCGTGGCCGTGTTCTGGTTCGGACTGATGGCGACGGCAGGAAACCCGTTTTCTGTGTGTACCGATGTGGCTGGAGGGCTGTGCTCCGGTTCATCGTGGTGGCCACTGGCCGAGATCGCCTTGCCTTCGGGCGGTCGCGGACCCAATCCACTTCTCCAGAACCACATCCTCATGGCGATCCACCCCCCGATGCTCTACATCGGATATGTCGGGTTCACCGTGCCGTTTGCCTTTGCGATCGCAGCGCTCCTCAGGGGCGACGTTGGGAAGATCTGGCTCGAGAGAACCCATCGGTGGTCGATGGTGGCGTGGGCCTTCCTGACGTTCGGCATCCTCCTCGGGGGATGGTGGAGCTACGAGGTGCTCGGTTGGGGCGGCTACTGGGCATGGGATCCGGTTGAGAATGCCGCGTTGCTCCCTTGGTTGACGGCGACCGCATTCATCCACTCCGCCGTTGTTCAGCGGCGGCGAGGAATGCTCCAGGCATGGAACTTCATCCTCGTGATCGCGACGTTCGCCCTTACGATCCTTGGAACGTTCCTGACCCGATCAGGCGTGATCGCAAGCGTCCACGCCTTCACCCAATCTGGCGTGGGGCCAGCGCTGCTGGTCTTCCTTGCGCTCGTGGTGATCGGATCCCTCACCCTGTTTGCGATCAAAGCGAGGGACGTCGCACAGGCCCCGAGGCTGGACTCGCTCTCCTCTCGGGAAGGATTCATCCTTGCCAACAACCTCCTCCTCACCGTATTTGCCTTCACCGTCCTCTTCGGCACGATGTACCCGCTGATCATCGAGACCCTGTCCGGTTCCGAGGTCGCTGTGGGTCGACCGTTCTTTGACCGCGCAGCCGTACCGCTTGCCCTTCTTCTGCTGCTCATGGTCGGCGCTGGCGCCGTCGCCCCGTGGCGCGTTGCGACACGTGAAGTCATGTGGAGGCGCCTGAGGGCGGCGATGGCAGCGGGATTCATTGCCGGGGCATTCGCCGTGCTCATCGGTGTGCGTTCGATCGCCGTCGTGATCGCCCTTGTCCTTGCTGTGTATGTGATCAGTGCGATCGTCGTCAGGTTCGCAACAGTCGTCGCGGCGCGATCCGAGGGTGTCGCTCGCGCGGCGCGGACCGTGGTCGCCAACGACAGGGGATATTGGGGGGGACAGCTCTCCCACATCGGATTGGCGCTCGTTGCCATCAGCCTTGCCACGACCAACGGACTCGCCGTCAGGGAGACGGTGACGATCGAGCAGGGGTCATCAGCGCTGGTGGCGGGCTACTGCTTCACCTATATCGAGCCGTTCAGCATTGCCGAGCCGAACCGCGATGTCACCGGCGTACGAATCGCCGTCATGGACGAGTCATGCTCCGAAACGAAGAAGATCCTCGAACCGAGGGTGAACGTCTATGCAGGCGGTTCCCAACCGATCGGCACACCGTCAGTGTGGACCGGACCGATTGACGACGTCTACCTCGGCATCGCAGGGGGGAGTGCAGGAGTCGTCGACCTCAACGTATTCATCTTTCCCTTCCAGTGGATGCTGTGGGTCGGCGGACTCATCGTGGTCGCTGGCGGCGTGCTCGCGATGTTCCGGAAACCTCGATCGACCCCCCGTGCGTCTGAAACGGTGACGGCACCAGAGGCGAGGAATGGCGATGTCTGAACACGTGCGCTCGATCATCGCGATTGCACTGTCTGCCGCCGCCCTGGTTGTCATCGTCGTCGGTCTCGCTGCAAGCGACCAACCGCCAGTGAACGCCGAGGAGAGGGTTGCCGCACTGTCGGCGTCGATCAAGTGCCCATTCTGCAATGGCGAATCCCTCGCCGAGTCTGGGTCAGGTGTCGCTGCCGACTATCGACAGCTCATAGCCGAGCGGGTTGCGGCTGGGTATACCGACGAAGAGATCCGCCAGGAGTTCGCAGACAACTTCGGGGACTCCTTCATCCTCGATACATCGACGTCGTCATGGGCGCTCGCGCTGTGGATCATCCCGATGGTCGCGATGGCGGCAGGGGTCGCCGTCGTGGTGTCGATGCGTCGTGCAGCGAAAGAGAGCGAAGAGGTCACGACATGAGTGCGGGTCGTCGCGACGAGCACATTGCCCTGCTCAGGGAGGAGATCGCGGATCTCGATCGCCAGGTGGAGGACGGCGATATCGACGCCACGACTGCGGCAGCTCTTCGCTCGAAGTACACCACTGAATTGGAGAGGCAGCTCCCGAACCCCGTCGAGGGATCCCCAGAAGCGACGACCGGTGAAGGCGGTCCCGAAGGAAGCGATGGGAACGCCAGCAGGTCCGACGGTGACCGCCGGCGTGGGCGCTTGTCAGGAAGAGTCCTGGCAGGTGCCGCCGTTGTGGGCGTCGCCATCGTGGCGATCGGAGTGTTCGCCGTTGTCTCGCTCGACCAGGGTCGAACCGCGGGAGTGGAAGGGGTCGCGGGGGACGCCCTCGGCGCCGATGGAGGGGTGGATCTCTCGACCATCACGAACGAACAGATGGAAGAGGTAGTCGCCCAGAACCCTGACGTTGTCGGCATGCGCCTCGCCCTTGCCCGCCGCTACTTCGAGGGTGGAGAGTTCGATCGTGCCCTCGACCACTACTTCGAAGTCCTCGAGCGTGAACAGCACCCTGAGGCCCTGGCGAACATCGGTTGGATGACGTATCTGTCAGGGAGGCCCGACATTGCGGTCGGATACCTGGAGGCCGCCCTCCAACGACGACCCGACTACCTGCCTGCGCAGTGGTTCACCGCCAACGTGTACGTGACGCTCGGTCGGAACGCCGAGGCGAGGGTCTTTCTGGTCGACCTGGAACAATCCGATGAGGTCCCCGACGAGATAGCGCAGGGCGTGCAGGACCTCTTGGCGCAGATCGATGCGACACCGTGAGTGATCGGCGCACAGCGGGCGGGAGGATCACCTGGGTGGCGATTGCCGCTGGCTTTGCCTTCGTCCTCCTCGCCATCGTGTTCGCGTCGAGGTTCGGGAGCGATCCTTCTCTCACCGCGTCGCCCCTCATCGGTTCACCTGCACCCGCCGGCGAGATCGCCCTCCAGGACGGCACAGGCTCGACGTCCGTGGCCGATTTCCCGGGCGACATCGTTGTCGTCAACTTCTGGGCGTCGTGGTGCCTCGGATGTCGGGTCGAACACGAGGCGCTCGTTGCCGCAGCAGACGCATACGCCGACTTCGACACGACATTCCTCGCGGTCAACTATCAGGACGACCCAGGCAGGGCAAACGCGTTCCTCGAGGAACTCGGTCGGAGCAACGCCACCGTGTACGCGATCGACGAGGGCTCGTCGACGGCCTTCTCGTGGGGAGTGCTCGGTCTCCCCGAGACCTTCTTCGTCAATAGGGAGGGTGTCGTGGTGGGCAAGGTCAGCGGCCCCGTCTCCTATGGACTGCTCAGCCAGACGATTGATCGCATCATCCTCGGTGAAACCATCGGGGACATCACGACCGGTGAGGTCGAGAACCGATAGGTCCCTGCTGCGGAGGCGTTCCGAACGCCTGGCATCCACAACTAGCGTGGTGCCATGTGCAGATCCATACATCGCCTCAGGGACGGCAAGGAGATCGACGATCGTGATGCGATGGAGGAGGCCGCGTTGCAGTATGTGCGGAAGGTCACGGGTTTCACGAAGCCGGCCGCCCACAATGAGGCGGCCTTCGCCATCGCCGTTGCCGAGATCACGGACACAACCGAGCGGCTGATGGAGAGCCTGACGATCCGCTGACATCGTCTGACGCCCGACTTCGGATGCGTTCGCGGACGCACGTAGCCTCACGGTGTTCGACCGAGAGGACACCATGGCCACTGAAGCCGACTATCGCCTTCCGCGCACGGTCACCCCCCGTCACTATCGCGTTCGTATCGAGCCAGACCTCGCCTCCGCTACGTTCATCGGATCCGTCGAGATCGATGTCGACATCCACGATGAGGTGGATCAGATCGTCCTCAATGCCGTTGAGCTCACCGCCCAGCTCGCCACTGTGTCTGCCGGTGGCGCGACCGTGGCAGCGACCACGACCCTCGATGATGATCGCGAACGCATGACGTTGACCCTCGAGGAGTCGATCAAGCCGGGCGCTGCGACGGTCGCGATTGCCTTCACGGGGCGATTGAACGACGACCTCCGTGGCTTCTACCGATCGACCTACAAGGATCCGGACGGCAACGAGAAGGTGCTCGCCACGACACAGTTCGAGTCGACAGACGCGCGACGAGCATTCCCGTGCTGGGACGAGCCGGACCTGAAAGCGACCTTCTCGGTGACCCTCGTCGTCGACGGTGGCCTCACCGCCTACTCGAATGCTGAAGAGATCCAACGAACCAGACAGGACGATGGCAGGACGGTGTTCGCCTTCGCCGAGACGATCGTGATGTCGACCTACCTCGTGGCCTTCATCGTCGGGGAACTCGAGGCGACGGAGCCACGGGTCGTCAACGGGATTCCGCTCCGCATCGTGACGGTGCCCGGCAAACAACACC
Source organism: Acidimicrobiia bacterium (assembly GCA_032127155.1). GTDB lineage: Bacteria > Actinomycetota > Acidimicrobiia > Spongiisociales > UBA5794 > SZUA-442. The sequence continues at coordinate 10,134 of JAQAZV010000046.1, forward strand.
TGACGGACTTCGCGCTCGAAGCGGGGTCCTTCGCTGTGGACTACTTCGCCACCTACTACGACGTCCCGTATCCGGGTGACAAGCTCGATCAGATAGCCATCCCCGATTTCGGGTTCGGCGCGATGGAGAACCTCGGGTGCATCACGTACCGTGAGACGGCACTCCTCGTTGATACCGAGACCGCAACACAGGCCGAACTTGCCAGGGTCGCGTCGGTCATCGCCCACGAGATCGCCCACATGTGGTTCGGCGATCTGGTCACGATGAAGTGGTGGAACGGCGTCTGGCTCAACGAGGCATTCGCCACCTTCGCCGAGAACAAGTGCACCGCCGCATTCCGGCCTGACTGGGAGTACCTGCTCACCTTTGCCACGGACAGGGTGATGAGTCAGGAAACCGATGCACTCGCTGCGACCAGGCCGATCGAATTCCCCGTTGCCTCCCCATCGGAAGCGGACGCGATGTTCGATGTTCTCACCTACGAGAAGGGCTCCTCGGTCCTTCGGATGATGGAGCAGTACCTCGGTGAGGACGTGTTTCGCAGAGGCGTGTCGCTGTATCTCCAGCGCCACTCGTTCGCCAATACCGACAACGAGGACCTCTGGCGGGCGCTCGAAGCCGTTTCCGGTGAACCGGTCGGCGAGATCATGGATACGTGGATCTTCCAGGGCGGATACCCGATCCTCGATATCACGGCCACCGACGACGGCTTCACCGTTGCCCAGCGGCCCTTCCGCCTGATCGGTGAGGGTGAGGGCACATGGAAGGTCCCCGTCCTATACCAATCCGATGATGGCGAAGGTCGCATCGTCGTGGGATCGGACAAGGCGTCGGTTCGGGCTGGGGACAACCTGATCGTCGACTCCGGTGGCGATGGGTTCTACCGCGTGGCCTATGACCACGAGCTGTTCGAGTCGGTCGTGCAACGACTCACAACGCTCGATACGGTCGAGCGCCACTCGGTGGTATCGGACGTGTTGGCGGAGATGCTCGCAGGAACCGTACCCGCAGCTGACTACCTCGAGCTCGTCGAACAGCTGTCAGGGGAGGAGGAGAAGGAGATCTGGTCGCTCGCCCTTGCCGGTATCGACGAGCTCGACCGTGTCATCTCATCCGACGACCGCCCCGTCCTCCAAGCGTTCGTTCGCGGCCTCACCAACGGCACTGCTGAGGAACTCGGTTGGGTTGCCGTTCCAGGGGAGAGTGATCGAAGGCGGGCGCTGCGCGGGTTGATGCTCCGAGCGAGGGGCACCCTTGGGCAGGACCCGGAGACGATCTCCCTGGCGAGATCCCTCATCGCTTCGGGGGCCGAGAGCGACGCCGAGGTGGCCGATGCCGCACTCAGCGTCACCGCTGCCCACGGTGACCTCGATGACTTCGATCGGTTCATAGCCATGTCCGAAGGCGCCGCAACGCCCCAGCTGACGGTCAAGTACCTCAGGGCCGCCGCGCAGGTCCCCCATCCAGAG
>JAQAZV010000047.1:0-2725 GCA_032127155.1 Acidimicrobiia bacterium
GGCCGAGGGCCTTCACCGTCAGCGCACCATCGATCGATTCGTGGGCGATCCCGCTGACAATGCCACGCTCCTCCTGGACCTCGACGAACGGCCCGAAGGTGCGGAAGGCACCATGGATGTCGATGACCAGGATGAGGAGGAGGCCAATGAGTATCACGACACCGAGAACCAGGTCGGCCACAGCGACGAGCACGATCGTGCCGATGAGCAGGATCAGGGAACCCGTTGCATACGGGAACGGAGCAAGGACGAACGTCCCCTGGTTGGTGTCGACCTCGCTCACGGACAGGAGGTCACCGGTGGATCGCCGGTCGTGCCACGCCAGATCCAGCCGCATCTGGTGATCGATCAATCGCTTGCGAGCGTCGGCTCGGGTGCCGAACTGGAGCCAACCTGCCGCGGAACGCCGAAGGGTGATCCCGACGGACTTCCACACGGCAACGCCGAAGATGAGGGCCATCGCCGGCCACAGCTTTCCCGCCGTCGATTCGCCATCCTGGAGGACGGGGATGATCAGCGAGTCCGTCACCCTGCCGACGACGACCGCCGAAGCAACGATCGCCGAGACGAACATGATTGCCCCGAAGACCGCGAAGGAGAACGAGAACGGTCTGCGCTTGACAAAGCTCCACGTCAAGGCGAGGCCGCCCCCGAGGACACCGGCAAGCGGCGGCGCTGTGGTGGAGGAGGAGTCGCTCACCCCACGATGGTAAGCCTCGCTTCGCTCGGCGGGTCTTGGTCTCTCCCAAAGGTCTCGGGCGCCCAGTCGTCGATCTCCGACTCCCACGGTGCCCGCCACCTATCGGCAGAGATCTGCGGCCACTGCCCTCCGGGCATCTCCCCCAAAGGGGAGAAGAAGAGGAAGTGAGCGAAGCGAACACCGCTTGGTCTCTCCCCGCGGGAGAGACGCGGAGCTAAGCGACGCAGAGAGGGCCGCACCTACCGAAAGTGTCCGTAGCCATCAGCTCCCCCCTCTGCCCTGCGGGCATCTCCCGCAAAGGGGAGAATACGAAGGAGTGGGCGGAAGGGTCGGAAACGGGATGCGCTAACCTCGCCGCATGAACTTCTTGATCTTTGCGGCCGAGGCTGCAACCGACTTCCCAGGCGATGACTTCATGATCGTCGCCCTCGTCAGCGCAGGGCTTGCGATGCTGTTCGCAGCGATCGCCACGGTGATGGTCACACCTGGACGCGAACACCACGACGATCACTGATCGTCGGACGGGATCAGGGGATCAGCAGGACCCTGTCGCCGATTTCAGCCCAACCGAAGACAGCTTGGGCATCGTCCCACAGTTGGCGGATACCTCCGCCTGATCGGTGGGTTCCGAGCTGTGCCGGCACCTGGAGCGGCTGATCGTCCGGGTGCACAGGGATGGAATGGAATCCGTACGGCCACTCGCCGTAGGCGAAACGAACCATGTACTCCATCGTGATCCCGTCGTGAGGTGCGTAGGCATATCGTGACTTGGAGTACACGTTGTATCGGCCGACACCTGGAATGCCCCTGCGTCCCGACACCTGGTGCGTCTTGTAGAGCTCGCCGGTGCCTTCGACCAGCCACACGCGTTGGCCGCTCTCGGTCAGGATGATCCGTCGTCCCGAACCGATATCCGGATAGGGCAAACCGGGCTTCACCGGAGCAACCGTTGCCGTACGAGTGACGTACTCATTGGACTCCGTGAATTGGACGACGACCTCGCCCCTGTGCATGTCACCCGACGAGAGCTTCGCTTGGAGACTGGTAACCCCTCCCCTGCCGGGATCCCGCCCGAGGACATCGCGATAGAGCATCGAGATCAGACCAGCATCCGTCACGACGCCATACCGGCCGACGAACTCCCGTGCGTGGGTCATCGCTTCGGCGATCGTCACCAGTGGAAGACCGTTCCAGTACCTGCCTGACCAGTATTCGAGCTCGAACGGGTTGGGCTTGCGGTCGAACAAGGCGCAATACAGCCTGACGATCGAGTCGGATACGGCACGATCCTGTCGCTCCGAGCCTGTGAAGACGAAGGCATGGGCAACAGGGATCGCGAGATCTGAGCCAGCCGCAAGCGCAGGCACGGATCCGGGACCGGCAACATCGAGCCACAGGGCGGTCTCGTCGGGAAACCGTATCAGCTCGAGTTCTGCGCCGTCCGCATCGGGGTCATCCCGATTGAACGCCACATCTTCGGCGATCGGGGCACCGGGGGTGAGCAGCGCCCTCACCGCGTTCGCCTCGCCTGACGCCACCACGCATGCACTCGAGTCGGAAGGCGCGGTGTTGGTAGCGGCACCCGCGGGGGCCGCGAGGAGCACCATTGCCGACAGGTAAGCAAGCAACACGGTGCCGACGCGAGAGAGCTTCAGCATCCGGGGAGGGTACCAAACCACCGGGGAGAGACTGCGTTCATCGCTGCCCGACCGTCACACGTCGTCATCTCGGATGTCACAAAGCCGGGCACCGTGTCACACCCAGGGCGTAGGGTGTGCCAACGCACGCGATCAGGGCGATCGCCAGACGAGGGAGGGGCACATGGGGCTCGCACATGGGATTCACGGGTGGACGGACGTCGCTGTCCCCGACATGGATGCAGGCGCATCGTTCTACTCGGCGGTCTTCGGATGGGAGACGATCGATGGCGACGGCGGTGAAACCATGCCGTACAGGATGTTTGCGGTTGACGGGGACCTCGTCGCAGGCATGGGACCGCTCAGCCCCGAACAGGCTGCAGCCGGA
>JAQAZV010000048.1:0-2593 GCA_032127155.1 Acidimicrobiia bacterium
ACGCCGGTTGAGCTGTTAGCGCCAGCTCGGTTGGATCCCTTTCCGCCGTCCCGGTGGCGTGTGCCACCCCTTCTGCCTGAAGCGAGAGAAAGGGGCAGCTATGTCGATGGTATCGGGAGTATTCGGTGGTGTGGACACGCACGCCGATGTGCACGTCGCAGCCGCGATCGATACGAACGGCGGCATGCTGGGAATCGGATCGTTCCCAACCAATGAAGCCGGCTATCGGTCCTTGACGGGCTGGCTGTGCGGGTTCGGTCCGGTCGTCAAGGTCGGGGTTGAGGGCACGGGGTCGTATGGCGTCGGATTGGCCCGGCATCTCCACGGTGAAGGCTTCGTGGTCGTTGAGGTGGATCGTCAGAACCGGCAGATCCGTCGCAAGCTGGGGAAGTCGGATCCGATCGACGCCGAGGCCGCAGCCAGGGCTGTCCTGTCCGGGTCGGCTAAGACCACGCCGAAGCGGCGGGACGGGACCGTCGAGCAGATGCGGGTGTTGATGATTGCTCGGCGTTCGGCACGGATCCAACGCAGCCAGACGTTGAACCAGCTCCGTCAGGTCGTCATCACGGGTCCTGATGAGATCCGGACCCGTTTCAAGGATCGATACAAGACGGGCTTGGTGTCTGAGGCGGCTGCGATGCGGCCCCGCAAAGGAAACGACCCGATCGTGTTCACGACCTATGTCGTGATTCGTAGCCTCGCCCGCCGTGTCAAGGATCTCAACGACGAGATGCACGCCATCGACGATGCCCTGCGGGGGCTGATCGACCAGACCGCCCCATCGCTGCTCGAGTGTTACGGCGTTGGTGCCGCCACCGCAGCCACCTTGTTGGTCACTGCGGGTGACAACCCCGACCGGTTGCATACAGAACGCTCATGGGCACACCTGTGCGGCGTGTCACCGGTCCCGGCCGGAACAGGGAAGACCAGCGGCCGGGTCCGCCTGAATCATGGCGGGGACCGGCAAGCCAACGCTGCGCTCTACCAGATCGTCCTGACCCGCATGTCCAGCGACGACGAGACCCGCAACTACGTCACAAGGCGAAGGGCCGAGGGCCTGTCGACTCGCGAGATCATGCGGTGTCTCAAACGCTACGTCGCCCGTCAAACGTTCAAACACTTGCCCCGGGCCGCATAACAGTTTCGGTGGGTGGGGTCTGACCCAGTAACCGGCTGACGCACCAAACGGTGCTGTCCTCGTAATGACCTGTCGACCCCACCCGCTGTCCGCCAGGGCGGTGTGACCTCATAGGAGCCTGCCACCAACACGGTGTCGCTCAACCCAGTCCTGTCCACCCAACCCGAAAACACCTTGACAAAACAGCGCACATAGGAGAGTCACCATGTTCGGCGGCCGGTCAGGCCGGGCAGTGCTTGTACTTGAGGCCTGACCCGCAGGGGCAGCGTTCGTTGCGTCCGATCTTGGCGCGACCCGTCGATTCACGTGACGTGAGCTTTGACACAGCTTCAGCCCGTTGCTCTCGGACCTCAGGTGCATCCTCCCAACGTCGCAGTGGCTCACCCCGCTCGCGCATCCGCGCCGCTTCCGTACCGACCTCACGCTCCCGGATTGCGATCCTGGCCTCTCGAATCGCCAGCTCTTCTGCGGCACGTTGAGCAAACACAGGCGGCTCGTCACCGGTGACGTCACCGAACACGCCGACGAGCTCTCGATCGGTGAGCATCGTGACGGCCCGACCCATCGAGACCCCCACAGAATCGCAATACCGCTTCCACGCGTCGACCACTTCGCCCCGGTCGCTGGCACCCGCAGCGTCTCGTACACCTCATCATCACCGAGGCCAGCAAGCAGCCTGCGGTCGATCCTCGCCAACGTGCCCCTATCCACGTCCATCAGCGCCGGCTCTGATGTGCACATGTGTACATCGGGCAACTTGTTGCATGTGCGTGTGTGATTTGACAGGGTTCGTGCGCGAGCGCGGTGCCACCGTCGATGCTGTGTTCGCGGGGCCTGTTCTGGGAGCGGGGGTGGTTCGTCATCGCGTTCCTCTTCGGGATCTAGGCCATGGGACGGATTGTGTGGAAGGACCCTTGGTGCGGAGTTGGCCGGATCTCGTGTTCTCCGCTCCAATGCGAGGTTCCGCCGGGATCGCACTCGTCACACGCTTGTCGTGCCGAGTGTTCGTGGTGTCGAGGCCAGTACCGTCCAGTGACGCCATCGAGATCGCCGTTTCCGGTCCAATCTTCACGGCGACCGATGCCAGTTGTGGGGGTCATGTCTACGGAATAGACGCGACAGCCCTGTCAGCGGAGTGTCAGTAGCCCTGTCAACCAAGTTTCCGAGGAGTAGAAGGAAGGCCGGTGATCCTTGCGCTGCAACGATTTGCCGAGCATCGCCGATCAGTCGGAAGAAATCTCGTCCGAGGGCTGCTCGACCCGCCCATCTGGGCCACTTCGACTCGATGCCAAGGATCCGCCAACTCCGCGCCAAGGGTAGTGAGCGACACTCAACGCCCCGGGCCGGATCGGCGCCGAGACGAGACGGTCCAACCCTGTCAGCAGAGTGTCAGTAACCCTGTCAGTAGCCCTGTCAACAGAGTGTCGGCGATGTCCCAGCCCGGTCGGACGGGTC
>JAQAZV010000049.1:0-7616 GCA_032127155.1 Acidimicrobiia bacterium
TGCGCTGCGTGTGAGGGGGCGAAGCCCCAGCGGTGCGATCCCTGCGAGGAGCGCAACAGCGTCACCCCAGGCGCCAGCGGCATTGACGACGATCTGCGCCCTGACGTCCTGTTCGCCGGCGTGGAGTTCCCATGTCGCGGAGCGCCTGATGCTGGTAACCGGAGCGCCAACGAAGATGTCCGCTCCGTGATGGATGGCCTTCTTCCGGAACGCCTGCTCGATACCAGCCACATCCAGGTCCATCGCTCGAGGTTCGAGGAGGCCATGTGTGATCACAGACGTGTCGATCACCGGGCAGAGGTCCCTGATCCGGTGCTGTGGAACTCGCTCGAGATCGGGAACCATCGTCGAGTATTGAGCGTGGAGTGTGGCCGTGATCTCCACTTGGGAGCGCGTTCCTACGAACATCACCCCGCGTGGTGTTCCGAACACCTCGGCGCCCTCCGTGAAGAACGATCGTGACGCCATGGTGAGCCGAGGAATCACGCCGGGGCCGTAGCACTCCGTGTAGAGCGCAGCCGATCGACCGGTCGCGTGGTATCCCAGGATCGGCTCCGCTTCGAGGAGTGCAACGGATCCGAGCGGAGCGAGGTTCGCTGCGGCCGAGAGCCCAGCGATACCCCCACCGATGATTGCAACGTCGTACATCCTCCCGAAACGCTACATCGCTGCCAACTCCGGTGTCTATGGTGGGGACAGGGAGGGTGCCATGAGTGAACGTATCTATGCCACACGGGCGTACGAGCGATCCATGGATGCCATCGTCGTGAAGACCGATCTCGACGACGCGAGAGTTCTCCTTGACCGCACGGTCTTCTATCCGGGTGGTGGCGGCCAACCACATGACCTCGGGCATCTCAGTATTGGAGATGACCGTATCCGAGTGCTTCGCGTGACACAGGATGCCGACGGTGTATGGCATTGGCTTGATGGCGACATTCCGAAGGAGAGCACTGCGGTTCGGGGTGACCTCGACTGGGAGCGACGATATGCCCTGATGCGCACGCATACCGCCCTGCACGCCCTCTGCGGTGTCATCTGGAATCGATTCCACAGCCCTGTGACCGGAGGCAACATGGAACCAGGGGAGGGACGGCTGGATTTTGACATTCCTGGCTGGGTCGCAGACGACCGCCCTGTCGTCGAGGCAGAATTGAATGCTGAGATCGCACGACGCCGTGCGGTTGAGGTCTCCTTCCTGCCAAGGGGAGCAGCGGACGAGGATCCGAGCCTCATCAGGACGAAGGTCAACCTGCTCCCCGCGACGATCGACCGGGTGAGGGTGATCGACATCGTCGGCCTCGACCGCCAAGCAGACGGCGGCACGCATGTGAACGACACCGGCGAGGTCGGCAGGATCACGATTCCCAAGGCTGAGAACAAGGGTCGAGGGTTCCGGCGCATCCGCGTCAGGGTTGAACCGGACTGATTCGGCGTCCCGACGGCGCACCCGGAGTCCTCCGGATGGGTGATCGTCGCAGGGTCCGGCGGAGATCGGGATCGATGTCTTCGCGACGGCGTTCGATGCCGGGTCGCTCGTGGCGTCAACTGCGAAGATCGGCCTCCGCGACTTCGACGAGCACATCGTTGAGTGGCTTGCGGGTGAGAGCGGGGACGCGGCAGCCATCTGCGGGGTATCCAACGGGGAACAGGATGTAGGGCCGCTCGTTCTCCGGACGCTGGAGCAGGGTGCGGAGGAAGGCCATGGGGCTCGGCGTGTGGGTCAGGGTCACCAACCCCATACGGTGAATCGCATCGATGAAGAGGCCACAAGCGATTCCGACCGATTCCTTCACGTAGTAGTGGTGCCGTCGCTCCCCATCCGGGCCGAGGCCATATCGTTGCTCGAAGACGATCACCAGCCACGGTGCCTCTTCGAGAAACGGCTTGTGCCAATCGGTTCCGAGCGGTTCGAGGTCGGCACGCCAATGTGAGGGGAGCCGGCCACCCTCGTAGTTCAGGCGTTCTTCCTCCTCGGCGGCTTCTCGGATACGCTTCTTCACTGCGGCATCGCCGGTGACGACGAATGTCCACGGCTGTTTGTGGGCACCGCTGGGTGCTGTCGAGGCTGCAGCGACCGCGAGCTCGATCATGTCCCAGGGGACCGACCGCGTCGAGAAGTTCCTGACAGATCTGCGGAGGTCCATTTCCCGGTACACGGATCTTGCGACGTCGATACGGTCACTGTCGGGAACGTCGAAGGGCTCGTACGGCACGGAGGTCAGACTCATCCCGACACCCTATGACCGACTCGGACGAGCTGCAATCGTTGCAGCACGAAGCCAGATTGGAAGGAATCAGATCCAGGGGGTGTTGTCCCCAACATGGTGGATGCCCTGGACCAGCACGCAGCGTGGCTTGCGCGATCGATCGGCCGTACCGACGACCTTCCGATGATGCCCCAGGACGCGGAAGCCCTTGCTGCGGCAGGCACCATCGAACGGAAGTTCCCTGGCACGCACCTGTTTCGTGAGGGTCAGGCAGCTGACCGGTGCTACATCGTCAAGGACGGTGAGGTCGAGCTGTATCGCCATGGGGCCTCGACCCGGTTGCCCTTCGGTCGGCTCGGTCCTGGGGGCGTTGTTGGCGACATTGCGATGTTCCAGCATCGTCCGTACCTGTCGTCTGCCCGCGCTGTGGGTGAGGTGAGGGCAATCAGGCTCGATAGGCACGAGCTGATATCGCTGCTGCTCGAACGGCCCGTTCTCGCTCTCCGGTGGCTCGTCAACGGCCTCACACAGCTCGAAACGACCCAGCAACGGGTGATCCGCCTGATGCATCGCTCCGTGGCCGAGCAGGTCGCTGGCGTGCTCGTGGACGAACGGGATACGTTTGGTGAGGTGCACATGTCCCAGGCAGCCATCGGTGAGATGCTCGGGGCGAGTCGTCAGTCCGTGAACGAGTCGATCGCGCGCCTTCGCACGGAGGGCGTGATCGCGACCGGCTACCGGACGATCACCGTCCTTGATGCAGATCGGCTGTCACTGTTTGCGAGTCGAGACCACAACTCCGATCGCCGTGCCAACAGCCAGCAGCACATATGACTCCTGCGCCACATCATCGAAGGGCGGAAGCGCTGGTCCAGCAAGGTCACCGGTCAGACGGAGGATGATCAGGACCATGACAGCGATTCCGGTTGCCACGAGCGTGGGCGCAGTTGTGGAGAGCCGTCCGGGATCCTCTCCTTCAGACGCTCCCGACCCGAACCCGACCACGAAGGGAACGAGGGGTACCAGCAGCGGACCGAGGTGCATGGTGGTGTCAGGACGCATGAGCGCAGCAGCCACCCAGATGCCCGATATCGCCAGCGTCCACAGGATGGTTGAGCCGAACACATGATGCGAAGTGATGTCTCGTGTTGTCATGCAGGAGAAACGACTGGAGTGGATTCAACGAGAGGGAACTGTCGAGTTCCCGACGGTTCGCATCCAGGGTGCTGGTCAGGGTCGTTGATGGTGTGGCGACGAGGAGGTTGATCGAGGTGGTAACACGCAATCTGGTGATCGTGGTTGCCATGGGCGCTCTCGTGCTCGCTGCCTGTGCGGCACCTGAAGGAGTCGAACAGCAAGACCTCGTCACCATGACGTCGACGACCACGACGACCCCCGCCGTTGGGGAACCTGCTGTCGGCATCCTGCCTGAGGGTCCGTCCGCCCTTGACAACATGACCGACAGCGCCTTCCCGGAACCACTGGTGGACCCCAGGGACATCATCTCGGGTGGGCCTCCTCCGGATGGCATACCGTCCATCGATACCCCCGTGTTCATCGACGTTGTCGACAACCTCGATGCCCTTCCAGCCAACGAGCCGGTGGTGTTGCTCGAGATCAACGGTGACGCGCGTGCCTATCCGGTACGCGTGATGATCTGGCACGAGATCGTGAACGATGTGGTTGGTGGCGTGCCGGTTGCCGTGACCTACTGTCCCCTGTGCAATTCGGCGGCAACCTACGACCGCAGGGTCAGGGCATTTCAGACCACCTTCGGCACGTCTGGGCGCCTGTTCGCTTCCGCCCTTGTGATGTATGACAGGGCAACAGAGAGCCTGTGGACGCACTACAACGGTGAAGCGGTTGTCGGACTTCTCGCTGGAGAGCGCCTCACGGAGTACGCCTCACCCCTGCTCTCATGGGGGGAATTCCGTTCCTCCCACCCCAATGGACGCCTCCTCGACTTCACGCAAACCGGCTTCAACAGGGACTACGGACGAAACCCATACGTCGGTTACGACGATCCCGAAGGGACTCCCTTCCTCTTCCGCGGAGCTCTCGATGATCGAGCGACAGCCCTTGCGCGAGTCGTTGGTGTGGACGTCGACGGCTCGTCGGCAGCCTTCCCGCTCTCGTCCCTGAGAGCAGAAGCGGCCGCGGCAACCAACACCGGGGTTGGAGCAAGCCCCATCGTGATCCTGTGGAAGGCCGGCCAGGCGTCGGCTCTGGACAGCGGATCGATCGAGGACGGCGTCGATGTCGGCTCCACAGGTGTCTTTCGCCCGATTGCTGATGGACAGTCGCTGACGTTTGTCGCGGAGGGAGGGGCCTTCGTCGACCTCGAGACGGGCTCGACATGGACGATCACAGGACACGCGACAGCGGGGTCGCTCGAGGGTTCGCAGTTGGAACGGATCCCTCACCTCGACACGTTCTGGTTCGCATGGTCGACCTACCAACCGGGAACAATCCTGGTCGAGGGCTGAGGGCGGCTTCGCCGTAAGCTTTCGGCGATCGATCGAAAGGCGCTCGTGAACTTCGCCGCGTGGTTCCCCATCTTCGTCGCAATGGTGGTGTTCTCCGTCGCGCTCTTGGTCCATCTTGCGACCCACGACGTTCCCTACATGCCGAAATGGGCATGGGCCATGTTCATCCTGCTCACCATGCCGCTTGGTGGCTTCGTCTACGTCGCCGTTGCCGTCGCTGGTGCCGGCGCCCAACGAGACGACGCCGAGGGCCGGTCCCCGCGGACCTGAGACAGGGGAGGGGAGTCAACCCGTGGCCATAGAGGTCAACAACGCCATCTTCTACTACCCGGACGGCACATTGGTGATCGACGATGTGTCGCTGCGCGTGCCGACGGGTAGCGTCACCGCCCTGATCGGGCCGAACGGTGTGGGAAAGACAACGATGCTCGGAGTGATCGCGGGCGACCTCGACCTGGATGAAGGAACGGTCCGCAGCGACACCGAGGTCGCCTACATGCGACAGAACCCCGGATTCGACGACCCCGACACGGCAACCGTCCTCGACGCCCTCGCCCTTTCGTTACCGGCTGAACTCAAACCCGTGCACCGGGAATTGCGATCGCTGTACGCGGTCGAGATTCCGACAGCCGACACGGGCATCGCCATTGCCCATGCGTTGGATGTGTGGCAAGCCCTCGGTGGGTATGAAGCCGAAGCCACATGGGATCAGGTGACGCGAGCCGTTCTCGACCAAGGTCTCGATGAGGCGGGGGACCGTCAACTGCGTGAACTTTCGGGAGGTGAGCGCAAGAGCATCATCCTGCGTTCATTCCTGTCGTCGAGTGTTCCGACGCTCATCCTCGACGAGCCTGACAACTTCCTCGACATGTACTCGAAGGCATGGCTCGAACAATCGCTGAAGGACTCCTCGAAGACGATCCTTCTCGTGTCGCACGATCGCACGCTCTTGACGAAGGCCGTTGATCGGATGGTGGTCCTCGAGCACAACGGCCACTGGGTGCATGGATCCACCTACTCCACATTCCGTGCCGAGCGACAGCGACGAAACGAACGACTTGCGAAGGACGCTGATGCATGGAAGGCGGAGGAACGGCGGCTGTACCGGTTCTACAAGCTGATGAAGAACCGAGCGGGCGCGAGCGAAGCGCTTGCCTCACGTGCCGACGCTGCCCAGAGCCGGTGGGAGCGGTTCAGGGACGCAGGACCGCCACAGGCGCCACCTCCGGAGCGTGAGATCGTCCCGAAGTTCCTCGGGTCGAGAGCTGGCAACGAAGCAATTCGGATCACGAGGCTCGACGTTGCTGATCTCGTATTGCCCTTCTCCGTCACGATCTACAACGGCGATCGCGTGGCGTTGCTCGGGGAGAACGGGGTGGGGAAGTCGACGTTCCTGCGGTCGATCAAGAGCACGGCGCTCGCCGAGGAAGGCCGTCTTCGCTTCGGACCGAACGCCAAACTCGGCTTCTTCAGCCAGGATGTCGACATCAGGGACGACGGGCAGGAACTCCTCGACATCGTCAAGCAACGATTCCCGAACCCTGAACAGGCGAGGGCGGCACTCGGCCGCTACGGGCTGGCCGACCGAACACGCCACCACGTGTCGGAGTTGTCCGGTGGCCAGAAAGCTCGCGTGCAGCTGCTGCTGCTCGAACGCGAGGATCCGAACGTGTTGCTCCTCGATGAACCGACCGACAACCTCGATCTCGAGTCGATCCAGGTGATCGAGGAGGTCCTCGTCGACCTCGATGCCACCCAGGTCGCCATCACACATGACGGATGGTTCACGAGGGTGTTCAATCGTTTCATCCTCTTCGACAGGGATGGGGTGGTGGGTGAGGTCAACGAGCGGCTTCGGGCGCTGCACATTGCAGCGGGACGAGGGTTCTCGTTGATCGACGAGCCAGGTGTGAAGATCCTCACCGACATGTAGCGCGTGGCGCCGACAGGGGATGGGGATGCCACCGCGACCAGACCAGGTTGAAGCCCCATCAGGATCTTCGGTAGGGTTGTCCGATGCCGATCTTCATGGATGTCCACGAGAACCTGGGTGATGTCACCGAGGAGGACATCAAGCATGCCCATGAACAGGACCTCGCCATTCAGGGAAACTATGGGGTCCAGTTCCTCACGTTCTGGTTCAACAGCCCGGACGGTCAGGCATTCTGCCTCGTCGATGCACCATCGAAGGACGCCGCAATTGCCGTGCACAAGGCATCACACGGATTGGTGCCCCACGACATGGTTGAGGTGGAACGACCTACCGTGAGTCGCTTCATGGGTGACTGGGAGCGCTCAGTGCCCAACATGGCTCGGCACGAGGATGCGGAGATCGACACGGGCCTCAGGGCCATCATGTTCACCGACCTGGTCGACTCCACCCTGGTCAGTTCCAGGGACGGGGACGTGAAGGCGATGGAACTGGTGTCCTTTCATGACCGCATCGTCCGAGAAGCGCTCGCCAGCAACCGTGGCCGCGAGGTGAAGCACACCGGTGATGGGATCTTCGCGTCGTTTGACCACGTCAGCACGGCCGTCGACTGTGCGGTCGCCATCCAGAGAGGTTTCGGAGAACCGATGGATCGCGATGCCGACACCGGTCGGGTACGCATCGGCATAAGCGTCGGTGAGCCAATCCAACAGCATGAGGACCTCTTCGGTGCAGTGGTCAACCTTGCGGCACGGATATGTGGCCATGCGCAGCCAGGACAAATCCTCGTATCGAGCGCTGTACGGGAACTTTCCGTCGGCAAACCGATCTCGTTCGTTGATCGTGGACCGATCGCTCTCAAGGGATTCACCGATCCGGTGCGACTCTTCGAGGTTCCCTGCGACCATCCATCCGCCTAGACCAGCGTCCTCGACCCTCTGCGACCTCCACGAGCAAACGCCCATAATCCACGTTATGTAACATTGCGAC
>JAQAZV010000050.1:0-12068 GCA_032127155.1 Acidimicrobiia bacterium
ACCGCCTTCGAGGTGTCCGTCGAGGTGGCCGACTGCCGTGCTCCCTCTCGCGCAGCGTGGATCATCTGGATCTCGGTGCGAGCAACGACAGCCACCTCGACGATCCCCAGAAGCAGGATCAGGATCATCGGAACAACGAGGGCGAACTCCACCACCGCACTCCCGCGCTGGGACATCATCCGACGCCGTTCGCCACCGAGATCACCTTCTGCATGACCGTGTTGAAGAACGACGGAAGCATGTCCGTCGTCGATGCCCAGGTAATGAGTGCCAGCGCGACGATCGCCGCAGCGACGAGGACGAGGGCGTATTCCGCGGTCGCCTGACCCTGATCGTTCATGATTGTCATCATTGTCTCCTTTCCTGCGGCGGCCGGCCGCTGCGGCGGGAAGTCACAAACCAAGACGGGAGAACCCTCCGACGACCGCGGGTGCCACTGCCAGCAACACGAATCCGGGAAGGATCAAGAGGGCGAGAGGGAAGAGGAGGAGCACCGGTAGGCGTGAGAGACGTTGCCTGGCAGCAGCCGCATGGTCCCTCCGGATGCTGGAAGCCATGTCGACCAATCGGTCTGCGAGCGGTGCGCCGGTGACCCTGGACATCCTGGCCACTGCGAACATCTCCGGGATGATGCCGGACCGTTCAAGGATCGGCGAGTGTGACGTCGAGACGCGGAGGCCACGCTCGATGTCAGCGGCTACACGTCCTCCAACGGCCCCGGCAGCCACCGAGGCGGCCTGTTCGAAGGAGAGCCCTCCAGCCACACCAACAGCAACCGCTTCGACCGCAACCACCTCGGTCTCACCAGCGGCCACTCGCACCCCAGCCTGTCCTCGCGCCTTGTGGAGGGCCCGGATGCCGAGCAGCGAGACTGCGCCGACGAACGCCAATAGCGGTCCACCGATGATCCAGAGCGCTGAGGACACTCCGATCAGGAATCGTTGCCGCCTGAAGAGGGCAACGCCAAGCGCGGACACCACGGCGACAGACACCGTCATGGGAGCGCCCTACGAGAGATCGCGAACACGAGGATCGCCCCCACGATCATCGCCGTGGCACCCGCAACCATGGGAAGAACCACCACCGCACCCCCAGGCTCGGGTACGCCGCGAACGGCGACAAGCCCGAGAGCGATCACCAGGGGAATGCACCCGACGACGACAGCAGAGAACTTGGCCTGCGCTGCAGCAACACGACCGTCACGGGCCTGCTGCTGTGCATCGGCGGCTTGTTGAGCCAGCAGGTGTAACGATCCGGCGGTCGACCCACCCGTGAGGTCGCTCATGACCATCAGTACGGCGAATGCCTCCCCGGTCGAGGGAAGGTGGCGACTCACCTCTGCGCCGATGTCTGCCATGGGTACGCCGAGATCACAGAGCCGCCGAGCCAACGACGACACCACCGGTGACTCGGACTGCCGTATTGCCTCGCGCAGCGTGGCGCCCGCGACGATCGCCCCGCCCAATGACCGCAGGAAGTCAGACTCCGAAGGCTTGGTCCGCCTGATGCGGCGACCCTTCACTGCACTCGCAACCGCAAGTGCAGCGACCACGGGGATACCGATCTTGGGCGACACCCACAGTGCGATGGACAATCCCAACGCGAGCCACGGCGTGCCGAGGACGCACAGGGCGGCCAACACGAGGGCGATCACGGTCATCGGTCGTCGGCCCCGACAACGTCAAGGATGTCCGTGACCGTGCGTGAGCCATCCACGCGTCCCATGACGACCACCAGATCGATCGCCGCACGTACGAGCGACCGAAGCGCATCATGGGGTACGTTCTCGGGAGCCATTGCTGCGATTGTCTCGAGCCTGACCAGTGCCTCCTGCGCCCCATTGGCGTGGATGGTCGACATCGAACCCCGATGCCCCGTGTTCAGCGCCTGCACCATGTCGAGGGCTTCAGGTCCCCTCACCTCACCAACCACGATCCGATCCGGGCGGAGACGAAGGGCATGCCTGAGGAGCTGACGGATCGTGATGTCGCCTGCACCCTCGGTATTGGCGACCCTCGCCTCGAGCCTCACGACGTGGCCGCCGAATGACAGTTCCGCTGCATCCTCGATGGACACCACTCGCTCGGTCCCTGGGATGGCGTCACACAGGACGTTGAGAAGCGTGGTCTTTCCGGCCCCCGTTGGTCCCGCGATGAGGATGTTGGAACGATCGGCGACCCTACCGACGAGCAACTCCGCCATCGGGGGGTCGATGGTTCCGCGTGCGACGAGATCATCCATACTGGTGACCGACCCGTGGAAGCGACGGATGGCGAGGATCGGTCCGTCGACACTTGCAGGTGGAATGACAGCATGAAGCCGCGCTCCATCCGGCAACCTGGCGTCCACGGCTGGTACGGCCCTGTCAAGGCGGAGACCCAGGGGTGCGATGAGCCTCCTCGCAAGTGAAGCGATGCTCTCACCATCACGGAATCGGACATCGCACCGCTCGAGCACTCCATGGCGCTCCACCCACACGTCATCGGGACCGTTCACCAGAACATCGGAGATCTCTGGGTCCCCCAACAACGGATCGAGGGGCCCGAGTCCGACAATCGCGTCGACCGCCTCGGTCACGGTGTCAGGACCAGCGAGCGGGGCAACGGACCGGGTGATGTCCACTGCGTACTCCGTGAGGGCGTCGCGTTCGAGTGGTGTGTCGGAGGCGATCAGCGACGCGATGAGGCGGTCCACACTGTTCATGCGAGGTTCCAGACCGTCCCAAGCGCGCGGATCCACCGATCGGGCCTCGGCGGTTGCCGAGATGAGAGCAGCGCCACAATCGTTCGCCGGGACGGTGGGGGAAGTACATGCGACTGTGGATTGCTTCGGGGTGAGAGCTGCGATCGCTGATACACCACCGGAGGGTCCTCACTGCGAGCGAAGGGCTCAGGGAGCAGCGGGAGGACGGCGACCGCTCCCGCCGGGCGCGGTCGATCCGGAGGGCATCGCAGAACAATGGAGGGCCACCCATCGGCGAGGGCCGAGACCACGTCGGCAGCTTCGTCGGCTTCGACGCCGCCATTGGCAAGAACGGCCGGCCCCCGCCGGGTTGGGGCGAGTTCCTGGCGCGTTGGACCGCGCTGCACGAGATCCCTCAGCGTGAACGAAACCGACCAGGCGGGGCCCCTCGGGTCGAGGTCGACCACCAGCGCCGTTCCCGCAGCGGATGCGAGACCGAGTGGGACGATGGCATCGAGCAGGGTGTCATGCGGCGACCATGTGGCGAGAACCGGCATCCGTACCTCCGAAGCAGCGGAGGGGAAGCGTTCCCACGGTATGACACCGAGGGGCTGCGGACAAGAGGGTTGATCGCGACGCGGGGCTCATGACCCTCGCACGCTCGACCGATACATACAATCGAACCATGACCGAAGCCGCATTCTTCGACCTCGACAAGACGATCATCGCCGGATCGTCGACGCTCGCCTTCGGGCGACCGCTCTACCGCGCGGGTTTCCTGCAGCGGAGGGCCCTGATGAAGGCCGGCATCGCCCAGATCTCATACGTCCTGTTCGGCGCAGACGAGGACAGCCTCGAGCGCGCCCGCGACGAGATGCTCGACCTCGTATCTGGGTGGCGACAGGCAGAGATCGAGGCGATCGTCGCCGAAACGCTCTCAGATGTCATCGAGCCCCTGGTATTCGCAGAGGCACTGTTCCTCATCGACGAGCACAAGCGCGCGGGACGTGAGGTCTACGTGGTCTCTGCGAGTCCCGAAGAGTTCGTGACGCCCATTGCCAGGATGGTCGGCATCGACAAGGTCATCGCAACCAAGATTCGCACGGACGCCCTCGGTCGGTATGTACCGGAATTGGATCAGTACGTGATGGGCCCCGGCAAGGAGCAGGCGATGCGAGAGGTCGCTGAGCGAGACGGCATCGACCTCTCCTCATCGTTCGCCTATACCGACAGCACATCGGATCTCCCGATGCTCGCACTCGTGGGCAATCCAGTCGTCGTGAACCCCGAGAAAGATCTGAAAGCGTTGGCCCTCGAAAACGACTGGCCCATCCTCCGATTCCAGCGCCCGGTAGCCATCGGACCGAGGGTTCCCGCTCCGCCACCGAAGGTCTGGGTGAGCATCGCCGCCGGTCTCGCCGTCGCAATAGGGATTGCAGCGGTGAGCAAGTACCGGTCGGACAACGCCTGAGGCCGCGATCGGGCTCGGCGTGGATGCGCCAGCCCCGATGACCATCACGAACTCATTCCCCCGTGATGGGCATCGGGGCCGGAGGCAACCTCAGGAGGCTCCCTGCGGATCGCTGGCGGAGTCGACATCATCCCCGTCGGCCTGCTTGGAGGCTTGCTTGGCAGCAATGCCCTCGGCACGTGCGGCCTCGATCTTCTGCGTCGTCAGCTTTGGTGCGGCGTAGATGAACAGGACGAGGTAGGCAGCGGCTGCGAACCACCACGGGGTCCGCAGCGCGATGTCACGGCTGGCGCCGATGTTCTCCATGCCCGTGACGAGGAGACCGCCGATCGCGAGGCCGATCGGCATCATGCCCCATGCGAAGAATCGGTAGACGCTGTTGACGCGACCAAGGAGTTCATCGGGGATGATCGTCTGGCGAAGCGAGACCGTGATCACGTTCCACAGGACTGCTGAGAAGCTGAAGGTCGCAAACATCGCGAACACGATGGTCCAGTGGGTCGCGAACCCGATCACGAGATTGGTGACAACGCTGAGCGACAAGGTGACGTAGAGCGACGGGCCCGAGCCAAGGGCTTTCGACACGCGGGGCGAAAGGATGCTCCCGAGCACACCTCCGATGGCACCTGACATTCCGAGGACGGCGAACAGGAAGGCATTGATCCCGAGGACATCCTGGGCGAAGAGCACGAAGGTGGCGAAGGTGACCATGCCGAGGCCGTTCAGGAGCCCGAGGATGATCGCCATCGGCCGAAGGAGCGGATGCTTCCAGAGCCAGGCCACACCTTCCTTGATCTCACCCCACCAATCGATCTTGCCTTTCGACTGCGCAGCGCTCTTGTCCCTCGTTGCGAAGGATCCCGAGATCAGGAAGATGAGGGCCGCAGCGATGGCGAACGTGCCCGCATCGAATGCGAACGGAAGGGCAAAGGCAACACCGATCAGCAGGCTGCCGAGGGGTGGTCCGAGGAAGGAGTTCGCGACCATCTCCGCACCCCAGAGGTTGCCGTTCGCTCGCTCGAGGCCTTCGGGTTCGACGATGGCTGGCAGGATCGTCTGGGCGGAGTTGTCGTACAGAACCTCGGCAAAGCCGAACAGCAACGAAACGACGATGATCATCCCGTAGACGACCATGTTGTTCGACACCACGCCGTCCTGGACCTCGCCTGGGGCAGGCAGTGACGAGCGGTACATCATCACGACGGCAGCTGCGCTGAGCATCAGGGCAGCCCTGCTGACCTGGGACCACAACATCAGCTTCCGTCGATCGAGACGGTCGGTGATGACGCCGGCGGGAAGGCTGAATACGAGCCACGGGATCCGGGAGGCGACACCGACCAGCGCAATCAGCATGGGGTTTCGGGTGACGGCGGATGACAACCACGGCAAAGCGATGGCGGTGACCCCGTCGCCGAGGTTCGAGATGACGCTCGACGACCACAGCTTCCAATAGTTCACGCCGAGCGCAATGCGCTTCTTGGCGGACCCTGTATCCGGCCCGGCTGCTACGTCGGTCATCTGCCGGCACTCCCGCCCGTCGATTCCTTGTCGGAAAGTGCCGGGTGATCGGTTGGATAGACCCCTGCAAGGAAGCCGAATACCGTGTCACCACTCCGAGGCAATTCGATGAACTCCTCGGCCAGCCTTCGAACCTGCTCGGCGAATTCGACGGCGCGATCCATCGGGATCCTGACCACCCTGGACGTGAACATCGGCAGGGGATCATCTTTGCTGTACACCATGGATCGAAGGGCATCATTGACGAACCAGCGAGGGTCATCCTCGTTGGGTGTACCCATGAATTGGATGGTGCGGCCTGTTCTTCCGTAGTACTTCTCGGTCATGGCCCTGACCTTCGCCGTACGAACAACCCGTATCAGGCCTGCATCCTCGAGGACCTTCGCGTGGTAACCAACGGTTCCCTTCGGTTTGCCGAGGGCCTCGGCGAGGTGGGTCACCGTCGCCGCACGATCGAGCAGGAGGTGGAGGATGTCCATCCGCGTGTCATCGGCAACAGCCTTCATCTGTTCGTTTCCCTCGACGAAGACGACGTCGTCGATGTCATAGTCGAGCACATGGCGAGGTGGAACCTCGACGACGGCGTCGCTATCAGGGTCACCGGAAACGGGTTGGGCTGATGCTGCCATGAAGGTGCCTCTCGGGTTGGATCGTCCGCGCTTCACGAATGTTCGGGTATTCCCGACCATTTGTCAAGTCACTCCGGCTCGACAGGCGCTCCATCGCTCGAAGATCCCGAGAACGTCCACCACGCAAGGGCACCGAGGGCTGCCATGGCGAGTATCACGCCGACGAGGAGCCACACCGTGGTTGCATCAATCGACCGGGATGGGAGGGGGGCGCCGGGCGGTGCCTCGACCACCACCGGATCCACGCCAAGTGCCGTGAGGGACGTTGTCTCGGATCGGGACGAACCGCCGCCCGGGGCAATGGCGTCGAACACGATCGACCAATCCTCCGCCGTGGGGACAACCAGGAAACCACCCCACGTGCCGTCACCACGATCCCTCAACGCGGTTGGGGCGAGCTCCTCGAATGATGAGAAGGGTCGCACGAGGACCGCTGAGTAGGTCTCGGACACAGCAACCGAGATTTCGATGGTGACTGCTCCATCGGCCTCGGCAACGGCAGCAGCCTCGGCGGCGCCGAACGGTGCAGCAAGGCTGACGGCGGCGAGAACTACGAGGACCAGATGCACGCTGCGAGCGTAGGGTCGCGAATTGGCGTTGACCGATTTCTCCGTGAATCGCTCGCATCGCTACCCTCCCCGCTCCGACCGCGAAGGGTTCCATGGCACGACCGCTGACACTGTTCGACAAGGTCTGGGAGCAACACGTCGTCCATCGTGCCGACGGCGAGCCGGACCTCATGTACATCGACCTCCACCTCGTCCACGAGGTCACCTCCCCCCAGGCCTTCGAGTCGCTCGCCCTCGCAGGCCGATCCGTGCGCCGCCCGGAGCTGACACTCGCAACGATCGACCACGCCGTCCCGACCACGAGGCGCGACCGCGGTATCGACGATCCGATGTCGGCCATCCAGATCAGGACCCTCCAACAGAACACGAGGCGCAACGGAATCGAGCTGTTCGACATCGACGACCAGCGCCAGGGAATCGTGCATGTCATCGGACCAGAGCAGGGCCTCACCCAGCCAGGGGCGACGATCGTCTGTGGCGACTCCCACACGGCGACACACGGTGCTTTCGGTGCCCTTGCGTTCGGCATCGGCACGTCGGAGGTCGAACACGTCCTCGCCACCCAGACGCTCCAGCAGTACAAACCGAAGTCGATGGCCATCACCGTGAACGGTGACCTCCCAACCGGCGTGACGGCAAAGGACATCATCCTGGCCATCATCGCCAGGATCGGGACGGCCGGTGCGACGGGCTACGTCATCGAATACCGCGGTTCCGCGATCACGGCCCTCTCGATGGAAGGGCGAATGACGATCTGCAACATGTCGATCGAGGCTGGGGCACGGGCAGGGCTGATCGCCCCTGACGATGTCACCTACGCCTATCTCGAGGACAAGCCGCATGCACCCACAGGGGCGGCATGGGACGAGGCCATCGCCGCTTGGAGACAATTGCCGACCGACCCCGGAGCCGAATTCGATGAGGAGATCATCCTCGAAGCGTCGAGCCTCGAACCGTACGTGTCATGGGGAACGAACCCTGGCCAGACGCTCCCCGTGTCGGCGCAGGTTCCCTCGCCATCCGACTTCGACGACCCCATCGATCGGGATTCAACCGAGCGTGCACTGGCCTACATGGACCTCGAACCAGGAACGCCCATCACCGACATCTGGATCGATCGGGTCTTCATCGGGTCCTGCACCAACGGTCGCATCGAAGACCTCAGGGAGGCTGCCGCGATGTTGGAGGGCAGGACGATCGCTGACACCGTGACCGGCCTCGTCGTCCCTGGCTCTGGACTCGTGAAGGCACAGGCAGAGGCCGAGGGCCTCCACGAGATCTTCCTCGCCGCGGGCCTCGAGTGGCGCGAGCCCGGTTGCTCGATGTGCCTCGCCATGAACCCTGATGTCCTCGATCCCGGCGAACGTTGTGCGTCCACATCCAATCGCAACTTCGAGGGACGACAGGGACGCGGTGGTCGCAGCCACCTCGTGTCACCTGCAATGGCTGCCGCTGCAGCCATTCATGGTCACTTCGTCGATGTCAGGGAGTCTTCCTGATGGAACCCGTCACCACGATCGTCGGAACTGCCGCCCCCCTCCCGAGGGCCAACGTGGACACCGACCAGATCATCCCGAAACAGTTCCTCAAGCGCGTCGAACGATCAGGGTTCGGCGAGTTCCTCTTCTACGACTGGGCCCGCGACCCCGAGGGCGAGATGGATCCGGCGTTCGTGTTGAACCAGCCGACATATGCGGAGGCCGTCACGCTCGTCACTGGCCCGAACTTCGGATCGGGGAGCTCACGGGAGCACGCACCATGGTCGCTCGCCGACTGGGGCTTCAAGGCAATCGTCGCCCCCTCGTTCGCGGACATCTTCTACACGAACTGCACCAAGATCGGCCTCGTGCCCGTGGTCCTCACGACAGACGAGGTCGAGGACCTGATGGCGATCGCCTCAGCTCCTGGCAACACGGTCACGGTGGATCTCGCGTCACAGACGGTGTCGGCCGAAGGCTTCTCGGCAACGTTTCCGATCGATCCGTTCACCAAGCACTGCCTGCTGAACGGACTCGACGAGATCGCCCTCACCCTCACGCATGGCGACGACATCAGTGCGTTCGAGGACCGCCGCCCGGAGTTCAAACCCGTCACGACCTGAGCACCGTCGGGTCTCGTCCGCGGCTTTGCCCGCGTGGAGTCCACAACGACCGTCGGAGGAGTGCGACGGGGTCAGGCGTACCATGCCGCGACGCTACGACCGGACCTCGATGTACACGCGGCAGGAACAGGCACGGGCCATCATCGATCGGCGAGCGCGACAGCTCGCCTCCGAACTGCTGGGTCGCCACGCAACCACGGGGGCCGACTTCGCTGCAGCGTTCACCGTCGAGCGGATCGACCTCATCTCTGAGATCCCTGACCACGATGCACTGATGGCCCTCGGAGCGAACATGGCCGGACCACGCAACGGGCTCTACGTGCTCGAGCGCCCTGACGGATACACCGTCTACCAGCAGCACAACGGCGAACCGTACGAAGTGTTCGACGCTCTCAGCTTCGACGAGGCACGCAACAGGGCCATCGACTGCCTCGTGTTGCTCAACGGGATCCCTTTCAGGATCGGGTGATCGGCTCGGGCACGATCACCATCACTGGCCGAGCCACACCACCTCGGACGTCAGATCGGAAGCCTCGCCGTCGCCGGTGTTGACCACGGAGGAGGGCTCGATCAGGAGCACCCAGGCTTCGCTCGTTGCGATGGGTCGATGGAGCACACCCTTCGGCACGACGAAGAGCTCATTGGCACCGAGGGACACCGTGTCCCTGCCGTCCATTTCGATGGCGATGTCACCGTTGATGACGAGGAACAGTTCGTCGGTGTCGTCGTGGCGATGCCAGACGAATTCACCGAGCACCTTGACGAGCTTGACGTGATAGTCGTTCATCGCGGCGATCGCCCTCGGTGACCAGTGGTCGTCGAAGCGATCGAACGCTTTGATGATGTCGACGGGCCGGCGCAGCGTGTCGTCGCTCAACCAGGCACCCCGCGGAAGACTCGGTCGCCGATCGCGATCTCGACCGCATCGCGTGCGTGATCTGCAGCGACGATGAAGCCTCTTCGGCCGTCGTGGAGATCTGCAAGCGGGCCCTCGATGTCAGCAAGGGGCGCCACCGCATCGAGCCCCAGCATGAAACTGGTGAACTCGACGCATGGGGCTGCCACGCGCGGCCGCTCGAGGGCGAGTTCGGTCCCATCCGCCGTCACGACGACGACGCCTTCCCCGAGCTCATCGAGGGTGAGTGGCGGGCCATCGACGATGCAGTTCTCGCCTGCGATGCCGATCGGTGCGTTGCCGAAACGTCGCTCCATCTCGCTGTAGTGGCCGGTGAAGCCGATCGAGAGCTGCCTCCGCCCCCCACCACGACGGGATGGATGTGCCGTGTGATGGGCATCGACCACCCAGGCATCCCCATGCCAGCCAACCATCCCCCAGGCGTCGACCGCCGCCCGATCGACAACGAGCAGCCCTTCGGGTGCATATCCCTCGCCACGTCGCTTGATCGGGACCGTCTGTACCTGGAGGCGGACGATGGGTCCGATCTCGTCACCGCGGGTCAGCATGGAACTCCTCCATCACGTCGTTCAACAGGTCCGGCCGGTCCGACACGATGCCATCGACACCCGAGTCGAGCAACGACCGCATCTCACCTGGGTCGTTCACGGTCCACACATGGAGCTGTGATCCCGAGGCGTGGATTGCGTCCACCAGCCGACGATCGACGCCGACACCGCGCACCTTCACAGGAAGCTGGAACGCGGCGTGCGGTGTCGAAAAGGGGCGTCCAGCGCGAGACGCCGCGTACATCAGGATGGATGCCCTTGGACCAGCAGCGGTTGCCACCAGACCCTTCGTGATGCGACGGAACCGCGAAAGCCTTCGATCGTTGAAGGACCCAACCAGCACGGTGTCGTGACGCCCGGTCCGGCTGATCGCCTCGGCGACGGCCCACTCACATCCCCTTGCCTTCAGGTCCAGGTTGAAGCGGACATCGGGGTACCGCTCGAAGGTGTCCACGAGGTTCGACACGCGAATGCCGGTCCCGCGGAGCGGGAACGACGACCCGTCCGGCGTGAATGTGTAGCCAGCATCGAGGTTGGCGATGTCGGCCCAGTACCAATCCGCGACCTTGCCGACGCCGTTGGTTGTCCTGTCGAGGGTGTCGTCGTGGAAGACGACCACGACACCGTCCTTGGTCACCTGGACATCGGTCTCGATGTACCGATAGCCGAGACGGCCGACTGCTGCATCGAAGCCATACCACGTGTTCTCAGGCCACAGCTCCCGGCTTCCACGGTGGGCGAACCTGATGGGGTGCTCGGCAGCGAGATAGGCAACCTCGGTCATCCCGCAAGGGTAGGCGCAGCCCGGTGACGGCGGCCCTCGTCAGACGATGACCCCGCGCTTGACGGTCGCCGCAACCAGTCCCCCGTCCGGTCGATACGCGAGGTGCGCATGGGTGTCGGCGTCGACGATCACCAGGTCCCCGATACCGCCGACCGCGATCGCACCGCGATCGGACAACCCGAGCGACAGGGCACCTCCGCGCGTCGCCGCCCACACGGCCTCATCGACGGTCAGTCCGGTCGTCGCAACAGCCAACGCAATGACGAATGGCATCGTCTCGACATATGACGTTCCAGGATTGCAGTCGGAGGCGATGGCGACGGTGACACCGCAATCCCACGCACGCCTCCCGGGAGGTGGGGGGAGCCGCATGGACCACGACACGCCGGGAAGCAGCACGGCGACGACTCCAGCCTCGGCGAGTTGACGAAAGTCCTCGTCGGTCGCATGGTCCAGATGGTCCGCAGACATGACCGCAAGCTCCGCCGCAAGCGCCGCTCCGCCGGACGCCGACAGCTGGTCGACGTGAAGACGGATCGGCAGCCCCACCGCCGTCGCCGCCGCCGCAACGCGTTGCGTCTCGGTGATCGTGAATGCGGCATCGTCACAGAACACATCGACGAAACGGACATCCGAGGAGACGGCGTCCAACATCTCGCCCGTCACCAGATCGAGGTACGCCTCCCTCCTGTCGAGGAATTCTCCGGGGACGACGTGTGCTCCGAGGTAGGTGGGGATGAGGTCGATCGGGAGATCACGATCGATGGCAAGGATGGCGTCGAGGATCTTGCGCTCCGTTTCCACGTCGAGGCCATACCCCGTCTTGACCTCGGCCGTCGTCGTGCCGTGG
>JAQAZV010000051.1:0-4173 GCA_032127155.1 Acidimicrobiia bacterium
CGCCATGACCAAGTCCTCGATGACCAGGATCGAGAGCACCGCAGGGGTCTCGCGATTGCCGAGCCACCCAAGGTCCCGTATCAGCTTCGCGGCGATCCCCGACGACGAGATGTATGTGACGCCGCCCAATAGGAAAGCAGCGGTGAGGGGCCATCCGAGCGCCCACCCCGCAATGAATCCCGGGAAGAAGTTCAGTCCGAAATCAACCGTTCCGGATACTGGGGCCCGCTTGACTCCGGCTGCCAGCTCGCCGATGGAGTATTCAACTCCGAGGAGGAACAACAGCAGGATGGCACCGATCTCGGCGCCGGCGTCGATGAATTCCTGACTCACGTCGAGCGAGACGACGCTGTGTTCGCTCAGGAGGAGACCCAGGCCCAGATAGAGCGGGATTGGCGAGAATGAGTAGCGCGTCGCCACTCTGGCCAGGACGGTCAAAGAGAGCATCACCGCCCCGAGTTCGAGCAGGAGGGCGCCCCTCATCTACGGCTCGGACTGAAGGATCAGTGCGGCTTCGGCCAGACCTTCAGCCGTCCCGACCGCCACGATGACATCACCGGCGGCGAATGTGAACTCGGGAGGAGGTGAAGGGACCGCGGCGCCTTTGCGGATCACAGCTACCACCGAAACACCAGTGTGAGCTCGGAGGTGTGTATCGCCCAGCCGACGCTCCGCGTACCGGGTCCGCGCTTTGATCGGAAGCCAGTCGATGGCGATGCTGCCAGCCGCTTCCTGGAGGTGTGACAGTTCGTGAGAGAACGCCGATCCACCGAGAAGCCCAGTGAGCGTGGAGACTTCGTTCTCCGTGAGATTCAATGATGTAGCGACCAAGTCTGGGTCGTCGGCGTGGCTGATGAACAGCTCCAGGTTTCCCTGCTGGCGCTGGACGACGCCAACGCGCTGCCCGGCGGCGGTGACGAATTCGAGCCGTAGCCCGATGCCGGGCAGGGGCGTCTGGATTACCTTCACCTCGTTAGGTGTACTCATCAGGGCTCCTTTGGCGAATCAAGGGATGACGGCGATTGGTGCTGGTGAGTGGCGTGCGAGGTAGGAGGCGGTGCCACCGAGCCCGCGGAAGCGGCCTGCTCCGCTGGTTCCGATCACGATCAGACCGGCCTCATCGCGCGTTGCGGTTTCGGGGAGCGCGACGCGCGGGTCGCAGTGGGCAATGGCGACGGTGTATTCCACCTC
Organism: Acidimicrobiia bacterium; assembly: GCA_032127155.1. Taxonomy (GTDB): domain Bacteria; phylum Actinomycetota; class Acidimicrobiia; order Spongiisociales; family UBA5794; genus SZUA-442. The sequence goes on from JAQAZV010000051.1 coordinate 1,192, forward strand.
GAGATCGCGGAGTGGTTTCAGCTCCTGGTCGATGTCGGACGTCGTGCGATCGTCGAAGCGTTCTACGTACCCGGGCGGCCGTTCGCAGCCGGGGTCGGCGCACCGAGCGATTGTTGCCGGCACTCCGACAGCCGCGCAGAAGCTGGCTGCCCAGGACAGGACCCGTCGGGCAACTCCGGAGCAGTCCACACCGACGAGGACGCGGGTCAGCCTCTCGGGTTCGAGAGTGGACCGGTGCGGGACGACAATGAGCGGTACGTGGGTGGTGAACAGGAGCCGTCGGCTGATGGAGCCAAGGAGCAGTCCGGACAGCGGACCAAGTCCTCGCGTTCCTACGACGAGCATCGATGCGTTCGACGCGTCGGCAGCTTCGAGCAGTGTCTTCGCGATCGGCCCCTGAGCGGCGGTGACTTCGATGCCTTCGAGTCCATCCCTGTGAAGGGATTGGGCCGCGACGTTCGCAATGTGGGCGTCGATCTCCGCGGTGTGGTCGTACAAGGCATCGTCGTACGGCGGAGGGACGTCTGACCACGCAGCTATGGCCTTGACCGATGCGTTCATGCGGCGTCCAACATCGACGGCCCATGCTGCAGCGATGCAGGCATCGGGCGATCCATCAACGCCGACGAGGATTGTGCTTCCGGTGTGATACGTCATGTGGATCCTCTCTGGTCTTGGCTTGCCGAAGGGCCCAGGATTCCGGCGTTTCCCGGTGGTCCGCGCGACAACCGCTGGGCGTGTGGGCTTCTCATGAGCGGTCTCCCTTGCGGAGCATTCGGCGTGACCAGACCTCGGCTCCGACGACGGTGATGATGAGAGCTCCGGCAACGAAGGCGAGGACGGATCGTTCGAGGGGGACGAGGCCGAGCATTGTGCGGAGGCCCGGGACGGTGATGGTGAGGATCTGGAGTGCGACGCTGGCGACGATGATGAGATTGAGCGTCTTGTTCGGAAGGGACTTGCTGGTGAGTCGGCGGGCCGGGTAGACGAACGCAAGCTGGGCAAGGGACTCGTAGAGGAAGACTGCCGTCTGTGTGGTGCTTCCGGCGAAAGCGAGCGCTGGAAGCGTGAAGAACACCACGAGCCCCATCACGGCCTTGAGTACTCCGGTGGTGAGGATGAAGCGAACACCGGTTCGGGAGAGGAGTGGAGCTGAGGGTGGTCGGGGGCGCTTCGCCATCATTCCGGGATTGCGGTCCATTGCGAGTGCCAGTGCGGGTGGTCCGTCGGCGATGATGTTGATCCAGAGCAGTTGGACCGCGAGAAGGGGGACGAGGAGGTTGCCTGCGTCGTCCTGCAGGCCGAGTGCGGCGGCTCCCATGACGCCGATCGCGATGAGGAGCACGAGTGCGACGTTGGTGGAGAACAGGAATCGGATGAATTTGAGGATGTTGGCGTAGATGCTGCGGCCTTCTTCGATCGCAGAGGTGATGGTTGCGAAGTTGTCGTCGAGGAGTACGAGATCAGCCACCTCTCGACTCACGTCGCTCCCTCGCTGCCCCATGGCGACACCGATGTCGGCTCGTTTCAGGGCTGGGGCGTCATTGACGCCGTCTCCCGTCATGGCCACGATTTCGCCTTGGGCCTCGAGGGCTTCGACGATCGCGAGTTTGTGTTCGGGCCCGACCCGGGCGAAGACTCCGACGTTGGCTGCGGTCCGTTCCAGTTCGTCGGTGTCCATGCAATCGAGTTGTGCCCCCGTCACGACTGCGGTGGATGCGATGCCGACCGCGTTGGCAATCGCCACCGCGGTGGCGGGGTGATCGCCTGTGATCATGAGGACGCGGACGCCGGCGTTCTGGGTGGCTTCGATGGCGCCTGCAACTTCGGGCCTGGGAGGATCCCAGAGCGAGACGGTGCCGAGCCACTCGACGCTGGTTTCCGGGTCGCCACGTGTCCAAGCCAGTCCAAGCACTCGATAGCCATGTGCGGCTGCGGCGTCGATCCTCGCTGTCCAAGACGACCGCTCCTCGGCCGCAAGGCCGGCGCGCTCCATCAACACCTCTGGCGCGCCCTTGAGATAGGACACGAACCCGTCGTCCTCCCGAACGGTCACCCGCATGTACTTCCATTCCGAGTCGAACGGCAGCACCGATTCGCGTGGATGCCGGATGCGAGTGTCGGCAGGATCCACGCCGTGTCGCGCTGCATACTCATAGAGACCCACTTCGAGCGGATCGCCGGAATCTCCATGGGACTCAGCATCGGAGGCCAGCACCATTGCGAGGAGCGCCCGCGCTTCATCGGTTGAGTCCACGGCGCGCACGGTCATCGTGTTCTCGGTGAGCGTTCCGGTCTTGTCGGTTGCGACGACGGTCACGGACCCGAGAGTCTCGACCGCGGCCAGCCTTCGGACGACGGCGTTGCGCGATGCCATACGTTCGGTGCCGAGAGCGAGTGTCAGCGTCAAGACTGCGGGTAGGCCTTCGGGTACCGCAGCGACCGCAACCGCGACGGCAAACAGCAGGGCTTCGTCGATCCGGTCGATCCCCTCGATTCCAACGCCGGCCACCACAAGGACAACAGCGAGAGCGGCGACCCACCGAGCTATGCGATGACCGAAGTGGGTCAATCGCCGCTCGAGGGGCGTGCCTTCGGCCCCAACCTCGGTCAGCATGCCGGCGATCCGGCCCATGGCGGACGCGGATCCTGTGCTGGTCACGACCAGCCAGCCGAGGCCACGCACTGCAAGTGTCCCCGAGTAGAGGTCATCTCCAGCCTCGCGTTCGACGGGTACCGATTCGCCGGTCAGCATCGATTCGTCAACCATCAGGCCCTGCTCGCTTGTGAGTTCCCCGTCGGCAGGTATCCGATCTCCGGACTCCACCCGCACCAGGTCTCCCGGGACCAATTCGGCAGCCGGGATGTGCACCAGGTTCCCATCGCGGCGAACCCACACGAAGGGTGCCGCCATTTCCTTGAGACGAGCCAGCGCGTCCTCAGCCCGGTACTCCTGCCACACACCCATGAGGGTGTTGAAGG
>JAQAZV010000052.1:0-5991 GCA_032127155.1 Acidimicrobiia bacterium
CCGCCGCGTGCGATGGCCTCGTAGAGCGCTACCACGCGGTCCTCGACCTGGCCGTCGGGTCCGACAAAGTGCGTGTCCTGTGGCGCTTTGACGACGCGGTTGCGCAACGTGACGCCGCCGATCTCGATCGGCTCGAGCAGCAGCGCCAAGGCGTCGCGGGAGCTCACGCGGTCGAGCCGTTCGTCCCCGTCCGAACCTCAGCCACGTCCGGGCCTGTCCCTAGTCGATCACGCCGTCGGCGTCGATCTCCCATATGAGCTCCGAGTAGAGGTCACCGCCCGGCACCCAGTGCTTGCGGGAATACCTGGCATTCGGGTTGTACGCCTTGATGATGTACTCGTCGAGATCGCAGTAGTTCGACGAATAGTCGGTATCGGGGGCGTTGTCCCGCAGGTAGTCACCGATCGGGCAGTTGAGTCGCAGCACATACCGAACGAGGGTTCCCTCATCGTCGTAGTACTTCTCCGTGTCGAGCTTCGGGGACCACTGGAAGTAGGACCAGAACTCGTTGAAGAAGTTCCCGAGGTTGAGCGGCAGGCCCTTCGCACGAACCCGCTCAGCCATGAGCTTGCCCATTTCCTCGCCCTGGCGTAGACGGGCACGATTGACCGCAGCCCGGCCCTCGTCCGTGCCCAACTCCGTTTCAAAGGCGTTCGCCATCACGGAGAAGATCTTGGTCTTCGCATGGAACTCGGGCTCGTTGGCATCCCAGCCGATCTGGATGGGATCGGTCGCCGACACGGCACGATACTTCTCCATGTACCTCTGCTGCCCCTCGAGATCCTGCTTGACCGTCGTCCGGGCGTGGTCATCACCCTTGACATCCCCGACCGCGTCGGCGAGCTCCTTCAGCTCGGGATGGGCAATCTCCACCCTCTTGTAATCAGTCACGGGTTCCACCTCCGGGAATCGTCTGCGGTTCGGTACCAGCCAGTACTCAAGTGTAGCCGGAGACTCATCGCCTGGCGACTCAGGTTTCGGCGCTGACGTCAACAGCAGCTGCCGGTCCGGCGGATTGCACCCCCGGTGCCGGTCGGTTGCTGCGCGCCCGTGCGAGCGTGACAGCGGTGACGCCGGCGATCACCAGGACGAGGCCCAACCATTGGGAGACCGAGAAGACCTCACCGAAGATGAGGTAGGCCCACAGGATCGTCCCACCTGGCTGGAGGACCAGGAGCAGCGACGCCTCCCATGCCTCGATGTGGGGCAACGTGTAGTTGATGAGGAGCCAACCTGTGACCTGCGCTCCGAGCGCGAGGAGAAACAGCCATCCGTGGGCTGGCCATGTCGGAACGAGGGAGAAGCCCGAGTCGAGGGGCGCGAGGAGCAGGGCGCCCACGGCAGCCCCAGCGGTTGCATCGAACAAGGATTCCACTGGCGCTGCGCCCATCGTCCCCGCCTGTCGGAGGAGGAGGATGAATGTGGTGTACAGAACGGCCGTCAGGGCGCCGAAGGCAACGCCGAGAATCGGATCCTTCCCCTGGGCGTCTGCACTCCCGACGCCGGCGATGAGAACGACGCCGATCAGCACGACCGGCGTCGCGAGGACCGCCAACCGAGTCGGTTTCTGACTCAGCAGGATCCACCCGGCGAGCATCGTCGTCACGACATGGATGCTCCCCACCACGGTCGACAGACCCGCGCCGATCAGTTCGATGGCGATGTGCCATGCAACGAGGTCACCGGCGAAGGCGATGCCGGCACCGAACGCGAGCAACCTCTGCTTTCGGGTGCGAACTTGGCTCGTCTGCATGACCGCCCGGAGCGCGAACAGGATGGGCAGGGCGTACGCCGTTCTGAAGAAGGCAGCGGTCACAGGTGATACGTCGGCAAGACGCACGAAGATCGCGCTGAACGAGATGATCGCGACCCCAGTGATCATCCGAACCCTGAGGATCACTCCGAGGCGACGTGCCGCGGCTGGATCGGACTCAGCCACTCGGGGCTGCGCTCAGGTCCAATCCGAACCCGTTTCGAAGAGCTCGAGCACGAGTCCCCCGACCTCCCTCGTGTCGAAGTAGGCGAAGTGGCCGCCGTCGTCCAACCAGCCCTCAGAGATGACCTCATATCCGAGGTCGGTCAATTCGGCGATATCGCGGTCGATGTCGTCGGTGAAGGCGCAGATGTGTACCACACCCTCCCCGTGACGCTCCAGGAACTCCCCTTGGATGGTGTTGCCCGATACCGGCTGGAGCAGTTCGAACTCGAAATCTCCCATCTTCGCGAGGGCGCCCCGAACAGCGGCGTCGGGAGCGGACTTGCCGTAGATGCGTCGCTCGAGAGTGTGGGCAGATGGCCCCTCCTCGAACGGACCGACCCCGAGCCTCTCGTAGAACGCCTTGGCACGGTCGAGGTCTCGGACCACGACCCCAACCTGATAGGCACGATTCCAGAGGCCGGATCTCGCTTGCTTCTCATCGGTCATCGTATTCCTCCCGAGGTCGGTTCGGATCGCCTGGAGGGACATCGATGGCACTTCTGCGGAACCCCGTCGGCGACCCATTCCAGTACTAGCGGGTACTGTACTGGAGAGGAATGCCGGCGTGCGATCGCATCCGGTGACGACGATGGGAGCGCCGCGTGGCATCGAATCCGAATACCCCCATACCGAGTGATCTGGGCCCGACCGACCGGATCAGCATTGCCGAACTGTTCAGCCGGTATGCCTTCCACTTCGACAGGAACGAGCCAGACCTCGTGGCTGCCCTGTTCACCGACGACGCCGTGGTCGATTATGGCCCCGAATTCCCTGCGATCCAAGGGGGCGCATCGATCGCTGAACGTCTTCGACCGGGCCTCGACGGCATCTTCGAGGCAACGAGCCACCATGTCAGCAATGTGATGATCGAAGGCGCCTCTCCCGACCGAGCCAAGGCGATCGCCTACGTCTACGCGTGGCACCGCTACCGCGACGGATCCCCTGACGGTCACTTGTGGGGTCAATACCATGCGACCGTGCTTCGCAGCGCCGACGGCTGGCGATTTGCTGCGTTCCGGCTCGAGATCGTCGCCGTCACGGACTTTCACCGCAAGAGGATGCATCCTGTCTTCAGACGGCCCTCACCGGATCAGGAGCCGACAGGGAGGTAGGCTTCCAACCCATGGCATCACCGAGACCAATAGGCCCCGACGACGCGTCAGCGACCGTCAGCGGGGATGTCGACGATCCGGTGCGTCGCACGATCCTCGACACGACCTACGGCCTGCTCATCGATCACGGCTACACCGATGTCACAACAGACGATATCGCCGCTGCAGCGAGGGTCAGCAAGGCGACGATATACCGGCATTGGGCAACCAAACAGGAACTCGTCGTTGCGGCCGCACGCATGCACTTCGGTGAGGTGGAGGCGCCGCACCTGGATTCATTCGCGGATGAGATCCGATGGATCCTCGAGCATCGCGCCGAGGACTACCGCGAGTCAGGGACGCTGCGCCTCGTGGGCGGCCTGATCGGTGCGGCGACCACCGACCCGCAGCTCCAGGCTCTCTTCACGGATTGGGTCGAGCAGCTCGCCCGAGCGGTGCGCCATGTCATCCAACGAGGGATCGCCCGAGGCGACGTCCGCCCCGATGTCGACGGCTATGCCCTCGAGACACTCATCGCTGGAGTCGTCGCAAGGAGCGTCGTTGCACAGCACAGCATGTCCGCCGCCACCGTGGATGCCGTCGTGGAGCTCGTCGCACGGGCCGTACTCCCCGAGACGTGAACCGAGGACAGTACCCGCCGGTATCTACCTGGCGGCAAATCGGGGGAACCCTCCTGGTCGCCATCATGCCGATCGACAATCCAATGCTATGATTACAGGGATTCGGAGGATCGCGCAGTGTCGCGGATTGGACGGATCTGGACGGTACTATTCAGTACTGTCCGGCTCCTCCGGGCGGCGAGTAGGAGGTCACAACCGCATGATGTTCGCCAATCACCTGCTCCGTGCGGGGAGAGGCGGAGCATCCGCCGTGACCTGCCGCCGATGACGACCGTCCTCGTATCCGGTGTCGGTGCCCTGGGGATGTTTGCCGTGGAGCTGCTGGCGCGCTCTGCCGGTGTGGACCGCATCGTGACGGTGAAGCGCAGCCCGTGGCCGGGGCCGTCCCGCGTGAACCTCACGATGATCGGCGCGGTGTTCCAGGGACACGCCAAGCAGTGGCGCCACCACCAGGTCGACCTCGCCGACACGGGCGCCATGGCACGAATCCTCGATCACGAACGACCGGACGTGATCCTGCACACCGCAACGGTTCAGTCGCCTCGCAGGCTCATGAACGCCGACGTCGACCCACGAATCCGGGAGCTGCTCCGATCGGCGACCTTCGGGATGTGGCTGCCGTGGCACCTTCTCCCGGCGGCACAGCTCGTGCATGCCATCGACGCCGCTGGAATCGACACCGCTGTGGTGAACGCATCGTTCCCCGACATCGTGAACCCTGCTCTCCACGCCAGATTCGGCCACGGTCCCGACGCAGGGGCGGGGAACGTGGAGGTGTGCGTGGCACAGATTGTGCGGTACATGGCCGATGTCGAGTCCGTCGCACCCGATCGCCTCGACGTATCCCTCGTCGGCTCACACGCGCTCCTCGGCCATGGCCCCGATGTCCCCCACCACCTCAAGGTGGTGATCGATGGAAATGACGTCACTGACAAACACGACCTCGGGACGATGCTCGCATGGCCCGAACCCATCCAGTGGAGCAAGGTCGACGACTTCTCACTCTTTGCGGCCTCAGCTGTGAAGAACGTCCTCGCCCTCCTGGGGCAGGGCGATACCCGAACCCACGTGTCAGGTGCCCAGGGTCTGATGGGCGGCTACCCGGCTGTGATCAGGAATGGGCGAGTTCACCTCGATCTTCCCGTCGATCTCAACCGACACGCCGCCATAGCCATCAACGAGCGAGCAGCGGCGTGGGATGGGATAGACCGTATCGAGACCGACGGAACCGTCGTGTTCACCAGCACGGCGCGTGATGCCATGGAAGAACTGGGATGCCCCACGGATGCGATCGAGTTCGATCGCATCGAGGAACGAAGCAACGAACTCTCTGAGTTCTACGAACGAATCACAACAATGGAGGGAATCCATGCCTGAATTCACCCGCCGGCCACTCGAGGGGTTGTTCCCCCTCGTTCCCCTCAGCCTCATCGACGAGGAAATCGACCTCGATGGCGTGGCGGAGAGCGTTCGGCTGATCGCAGCAGGCGGTGCACCCGGATGCATCGTCTTTGGCTCGATGGGTCAGATGACCAACGTCGACCAACCCGAGTTCGATGCCGTGTGCGACATTGCGGTCGAAGCAGCCCACGAGGCTGGCATAGCCGTCGTCGTCGGCAGCACCGCGGCGTACCAACGCGAGGCGATTCGTCGAGCACGGTACGCCGAGCGGGCGGGAGCAGACGGATCGATGCTCGCAGCCCCGTATGCGCTGCCGGTGACCCCTGCGTGGGCCATGGACTTCTTCACCGAGGTCGCCGAGTCCCTCGACGGCGACATGGCATTGATGTTGTACAACTACGGACCGCTCAATGGCGTGAACATCACGCCTCGCATGTGGGAGAGCCTCCTTGATATCGAGAACATCAAAGCGATCAAGGAGTCGAACACCGCACTCCCCCATTTCGACGAGATCTTGCTGACGATCGGCGATCGTGTGAATGTCTTCTCCGGGAACGACCCTGCCTTCTTCCACGCATCGATGCTCGGTGCAGCAGGAGCCACAGGGATCTTCAGCTGGGTGAGTATCGGCGTGGGGACACGATTCGTGGATGAATGCCGCAAGGGCAACCACGACGACCCCTGGGTGCGCGAAGCTTTCGCCGCCCTCCAGCATCTGTCGGCGACTATCCGTCGGCCCGACATGCCATCGATGCTGTCGCACGAGCACGGCTACCTCAACGCCCTCGCGACGCTCGCTGGCGCGCGCACCGGGGCACCCCGCAAGCCGTACCGGCCCATCCCCGAATCAGCCGTTGAGGAGATCAGAAAGGCGGCGCGG
>JAQAZV010000053.1:0-9250 GCA_032127155.1 Acidimicrobiia bacterium
ATGAATTCGATGCCGCCCATGCGGTCGAGTGACCCGTCGCGGCGGAGTCCCTCCGAGACCGTGACCGCGTCGATCGGTTCGTTCGCATCGAACAGTTGCCGAATGACCTCGAAGATCCGCTGATGCGCAGGCTTGTAGAAGTCATCGGCATGGAGTCGCTCCAGTGCGATGTTCGCCGCATCCCCCGACAGCAGGACTGCGCCGAGAACCGACTCCTCGGCATCGATGCTGTGCGGCGGCACCCGCGGTGATCGGGCGATCTGTGGTTCGATGACCGATGTCACCGGTCCTCCTCGGTTCCGTCGTCGACGCGTCCCCACCATGATGAAGGTCGGGTGTGACGCGTTCTGCGTGTCGGCGCCAGCGGGGCGAGCATAAGGGCGGCGGCGCGACACCGAAGCTGGCTGGGCCTCATCGTTTTTCGCGGCTCAACCTGTTCTTCGCGACTTCACCCGACCGCATCAGTCTCTTGTCATCGGCTTAATGGTTCAGACTGGGATTTCGCGACCCGACCTGATCCGTGTTCGCGGCAGTACGTCTACGAAGCACAGAAGGCACACCGCACGGTGTGCCCTCTGTGGCTGTTGTTCGTGCGCGATCAGGTGGCGAGAGGATCGGGTCCGTATTCGTTCGGGCCGTCATCTCCTGCAAGGAATCCGCACTCGATGAGGAGCCAGAGTGATCCGATGAGTGGTACGAAGGCAATCAACATCCACCAACCCGATTTCCCGCGGTCGTGCCACCGCTTGATGTAGATGGCCAGTGAGGGCCAGATCACGGCGACCGCCGCTATCCAGTAGAGCGCCCAAAGCGCGGACGAGTCGAGGGCGAATGCCAGCATCGCGAGGACCGCAAAGAACCCCCACAGGATGACCACGCCGAGCCAGAACTTGCCGCGATTGATGCGACCGTCGAACTTGAAGAGCAGGTGCCCCCAATCGATCTGATCCATGTCCACCTCCCAGTGTCAGAACGATCGTAGGCCGCGCATGGCCGGGATACGGGGAGCTTCCGTGATTTCACGTCCCGTCTGTTCGACCCTCGACGATGCGAGTCGACCGCCGATGGAGCCATTCACAACACCGAGAAAGCGCAGGAGGGGCGCCCAGTGGGTGCCCCTCCGTGGCAATGACCGATCGAGCGGTCCTTGTGATCTCCGTGCCCGTCGCCGGGACACCCGTCAGGCGGGGATCACATCCAAGGTGACGGCAACCGACACCTCGGGGTGTGGCCGCAACCACACCTCGTGGAGACCAATCTCCTTGATGGGTTCGGGAACATCGACGATCTTGCGGTCGATCTCAATGCCGGTGAACTTGACGATGGCGGCGGTGACATCGGTCGCTCCTATGGAACCGAAGAGGTTCCCGGAATCGCCGGCACGTGCCGCCACCACCACCCGCGTACCTGCAAGCGACTCGGCGAGCTGCTGGGCCTGCTCGAGTGCCCGACGTTCCGCCTCCGCACGAGCAGAGCGCATACCGTCTGCCTGCCTGAGAGCACCCGCAGACGCCTTCACGGCGAACTTCTTCGGAACCAGGTAGTTGCGGGCATATCCGTCCGAGACCTCGACGACGTCACCCTTGTCGCCCAGATCGGGAACTGCCTTGGTGAGGATGAGCTTCATCCCTAGCTCCTCGTCTGCGTGTACGGGAGGAGGGCCATCTCGCGTGCGTTCTTGATCGCCTTGGCGACCTCACGCTGGCGCCTCGGGTTCAGACCCGTGAGGCGACGCGAACGGATCTTTCCGCGGTCGGACATGAACTTGCGGAGCAGGGCGACATCCTTGTAGTCGACGAGTTCGTCCTCGCCGAACTTGTAGACAATGCGCTTGCGCTTCCTCGGGTTCGTCTCGGGGCGCTTGCGGCGCTTCCGTGAAGACTGTTGCTGTGACTGTGCCATGGTTGTGTTCTCCTCAGAATTCTGTGGCGTGGCCTAGAACGGCGCCTCGTCGGGACCGAAGTCGGTGCGGGCGACAGGGGCTGGTGCATTGCTGCCACCCCCGTAGCTGCCGCCACCCTCACCGGAGCTGTCGCCACCCGCACGCGGGGTCCGCGTGACGGTCGCAGTCGCCCAGCGGAGTGATGGCCCGATCTCCTGGATGTCGATCTCGATGGTCGAACGCTTCTCGCCCTCGTTCGTCTCCCACGAGCGCTGGCGAAGGCGTCCCGTGACGACGACGCGGGTTCCCTTCGTGAGAGATTCTGCGACGTTCTCGGCATAGTCACGCCAACAGGTACCACCGAAGAAGCCGGACTCCTCCTGCCAATTGCCGTCACGATCCTGATAGCGGCGGCTCACGGCGAACCGGACACGGGCCATGGCCACACCGGAAGCGGTGAAACGCAACTCGGGGTCTTCGACGAGGTTTCCGACGAGGGTCACGCTGTTACTCATTGCATCTCTCTTCTCTCGACCTGCTCACAGTGTGGGCGGTCACTGTGACACGTTCGTCGGCTCCACCGACGCCTCGGGCTTCGCGGCTCGCTCCCGTTTGGGTTTCGTCGAGATCTTCGGGGCGAGCACGATCTTGTGCCGAACCACCGAATCGAGCAGCGAGAGCGAACGCGAGAGCGTCTCTTGGAGTTCGACATCGCCGTCGAAGGTGACGACGGAGTAGAAGCCCTCGTTCATGTGATTGATCTCGTAGGCGAAGCGCCGCTTCCCCCAGAAATCCGTGTCCTTGACGATCCCGTCGCGGTCGGTGATGGCCTTTTCGATCTCGGCCACCGACTTCCTGACATCTGGCTCTGCCATGTCATAGCGATGGATCACCATCAGCTCGTATGAGCGCATGTGATGTTCCTCCTTCGGACATCCGCTGTGCGGAAGGCCCCCACAGGTGGTGGGAGCAGGATATGTGCGTACCCCGGTGCTGTTCCGCTGTGCGAGCACCGTTGGGCACGACGACACCGTTGCCGGCATCGATCGGATGGCGTGAGTGTAACGACCCACGCCACTCTCCACTCCCGATTCGCCGATCAGGGATCACGGGATCGGATGGCGTCACCTGCGCGGGAACGATCCGCGCTCGAGGCGACGGTGGTGCTGGTGACCTGATCCCGCCCATGCGTCCCCGGTCTCGCATATAGCGGTTATCACCTGGACCTACTCGGAGCCCCCAGCTTCCTTCCATGCCTTCTTGCGGGCCTTCATCTCGACGCGATCGGCATCGGAGCCGACTTCTGAGATGTTCGGCCAGTCAGGGAGGTGCTCGTCCCATCCGGTTGGTGTGACCCCGAACTGCCGGGCGAGGACCGCCGCGTACACCTGTGTCTTGTAGTCACCGAAGCCAGGGATCTGGTGGATGCGGGCGGCGAGTTCTTCCGCCGTGGAAACGCCGTCCCAGAGTTTCGTGGTATCACCGCCATACGTATCGACCATGAAGACACCGACAGCCTGGACACGTTTCGCCATGTTGGCAGGGAAGCGATGGACGGCGGGGGGCCCGCGGAAGATGGCCTCGAGTTCGGCGGGATCACACTCGGCCACGGTCGACGCGGTGAGGGGATGCCCGAGGCGTTCCTCGATGACGGCGGGGCCGGCGAACGCCTTCTCAACGGGTACCTGTTGGTACAGCGTCATGCCGACCAGCAGGGCAAAGGGGTTCGACGAGAGGATGGCGTTGGCCCCCTCGGTATCGGTGAAGTGGAGTGCAGTCATGGCCACAACCCTACGGGAAGTCGAGGAGCGTCCCGACGCGAGCGCTAGTCCGAATAGACGATGACCGTCGAGTCGTCCACCCAATCGAGATCGCCGGGACGAGCTTCGATCGCATACCGAAAGTCGATGCCTTCGCCGGGCGAGTAGATCTCGCACGGTTCCGCAACACACGGGACCATCGACGCCCTGCCGGCGAAGGACCCATCCTCTGCGAACCAAGCGATGTCCAGCGGAATCAGGGTGTCCTTCATCCAGAAGCCCCCACTCGCCTCGTGGCGCCAGTAGAACAACATTCCGTCGAGATCGAGAAGGTCGGTGACCCCCATGAGGCCCTGTGACCTGAGTTGCGGGCTGTCGGCGACGGCGAGGAGCATGAGGCGGTCCCCGACGACAACCATGTCCAGATCGTGATCGGCGAGCCCAGGGGGCACCGAGATGGCCTGATCCGTGGTGGGCGTGGTGGCTCCCCTCGTCGTCGTCGATGTCTCTGCATCGCCTGCCGCGGAGCAGCCGGCGAGAACCAGGATGAGGGTGCAGAGGACGGCGATCGGTCGCATGCGGCGAGGGTACGGCACAACCATCCTTCGCGAGCGAGTACCGTGAACCCATGGCGTCGGAAGTCATTGCATACGTGGCCGTGAGCCTCGATGGATACATCGCTGGGGACAGCGGAACGGTGGATTTCCTCGAGCGCTTCGGCACCGACGAATACGGGTTCCATCGATTCATGGACTCCGTTGGTGCGCTCGTCCTCGGCGCCGCGACCTACGAACAGATCCTCGGATGGGGCTGGCCGTACGGTGACAAGCCCGGCCTGGTCCTGACGTCTCGGAACCTCGAGGTCGCCGAGGGAGCCAACATCACGTTCTCGTCCGCCAGGACGGGTGCGGCCATCCGCAACTACGCCCACTCGGTCGAGGGCCGCGTATGGGTCGTCGGTGGCGGGAAGGTCATCCTCGACGGCCTCCGCGAAGGTGGCATCGACACCTTGGAGCTCTACGTCATGCCGGTCGCTCTCGGTTCTGGAGTCCCACTGTTCCCTGGCGCATACGACGGTCCCCTGACGCTCACGGACTCACAGGCGTTCTCGAACGGCGTCGTGAAGCTGGTCTACTCGACGCGACCCGACGTTTCCTGAGCCTGATTCGGTCAGCCGCCACGCAGCATCGTGAGGAGGAACTTCGATGGTTCCTCGGCGACAACGGTGTGCGGTTCGCTGGCTTCGAGGAAGATCCAACCTCCGGGAACGAGCACATGGCGTTCGCTCGAGGCGGAGACGGTGATCGAGCCCGACACTGTTTGCAGGATCACTGGCAGCGTCGACGTGTGCTCCGTCAGCTCCTCACCTTCGTCGAGGGCAAACAGAACGAGGCGCACGGGGCCGTCCTTGACCAGGACCTTGCTGACCGTTGCTCCGGGTTCGATGTCGATCTCGTCGGCGAGGGATGCGATCGCTTTCACGATTCCAGCGTACATCTCCCAGCCGGGATGAAGCTCAGGGGTTGACCTCGACGGTGCCGGTCATGGTGGGATGGATCGCACAGAAGTACGTGAACGTGCCGGGATCATCGAACGTGAACGCAAACGTGTCGCCACCATCGATCCTCCCTGAATCCCAGACATCGTCGCTCGACGTGGTCGTGTGGGCGGTTCCTCCCGTCAGGTTCTTCCAGGTGAGGGTCTGGCCAACCGGGATCGACACGGATGGAGCCGTGAACGCGAAGTTCTCGATTCCGATGGTGAAGTCACCCTCGATCGTGGTCGTGGTCCCCGCTTCACTGGTCGAAGTGGCACCGTCGGTACCTGTCGCCGAATCCGCCTCGTCGGTCGAGCAGGAAGCTACGAGTAGTCCAACGGCGAGGACCAACCCCAGCACCATCGTGACCGTGTGACGACGAGGCCGCATCACGAACCCATGGCCTCGTCGGCCAGGATGTCGTCCGAGGCACGCGAGAGACCGCGGAGGATCTCCTCGGACTCGGCCGACATGTGATAGGTCTCGGCATCCGAAGGGAACCCGCCTGAATCGATGTCGGAGAAGAACGCCTCGAGAGCAGCAACGGCGTCATCCGCGAGGTGGGCATACGACCTGACGAACTTCGGGACGTACTCGCCCGCGCCGAGCCCGGTGACGTCGTGAAACACCAGCACCTGGCCGTCGCAGTTGGCACCCGCACCGATGCCAATCGTCGGCACACCGATCTCACGGGTCACGATCTCGGCGACCACGTCGGGTACGCCTTCGAGCACGATCGAGAACACACCTGCGTCCTCGAGTGCCTTCGCATCCGAGATGAGTTCGTACGCAGCCTGCGCTTCCTTGCCCTGAACGCGGTACCCACCCATTGCGTGCAACGACTGTGGCGTGAGGCCGAGGTGCCCCATCACCGGGATCTCCGCATCGATGACAGCACCGATCATGGGCAGCCGCTTGCGACCGCCCTCGAGCTTGACGGCCCCGGCTCCGCCATCCCTGACGAGTCGACCAGCGTTTGCGACCGTTTCCTGAGGTGACGAGTGATAGGAGAGCCACGGCATGTCACCGACGACGAGGGCACGGGGCTTGGTCCTGGTGACGGCTGCGGTGTGGTGGACCATCACCTCGATCGACACAGCAAGCGTGTCCTCATGTCCAAGCACGACATTGGCGACCGAGTCCCCGACGAGGATGATGTCGGCTCCCGCCCTGTCAGCGATCCTGGCGGTCGGGGCATCGTATGCCGTGACCATCCTGAGCTTCGCTCCGCCCTTGCGGGCTCGCACCTGCGGTGCGGTGACCTTGTCGGTCATGAAATCGGTTCCCTTCTCCCCACCACATCGGGTTGGGGGACGCTGACCGGAGTCTGTGCATCGAATCCATGTGGACCTCGGCCGCCTCTCAGGGTCGCCCGTGCCCGAACTCGGAGCCGAAGCCTACCCGCGACTCCCGAAGTGCGAAGCGGAACTTCTTCGACGCGCGGCCATCGCCCACTACCTTGGACCCATGGCACGAAAAGACATCTCCATGACGGAGGATGAGGTTCAGGAGTTCCTGTCATCGGGGGCAAAGGTCCTCCAGGTGGCGTCCATCGGCAAGGACGGGACGCCGCACCTCGCACCCATGTGGTTCACGATGGACGACGGTCGCGTGGTGTTCCGGTCATTCACGAAGTCCCAGAAGATCGTGAACCTGGCCAGGGATCCCCGAATCACGGTCCTCGTCGAGACCGGTGACACGTATGCGACCCTCCAAGGCGTCATGATCAAGGGCAGGGCCGAACTCATCGCCGACCCCTCCTATGTGCTCGAGATCTATGGCAGGCTCGCAGCCCGCTATCCCTTCGCCGGTGACACTCCCGTGCCGCTGGAGGCTGACGCCCTCGAGCAAGCGTTCGGTCCGTTCGCCCCGAAGAACACCGCCGTGATCGTCGAACCGACGCAGATCACCTCATGGGACCACACCAAGCTCGACGGCACCTACTGACACCTGACACCGCCCGATCCGTTCTTGCGTAACTGAGTTCCGCTCTGGGTGGAACTCAGTTACGCAAGAACAGGTCAGGGTTGCGAGTCAGTCCGCGCGTCCGAAAATCGGACAAGGGTCACGGAGCGTCCGTGGACCGCTTCGATGGTCGCTGACCACGTACCGATCTCCACCGTGTCACCGACCTGACCCATCCTCCCCAGTTGATCGACGACGAGTCCCGCAACCGTTCGATACTCGCCGTCCGGCACCTCGATTCCGAGAGCGAGCACGTCACGCAAGGGCAAACGACCAGGGACGAGCGTCGAACCATCCGGAGCGCGACGCACCTGAACCACATCGCGATCCAGCTCGTCATGGATCTCGCCGACCAGCTCCTCGACGAGATCCTCCATCGTCACGATGCCGGACGCTCCACCGAACTCGTCGACGACCAATGCCATCTGACGTCGATGACGCTGGAGACTCCGAAGGACATCGAGGACCCGAGCGGACTCAGGGAAGGCCATCACCTCTGCAACGTGATCATCGACAACGGCGTCGGATCGGATCGTGACCAGATCGGAGAGGCTGACGATGCCGATCGTGGCGTCGAGACCAACGTCGGGATCCACGAGCGGCGCACGACCATGACCTGAATCCGCAAGGCGCCTGACGGCCTCCGCAGCCGAGGCACCGGAGTCAACCGTGATGACATCCGGGCGCGGGGTCATCACTTCGCCAACAACCTGATCAGGAAGCTCGAATGCACCGAGGATGATGCCCAGATGATCGTCACCTATCACCCGATTGGCCATCACGAGATGCCTCAATTCCTCGAGAGTGATCTCGTCGTGGCTACCGCCGGCTTCGCCCCCGAGAACCCGCACGACGAAATCCGTCGAAACACTCAGCATCCACACGACAGGCGCCAGGACCACGGCCATCCAGCTGAGGGGTCGCCCTGCCACCCGTGCCCACCCCATCGCCCGCTGAAGCGCAAGGCGTTTGGGAACGAGTTCTCCGAACACGAGCGTGAGATAGGACAAGACCAGGGTGACCACGATGATTGCCGCCACTTCGGAGGCCTCGCCGAGGAAATCGATGGCCGGTGCGATTACCCCGGCAATCGCCACGGCGGCAGTCGCCGAGGCAAGGAACCCCGCAAGCGTGATACCTACCTGGATGGTGGCGAGGAACCGAGTCGGGTCCCTGGCAAGTGTCGCCGCTGCATGTCCGGCGTCGCCTTCACGCTCGAGTACGGACAGCTGCCCTTGTCTGAGGGAAATCAGCGCTACCTCGGAGCCAGCGAGAACAGCATTGACCAGGATCAATACTCCAACCAGCGCCAGCTCGGGCCACACTTCGGCCATGTCACTCCAATGCCGTCATCGGCACCCTGACCCTACCAACCGCGCACCTCGGTCCTTCGATCCCTTCGATGTCCGAGGATCACTCGTGCGATCGGAACGAGCGGTCGGCGACCATCACGCATCCTCGTTCTGGTTGCTCCTGCGGAGGGCCGAGGCCAGAAGTCCGATGCCGAGCACCATGATGGCTGCTGGGAAGACCCAGACTCCCACGTTCCAATCGATCTGCTCGTTGAATACTGCGCCTACCGCCGCGAGCAGGAAGACCAGTCCAAAGACAAAGGACACGGGGTCGAATCGATGCTGTTTCATCCGTTGCTCCCTCCATCGATTCCGATCGCGGTCTGGATCTCGATGAGGCCCATTCCAGCCTCGAGGTCGAGGTTGACCACTTCGGTCGTTCCTTCGGTCGACACGATCTGACCCACGGAGCGTGTCACATCAACGCCGATCCCGTTCGCCTGCTCGAACGGGCCTTGCACCGATCCCATCCCTACAGATGCGTGGATGTCGGCGAAGAGGCTGCCCGTTGGCAGGATCACCACGACTTCACCCATCCCGACCGACGCCTCGATCAGGCCGATGGAGGCCAGCTCGTCCGGGGTGAGCGCGGTCAGGTCGATGGTCATGCTCCCGAACCCGAGCGTGTACGGGCTGTCCACCTCGGAAACGGATGCCGGCGAGTAGGTGACTTCGCCCGCCGTGAAGTCGAAGCTCCTCGGCCACAATGCGGTGAACCACAGGGCCGGCAGGACAAGGACACCGATGATGATCA
>JAQAZV010000054.1:0-14200 GCA_032127155.1 Acidimicrobiia bacterium
CTCGTTCCCGTGAGGGAGCTCCTCGACGAGTACGAACCTGAGGAGATCGAGCAGATGATTCTCGAAGCATTCGAGGACTACGCGCTCTCGCTCAGGGTCGATCGACGAAGCTTGGTCGAGCGGTATCGGCTGGTCGACTACGCGGTGAAGGTCGTGGGGGTCGGCAGTGTCGGCACGAGGTGCTTCGTCCTGCTCTTCGAGGGAAGGGACGACGGGGATCCGCTGTTCCTGCAGGCGAAGGAGGCGACGGCTTCCGTGCTGGAGGAGCATCTCGGGTCAAGTCCATTCAGCCAGCACGGGGAACGGATCGTGCACGGGCAGCGACAGATCCAAGCCCAGTCCGACATCCTCCTTGGATGGACAAGGGCACGGGCAGGGCGGGACTACTACATACGCCAACTGAAGGACTGGAAGGGCGCATTCGACGTCGAGACGGCGACAGCGGACACGCTTGCGTTCTATGCGCGGTTGTGCGGGTATACGTTGGCCCGTGGGCATGCGAGGTCAGGCGATCCCGCATCGATCGCTGCGTATCTCGGTGACACGGACGAGTTCGCTCGGGCCATCACGGCATTCAGCGAGAAGTATGCGGCCCAGGCCAACGACGACTATGTGACCTTCCGTTCCGCGATCGATGACGGAACGATCGAGGCCGTGACGGAGGAATGAGCGCCCGCCGCGTCTGGCGCGTGGCATCCGGCCGACCGTCGACGACAAAGCCGTCGCTCCCTACGCGCTGGTGCGCTCCAGCTCGGCGAGAAGGGCTGCCTTGGCGGTGGTTGGCAGAAACGATGCCTTGATCGAATTGCCTGCGAGGACGACGAGATCGTCGGTCGTCAGGTCCAGGGCTTCTGCGAGCGCAACGTAGTTGTCGAGCACGTAGCCGCCGAAGTAGGCAGGATCGTCCGAATTCACCGTCACGATCACGCCACTGTCGAGGAGGCGTTTGAGGTTGTGGTCCTCGAGCTGATCGAAGACGTTGAGGCGCACATTCGAGAGGGGACACATCGTCAAGGGGATCCGCTCCTCCGCCAATCGGCGCACCAGGTCGGGATCCTCCTCGGATCGAACACCGTGGTCGATCCGCTCGACACGCAATGACGAGAGGGCGCCTTCGACATACGCTGGCGGCCCCTCCTCTCCGGCGTGTGCTACGACGTGGAGCCCAGCCTCCCGTGCGAGGCCGTACACCTCGGCGAACCACTCCGGTGGGTTACCGACTTCGGACGAATCCAGACCGATGCCGAGCAGGCGGTTCCTGAATGGTGCGGAGGCAACCCAAGTCTCCAGCGCATCGTCGGCGGGAAGGTGGCGGAGATAACACATGATGAGCCCCGCCGAGATGCCCCACCTTTCCCTTGCCTCCTCGATCGCTCGCGTGAACCCGTCGATGAACACGCGGAACTCGATTCCCCTCGCCGTGTGGGTCTGGGGATCGAAGAAGATCTCGGCACGTCGAACGCCATCCTCGTTGGCGCGCTGGAGGTAGGCGAGCATCAGATCGTGGAAGTCGTCTTCAGTCACGAGGACCGCCGCACCTTGGTAGTAGATGTCGAGGAAGGACTGCAGATTCTCGAAGTCGTAGGCCGCCCTGACCTCCTCCACCGAAGCGAAGGGAAGGTCGATGCCGTTTCGCGCACCGAGTTCGAACATCATCTCGGGCTCGAGCGTTCCCTCGATGTGCAGGTGGAGCTCGGCCTTCGGGAGTGCCCGTACGAACGATGCAAGGTCCATCACGCCATTCAACCAGAAGTGCGTTGGCCACGGACCGTCCAGGTGCCCATACGAGCCTTGGTCCCGGTGGCGTAGCATGGGCGCAACGGACAGGGAGAACATGATGTCCGACGAGATTCGTGAGCGCAAGGCACATCGACCGGAAGGGGCGTCCGTGTGGCGGCAGTGACACCGGGGCTCGTGTGTGCCCACCACCACCTGTATTCAGAACTCGCCCGCGGTATGCCAGCACCGCCGAAGGTCGCAACCAACTTCCAGGAGATCCTCGAGCAGGTGTGGTGGCGTCTCGACGCCGCCCTCGACCTCGAGATGCTGGAGTGGTCAGCCAAGCTGGGCGCTCTCGAAGCGTTGGAGTCAGGCACCACGGCCATCATCGACCACAACGAAACACCGAACGCGATCGAGGGTTCGCTGTCGGTGATCGCTGATGCGTGTGCAGAGGTCGGCGTGCGTGTGATCACCGGATACGGCGTCACAGACCGCCACGGGATCCAGGGGGCGCTGCGGGGTCTTGCCGAGAACAAGCGGTTCATGGACGAGGGAGGACGCTGTCTCGTCGGCGTCCACGCCGCGTTCACGTGCAGCGATGACACCCTCCATGGGGCGGCGGCCCTCGCCGACGACTATGGGGTTGGTGTCCACATCCATGTCGCTGAAGGCCCAGGGGACGTCGATGCCCCGAAGCGCCTCGAAGGTCTCACAAATCCCCGTTGGCTCCTCAGCCACTGCGTGCACCTGGGTGACGCTCACGGACTCGAAGGCACCATCGTCCACAATCCGATGTCGAATCTCAACAACGGCGTGGGGTACGCCGATCCGGCGAGGTTCACGAACCCGGTCGCGCTCGGTACCGATGGCATCGGCGCGAACATGATCGAGTCCTTCCGCCTCGCCTACGTCATGCAGCGCTCGGTCGACGTCACCGTTGGTCCGGACACGGCATGGTCGTGGCTGGAGAATGGCCTCGACCTCGTTCCCGAGGCGCGGAACGACGAAGTGACGTGGTCCTACGACCCCATGGATCCTTGGCACATCGCGTTCACCTCTGGCATTCATCCCGTCGTCGTCGAGGTGGAAGGCGAGGTCGTCTTCCGCGACGGCAAACCGACGAGGGTCGACGCAGATGAGATCAGGGCGAAGGCCAGGGAGCAGGCCGCTCGTCTGCACGCACGCCTCTAGCAAAGGGGGAACAACATGTCGGACCGTTTCCAACCCATCACGATGGAGCAGTTGACCGACTGGGTGTTCACCGAGCTCGAGGTCAAGGATTCGATCTTCGGTATCCCGAGTGGGGCGTTCTTCAAACCGGTCGACACGGATCGGTTCCGACAGCCGAACTACGGTCACATCCTCGAAACACCTTTCGGCGTTGCTGCGGGGCCGCACACCCAGATGGCCCAGAACATCATCGTTTCATGGCTCGTTGGCGCAAGGTTCATCGAGCTCAAGACGATCCAGACCCTCGACGAGCTCGATGTCAACAAGCCCTGCATCGATCTCGAGGATGAGGGTTACAACGTTGAGTGGAGCCAGGAACTCCGGGTCCACCAGTCCTTCGATGAGTACCTGAGAGCCTGGGTCCTGATTCATGCCCTGCATCAGCGGCTGGGGTTCCCTGGCGAGTCGCCAGGGATGGTTTTCAACATGAGCGTCGGCTACGACCTCCAAGGCATTCTCCGGCCGAACGTCCAGTGGTACTTGGACACCATGAACGACGCGTCGGCCTACCTCGAGCCCTATATCGACATCGTCGCGGACCGATATCCCGAGATCCGCAATCGGGACATCCCGGCACAGGTCTCCAACACGATGACCCTGTCGACGATGCACGGCTGCCCGCCGGAGGAGATCGAGCAGATCACCGCGTACCTCTTGGAAAGCCGCGGCCTTCACACCTCGGTGAAGTGCAACCCGACGCTGCTCGGTTCCGACGAGGTCCGCGCCATCATCAACGGCGACCTGGGGTATTCCGATGTCGTCGTCCCAGACTCTGCGTTTGAACACGACCTGAAATATGCCGATGCGGTCCCGATGTTCCGCAATCTGAAAGCGATCGCCGACGCCAAGGGATTGACGTTCGGGCTGAAGCTGACGAACACCCTCGAAGTCGAGAACCACCGTCCGACCTTCCCCGATGACGAGATGATGTATCTGTCGGGACGGGCTCTCCACGCCGTGACGACGAATCTCGCGCTCAAGTTGAGGCGTGAGTTCGGCAGTGACCTCCTCTATTCGTACGCAGGTGGGGCCGATGCCTTCAACGTGTCCGATCTCATCCGGTGCGGCATGACCACGATCACGGTGTGCTCCGATCTGCTGAAGACGGGTGGCTACCTGCGGATGCCCCAATACATCGAGGAGCTCGATCTGAACCTCGACAAGGCCGGTGCAAGCAGCCTCGACGCATTCGTTGGGGACGATGGGCAGATCGTGCAGCACCTCAGCGAGTACGCCCAGGAGGTCCGAAGCGAGTGGCGGTACCGGAAGGATTCGTTCCGGACCAACCATTCGAAGACCAGCAGGGAGCTGGGACTCTTCGATTGCATCGAGGCTCCCTGTGTTGATGAGTGCCCCGTTTCACAGAACGTCCCCGCCTACATGCGGGCCGTGCGCGAGGGGCGATTCGACGACGCGGTCGATATCACGAGGGGCGACAACCCGGTGTCCGCGATCCTTGGACGGGTCTGCGATCACCTGTGCGAGACGACCTGCATTCGCACCCACCTCGACCAACCCCTCGCCATTCGTGACATCAAGCGCTTCATCATGTCCCATGAGGCGCGGCCGAGGATTCCCGAGCGGGTCTCGCGGACCGGAGCGAAGGTCGCCATCATCGGAGCGGGACCTGCGGGCATCGCTGCCGCAGAGAACCTGGCCAGGGTTGGTATCGAGGTCACCATCTTCGAGGCCCACGCATATCCGGGTGGCATGGTCGGGGGAGCAATCCCCGAATATCGACTGCCGCAGCATGAGATCGACAAGGACATGGCCGTACTCGAAGGACTTGGTGTGGAGATCCGATACGGCCAGACGGCTGGAGTCGACTTCACCCTCGACGACCTCCGCGACCAGGGTTTCGATCGCCTCTTCATCGCCGTCGGCGCTCAGCTGCCGAAGTACCTCGGTGTCGAGGGTGAGGATGCCGTCGGGGTCCTCGATGCCTTGAAGTTCCTCCGCAGCGTTCGCGAGCACGATCCCGTTGCGATCGGCTCGCGGGTGGGCGTCATCGGCGCCGGCGACACGGCAATGGACTGTGCGCGTTCTGCTCTGCGGGTCGGGGCGGACGAAGTCACGATCATCTATCGCCGAACCGTCGACCAGATGCCCGCGGATCCTGAGGAAGTACACGCCTGCCTCGAGGAAGGCGTCCGGATCGAGGAGCTCGCAAACCCGCACGGCCTGCACGTTGAGGATGGGAAGCTCGTCGGCCTGATGGCGACCCGAACGGAGTACCGCGGCGATCGGGACTCGAGCGGGCGAAAGGTGCCCCACGATGTGTCCGATTCGACCTTCGAGATACCCCTCGATACGTTGATCCTCGCCATCAGCCAGCACTCGATGCTCGACTTCTTCGGCGATTCGGTACCCGAGGTGTCCTCGCGTGGGTACATCAGGGTCGACCCCGCGACCTTCGAATCCTCCATTCCAGGCATCTATGCCGGCGGGGATGTCGCGGCCGACGGTCCGTCATCCATCGTCCACGCCGCCGCAGACGGCAAGGCAGCAGCGGCGGCGATCATCGAGGCGGAAACCGGCACGATCGCGCTGGACTCGATCCCCGTGGTGGAGACGGATGACCTCGCCGAGCTCGTGATGCGGCGCGCACGTCGTGAGTACCGGGTCCCGACGAGGTCAACGCCCCTCACCCTGCGCGACACCTTCGATGAGACGACGCTCGTGTTCAGCACTGCCGAAGCGCAGGCCGAGGCAAGCCGATGCGTCGACTGCGACACGATCTGCAGCCTCTGCGTAGGTGTGTGCCCGAACCTCGCGCTCATGACCTACCAGACCGAAGCGTTCTCGGCGGATGTGCCGGTCTTCACCCTCGAGGGCGGTGAGCTCGTCGGTCGAGGTGCCGTCCCGTTCCGTGTGAACCAACCGCATCAGATCGCGGTCCTCACGGACTTCTGCAATGAGTGCGGGAACTGTGTGACCGCCTGTCCCACATCGGGTAAGCCCTATGAGGACAAGCCCCGCCTCTACCTCAATGAGGACGAGTTCGCAGCCGAGACATCGAACGCTTTCATGGTCCACCGCAGTGGGGATCTTGCGACGGTGCTTGGGAAATTCGCGGGTGAGACCCACCAGCTGTCGATCAACGGTTCCCTTGCGTATGCGGGACCCGACATCGAGGCGGTCTTCGACGGTTCCCTCGACCTCCTGTCGGCGACACCGACGGATGCCGCCGAGGATCGGGAACGCATCTCCCTCGAACCAGCGGCGGTGATGTATGCGCTGTGGAAGGGCCTCGCTGCATCGATGCCCGAACTCCCCACCGCAACCACCACCGGCACCCGAATCCCCGCCCCGAGCCTTTCCAGCTGATCCCCTTCCATCCCCTGCCTTTGGGGGAGATGCCAAGGCAGAAAGGGGAGTCGATGTCTGCGGGTCTGGACGTCTTCAGGAGCTACGGCCCTCTCTGCGTCGCTTCGCTCCGCGTCTCTCCTGCGAGGAGAGACACAATGGAGGTCGCTTCGCTCACCCTCCTACGTGCTACCGCTACTTGCTACCTGCTCCGCCGAGCGAAGCGAGGCTGCTGATCGCCAGGTCGATGCGGGGGTGGGAGCTGAGGAGGGCGGTGAGGGAATCGGCCGTTTCGATGGTCTCTGGCGCCACCTGGGTTACGACCATCAGGACGCGGGCATTCGGAGGGATTCCCTTCAGTCCGCCGTTCGGATGGAGGAGGACCGTGGCTGCCCGTTGGACCGTGAGAGGTTCGTCCGGATGGGCTCCGACGAGCTCTCCGACGAGGGCGCTGCGATGGGCAACGTCCGCGATGGGCCGTCCGATCGCGGCGCTTGATGCGACCACGATGACGGTGGTGGAGCACGATGGGATGACAGGTTCATGGGGAGCCGGAGCTTTGATGAGCATCCGCCGTGCCCCGTCGGCCTCCACGAGGACGTGGGTTGCCGCGGTCTCGGAGAAGATCCGATCGACGGCGGCTGGCGTGAGTCCGATCACCTTGTCGTCCGTCTCCTCCCGCGCCACGAAGAGCGCCACACCGGGCGAGACCGAGGCGGCGACCACCGCCGGATCTTCCGTCCAGATGTTCGGCCGACCCATCTGGTTGGGGGCCATCCGGGTCGTGGTCGTCACCACCACGCTCTGCTCCTGTGCGGCGAGCTCCGTGGCGAGCGTGAGGAGGATCGTCGACTTCCCTCCCGCTCCCACAATCGCAACGAGTTCTCGATTGGTGAGGCCGAGCTGCTCGCGGAGAGGCGTCAACATGGCGTGGAGTCGAGCCAGGTGAGCACGGCCTCGAGGACCCCACCGCCGACGGCGAGCGCCTTGTCGGAGATCTGATCGATGGCAAACGGATCCATGCGCGGATCGATGTCACCGATCTTGAGGCCCGCGTCCACGGCACCGTTGGAGATGAGTCCGCGCACGGTTCCAGCAATGGCAGCAGTCACGGGTTGACCGTCGACGTGGCCGAGGACCGCACCAGACCCGACGACATCCCCGAAATCCACCGACCAGTCGAGGGTGCCCGTTGTCGGAGCGCGAAGGATCCGATCGGTCGACGCACCGCCGATCTCACCGGGAACGCCGGTATCGGATGCCGCGGAGCCATTCCACATCACCCTGCCGAGCCGATGGCCACGCAGTGTCTCCACCACACAATGGCAGTTGGTTCCGGCGGTGAACCCCGGACCGAGGCCGACGACCAGGGGAGCCTGATCGAGGGTGGTGTCGAGAGGACGCTTGGCAAGTCGTGCGTCGACGATGACGGACACGGGATGGGGGAACGTGGGAACGACATCCGACACCACCACGGGCACTACGCCTTCGGCCGCCAGTGCTGCGGCCTCTGAAGGGGTGTTCGCGCGGACACCTTCGACGCCATCGATCGTGACCCGATCGGTGGACACAGCAGTCGAAAAGGCAACCGTTCTCCTCACGGTGAGGGGACGTGGGAGTTCGAGGACGACCACGGGGAAGCCAGCTCGCCTCAGGCGCCATGTCACACCGGATCCGATGTCGCCGCCACCCCGGATGACGACGAGGTGTTCTGCAAACCGGCTCACTCGCCAACCCTGTTGTTGGAGGCAATGATCTCGGACATGATCGACACGGCGATCTCCTCCACTGTTTCCGCACCGATGTCGAACCCGATCGGGTTGTGGATTCGGTCGAACGCATCCTTCGGTACGTCAGCGCCGTCGTCGAGGGCTGCTCGTGTCGCGTTCCAGCGTCTGCGACTCCCCATGACCCCGATGTACCCGGCGGGCGTCCCCACCAGGAGCGGAGCGATCTGTGCATCGAGTTCATGGCTCCTCGTCACGACCACCACGGACGTGTCCTGGGTGATGGGATGGACCACCATGGCATCGGCAACGGACCCCGCGAAGCGAACGTCCGCATGGGGCATCGCGTCCTCGGTGACCAGCTCATCGCGATCGTCGACGATCACCGTGAAATAGCCGAGCCAGTGCGCCAGGTCGATGACGGCTCTTCCGACGTGGCCGGAACCGATGACGAAGACGGTGTGTGCAGGCATGTAGGGCTCCAGGTAGACGATCATGATGCCACCGCAGATCCCGGGATCGCCGCGATCGGGATCCTGCAGCGTGTACTCGTGGAGGGAGGGCTGGTTCCTCTCGAGGGCCTCGAGGGCATCGCGGCGGACGGCGTCCTCCACCTTTCCGCCTCCAACGGTCCCCAGAGTGGATCCGTCACCCCTGATCACCATCTTCGTTCCGGCGTGTCGGGGCACGGAGCCTTCGGTAGACACGATCGTCGCCAGGATGACCGGACCGCCACCGCTCATTGCCGATGCCAGCTCGCCAAGAATGCGGTCCGACCGTGCGCCCGATCCGGCGATACTCACGTTGCGTTCAGGGCGTGCCAGACGCGCTCGGGTGTGAAGGGGATGGCATTGATGCGGACACCGGTGGCGTCAGCGATGGCGTTCCGGAGGGCCGGTGCGACGCCGTCCTTCGGGATCTCTGCGACTGCTTTCGCTCCGAAGGGTCCGCTCGCCTCCATCGTCTGGACGAGGATCGCCTCGAGGCGGGGCATCTCATCGGCCCTGTAGATCTTGTACGGCCCGAAGGCTGCATTCACCATGCGCCCGTTCTCGTCGTACGCCATCTCCTCGCAGTGCCCGTAGCCGAGGGCCTGCACCATGCCGCCCTCAACCTGTCCGGACGCTGTCACGGGGTTGATCGGAACGCCGCAGTCGACGGCCATGACGAGCTGCAGAACGGTCACCTGGCCGGTCTCGACGTCGACCTCCACCTCGGCGAATTGAGCCGCGTACGGAGGAGGGGATTCCGGAGATACATACGAGGCCGTTGCCATGATCTGGTGCTGATCCTTCAGGTGAAGGGTCGAAAGGGCGATGTCCTCGAGGGTGACCGAGCGTCCGTCGCCCGACCACGCCGCGCTGTCGTGGAGGTCGATGGTGTCGGGATCGGCATCGAGCAGGATCGCGGCACGATCGATGATTTGGCCGCGGACGAGGTCGGCCGCCCGCTTGACCGCCGTGCCGGAGATGTACGTCGTGCTCGACGCATAGGCACCGGTGTCGAAGGGGGTCATGTCGGTGTCCGAGGAATACACGATGATGTCCTCGGTTCCGGTGCCGACGACTTCGGCGGCGATCTGTGCGAGTACGGTGTCAGAACCCGTTCCGAGGTCGGTTGCCCCGACCAGCAGGTTGAAGGAACCGTCGTCGTTGATCTTGAGGCTCGCTCCGCCCATGTCGAGCCCCGGGATCGCCGTTCCGTGCATCGCCATGGCGAAACCGAGGCCCCTTCGAATGTGGGGGCGGTCGGTGGGCTGGCGCCACTCCGGATCGTTCCTCCGATCCCAGTCGGCGGCGCGCATACCTTGGAGCACGGCTTCCTCGAGTCCGCTCGACATGATGATGGGTATCACGCTGAGGTCCTGGTCACCCTCGCCGAGATGGGGGGCGATGTCGAGCGGGTCCCCGACACCCGTCCAGTTCAGCCGCCTGAATGCGATCGAGTCCATCCCGATATCCGCAGCAATGTCCTCCATGTGGGCTTCGAGGGCAAACAGCGCCTGGGGTGCTCCGTACCCGCGGTACGCGCCGGGGACTGGAATGTTGGTGTACACGACCTTGCAGTCGAACACCTTCACCGGGCAGTTGTACGAGCTCAGACCGCGCAGGCCCGACACCATCTGGACCGTCAGCCCGTGGGTTCCGTATGGGCCTGTGTTTCCAATGATCTCCATCCGCTGGGCGACAAGCCTGGCTTCGGCGTCGATGCCGGTGGTGTAGGTGATGGTTTGCGGGTGTCGGGTCCGGCTCGAAACGAACTCCTCTTCCCTCGTCAGTTCGAGACGCACCGGCCGACCAGTCCTCATGGTGAGGTGCCCGACGATGTCTTCGATCAGCATCTCCTGCTTTGCCCCAAAGCCACCGCCGATGTTCGGTTTGATGATCCTGATCCGCTTGACAGGCAGTCCGAGGAGCGGGGCGACCATCCTTCGCACGTGGAACGGGACCTGTGTCGATGAGGTGATGACCAGACGATCATCGTGGTCCCACCGTGCGATCGCGACATGGGGTTCGATGGGGGTCTGCTGCACCTGATGGACACGGAGCGTCTGGGTGAACACCCGATCGGCGCCATCGATCGCAGTCTCGAAGTCACCGGTCGCTGCTTGGAGGTGGTGCACGATGTTGCGAGAGGCGTCGTGGGCTCCGTCCATGTCTGGCTCATCGTGGATGACAGGTGCGTCGTCGCGTATCGCTTCGTTCTCGTCGAAGACGGCAGGAAGGACCTCGTACTCCACGTCGATCAGATCGATCGCCGTCAAGGCGATCTCTTCGGTTTCGGCGGCGACGGCAGCGACGCGGTCCCCGACGTATCGAACCTTGGTGTCGAAGCTGACCTGGTCGTAGGGAAGGGGGTTCGGATAGCTCTGCCCACCGGAGGCGTATCGCACCCTCGCGACATTTCCGTTGTGGATCACACCATGCACACCCGGCAGGGCAAGAGCCTTCGAATCGTCGATGGAAACGATGCGGGCGTGGGCGTGGGGGCTGTACAGCACCTTGGCGATCAGTGTCCTGCTGAGGTCCGTGTCGTCGGTGAACGACGGGTTTCCCTTCGCCAATCGCGTGGCATCCGTCTTTCGCTCGGAATGACCCACGATGCGCGTCGGTGGGACATCAACACTCGGGACGACCCTGGGTGCGATCGCAGACTGATCGTCCCGGTTGTCATGGGGCCCCTGACGCCCGAGCAGCGGATCGAGGTGGACGATGCCGAGCGAATCCGGCTCGTCGCCTCGCATGATCGCAGCTGCCCTCATGGCGGCGTGCACGGGTCGCAGGTACCCCGTCTCACGGTCGAGGATGCCCGATAGTGCGTCGCGGATCTCGCCCTCGCTGGGATTTGGGTTGGCGGCAATGAGCGCCTTGGTTGCCAGGATCATCGCAGGAGCCGAGTAGCCGGATTGCATGGCCCCCGTGTCGATGAAGGCCTGTTGGATGGGGTGCATCCCACCCGGCTGGGAAAGGCCTTCGACCGTCTCGATCGCGTGGCCGTCGGCCTGTGCTGCCAGCATCACGTCAGCAGAGATGAGCCTTCCGTCGAGGAGGACCGCCGCGGCTCCCGTCTCCCCGGTGTCGGATCCGAAGCGAACGCTGTAGTACCCCTCCCTGCGGAGGACGGTCCTGAGTGATTCGTGAGGGGCGCACTCGAAGCTGCGTTCCGCGCCGTTGATGGTGAGTGTGATGGTCACGAGGACCCACCCCCTGGGATTGCCACGAGCGCTCGTTGGGTGAGGATCGAGGCAAGCGCCGATCGGTACGCCGACGAGCCGCGGAAGTCCGAGGGAGGGTCGAGGTCGCCGATCCGATCGGGATCAACGATGACCGGCCGGTCCGCGACACCTGCGATGGCAACAGCGAGCACTCCATCGGCGTTCCTCCGCGCCACAACGGACACGATCGGGGTGTCCATGGGGGTTCGACCGGTTCGCTCCGCTGTGGCCACACCGGTGGCGGCAAAGGAGACGGCAGTGATCACCCCACCGTTGAGAAGGCTCGAATCACCGAGGATCGCATCGAGTGTGTGAACCGTCGACGACCCGACGCGTGAGATATCGACGGATGAATCGAACGCGAGAAGGCCGGTGAGAAGCTGACTCTCGGGATCGGCTGTCCCGATCGTGCCGCCGATGGTTGCCGCGTTCCGAAGGGTGTTGGGAGCCTCCCGGCGAGCCAGGTCCCTGAGGATGTCCGGGACGATGGGGGAGGCAACAAGGTCGCTCAGACGACACATGGAGCCGATGCGAAGCACGCCGGTGTCGACTCCCATGTCGACGAGACCCAGCGATTGAAGATCGACGGCTTCGGTGTCGGACCCGCCTCGCACGGCGGTCACGACCGTTCCGCCCCCGAGAACCACGGTGTTCTCGCGCGCGACGAGCGCCAGCGCCTCTTCGAGCGTGGATGGCCGGTAGTACTTCGTGATCACGTTTCTTCCGTCACCTCATCAGGCATGCCCTCGAACCCTACCGAGCACCGCGATCCGGAGTGCGCAGTCCTCGACGATGCCGAGGGGCGATCCGCCACCAATGGTACATTGCGAGTCCATGGGCTCACTCCTTGTACGCAACGCGCACGTCCTCGTCACCATGGACGATGCGGGAACCGAGATCGAAGATGGTGGGCTCTATGCAGAAGACGGATTCATTCGAGACGTCGGACCATCGGCCAGCCTGCCGACGACCGCCGATGAGGTGATCGACCTGGAGGGCCACGTCGTCCTCCCAGGGCTCATCAACACGCATCACCACTTCTATCAGACCCTGACGCGTGCGGTACCAGGAGCACAGGACGTGGGTCTGTTCGACTGGCTTCGGACGCTCTACCCGATATGGGCCAGGCTCACACCGGACGATGTTCGCATCGCGACGACGGTTGCCCTCTCCGAGCTCGCCCTCTCAGGCTGCACCACCTCATCCGACCATCAGTACATCTTCCCGAACGGGTCGAGCCTCGACGATCAGATCGAGGGAGCCGCCCCTGTCGGGCTCCGCTTCCATGCCGCACGCGGATCCATGAGCCTGGGAGAGAGCGCTGGCGGTCTGCCCCCCGATTCGGTTGTCGAGAATGTGGACGCGATCCTCGATGACACAC
Source organism: Acidimicrobiia bacterium (assembly GCA_032127155.1). Taxonomy (GTDB): domain Bacteria; phylum Actinomycetota; class Acidimicrobiia; order Spongiisociales; family UBA5794; genus SZUA-442. Next base: position 13,082 of record JAQAZV010000054.1, read on the forward strand.
AGCGAGTAATCGAAGCCTTCCACGATCCATCGCCTGGGGCTATGACTCGCATCGTGGTGGCACCCTGTTCCCCCTTCTCGGTGACGCCGGAGATCATGCGCGAATCGGCTGCACTTGCCCGTCATCACGGGGTCCATCTCCACACCCACGTCGCAGAGACCCTCGACGAGGAGCGCTTCTGTATCGACACGTTCGGACGACGACCCGTCGAGCTCATGGAGGATCTCGGATGGGTCGGCAGCGACGTCTGGTATGCCCACGGCGTCTTCATCGACGACGACGAGATCACCCGCTTGGCCGCATCTGGCACCGGGGTCGCCCATTGCCCCACGTCGAACATGCGACTCGCGTCCGGAATCGCGCCGATCCGTCGGTTCCTTGCGTCCGGCGTGCGACTGGGGCTGGGCGTCGACGGATCAGCCAGCAACGATTCCAGTCATCTCCTCGCCGAGGTCCGTCAGGCGATGCTGATGTCCCGCCTTGCAGCCGCTCCCTCCCTCGAAGGTGGGCGACTGCTCAGAGCGCGGGAGGCACTTCGGATGGCGACCCGCGGTTCAGCATCCGTTCTCGGGAGGGACGATGTCGGCTCCCTCGAAGCCGGAATGGGAGCTGACTTCATCGCGATCTCCCTCGACCGAATCGGATTCTCCGGAGCGCTCCACGATCCTGTCGCCGCCGTGGTGTTCGCGGCGCCGGTTGGCGTCGATCACAGCTTCGTCCATGGGCGCGCCGTTGTCCGCGATGGTGGACTTGTCGGGGTCGATGTCCCAGACCTCGTGCGCCGACACAACCAGGCGGCCACGCGACTCATTGGGTGAACCGAGCGCGACGGCGGACGACCAAGTGCCGGCCACCGACTAGCGTCGCGGCATGGAGTTCCTTGCGGCACGAGATCTCGATGAAGCCATCGACGCAAAGGCCCAGCGACCCGATGCGCAACTCCTCTCCGGCGGCACCGACCTGATGGTCGAAGTGAACCTGGCGCACCACCGGCCCTCGCACGTGGTGTCACTCAGACGTGTCGAGGAGCTCCGATACGTTGACGCGGTCCATATCGGTGCAGGCACGACCTGGGCGACCCTCGAGGATTCTGCACATCGGGGTCTGGCCCAGGCTGCA
>JAQAZV010000055.1:0-3853 GCA_032127155.1 Acidimicrobiia bacterium
TCGCACTCTCACGCGATTGCCTCTCCCTCGCGCAATCGAGATCATCGCGGAGTTGCAGGCCCTCACCCTCACCATCAAGGACTCTGACAGCGACCCGACCGATGCCCTGTACGGATTCACCTACACGTTCTTCCCACTCGAGCCCCAGTCCATACCGTCGAGCGCCCAACCCAAGGAGGAGTCCCCGTGAACGGTCTCAAGCACCTACTCAGAATTGCCGACTTCCGGAGGCTATGGATCGGCCAGGTCGTGTCGGACTTTGGCGACGGCCTCACGCTCCTCGCGCTTCTCATCCTGACGCAACGTCTCACCGGATCAACGCTGGCCCTTGCAGGGGTCGCGATCGCATCCACCCTTCCCATGATCATCTTCGGGCTTCCCGCTGGCGCCTTCGTGGACCGCGTCGACCGACGCAAGGTCATGATCGTGTCCGATAGCGCTCGCGCACTGGTCGTACTGGGATTCGTCCTCATCCGTGACCCGAACCTGATGTGGCTCCTGTTCCTCCTGGCCTTCGTCCAGTCATCCATTGGCACCCTCTTCAACCCCGCAAAGGCGGCGCTCCTGCCGCTCGTCGTTCCCGAGGACAATCTGCTTGCCGCGAACACGATCTCGCAGATGTCGCGGGTGATCGCCAACCTCGCAGGAACGGCCCTCGTCGGCGTCATCGCTGCCTTCAGCCAGTACCTCACGATCGCCTTCGTGATCGATGCCGCAACGTTTGCCATCTCCGCCATTTGGATCTCGCGGATCTCCCTCACCGATACCAGGGCGAAAGCCGCGGCCGCTGCGGGCTCCTTCATGAGGGACCTCGGGATCGGCCTGTCGACCATCGGACATTCCCGGAGCCTGCTGGGGGTTCTCATGGCAGGAGCCATTGCGATGCTCGGCCTTGGCGCCGTCAACGTTCTGATGGTCCCCCTGGTCGTAGATGTGATGGGGGCAAGCGAAGTGTGGTTCGGTGCCCTCAACGCCATGCAGGTCGTCGGTATGGTCGCCTCGGGGTCGGTCGTGGCGATCCTCGCCCAGAGGTTCGCACCGACCCGCATGATCAGCACAGGCATGATCGGGGCCGGCCTCGCCGTGTCAGCGATCGCCATCGCCGACGCCCCCTGGCAGCTCGCCGTGATCCTGCTGATCATCGGCATCCTCGTGGCCCCCGTCCAGGCGGGCGTCGCCACGCTCGCCCAGGTGCTGGTTGGTGACGAGTTGCGCGGACGAGTGAATTCAGCGCTCAACACCGTGATCTCACTGGCAATGGTGGTATCGCAGGCCTTCGCAGGACTCCTCGCTGCGGCGTTGGGCGTATCGGCCGTATTCATCATCGGAGGGACGCTCACCGTGATCGGTGGAGCAGTCTCCTGGATCCTGTTCCGTGGCCAGGTCACCGCACCCTCACCGCCCAGTCAGGCGTTCGAGCAGGTGCCCGAGGCCGTCTGATTGACCTCACAAGGGTCGGAGCGGTGTCGGGCAACAACGTCCTGATATCCGTGGCGTCGAGTCCATGGAGGCGACGATGCTCCTCAGGAAGCCCGTACTTCCGAACATCGAGGCTCGGGACACCGTGATACGGAGCCTGATCGGTCGATCCGCCAACACCTGGGAGACGCTGCTGGAGGCGTAACGAAGAGATAGGGCTCGACCACGAGGACGTCTGACCCGAGCACGACCGTCCAGATGCTGGTAGCCGTATCGCCCTGATTGATGCGCTCGGGCAATGTGAGGTGTGAGTACCATGCCCGCAGCGTTCGACTTCAACCGTACTTGAAGTCAGGGGGGTTTCTGATGAACGAGTACCTGACCATTGGCGAAGTCGCCGCACGCACCGGGATGGCGACTTCGGCACTCCGCTACTACGAGGATCGAGGTTTGATCACCTCCCTCAGAACCGACGGCAACCAGCGTCGCTTCCCGCGATCCGTGATCCGGACCGTGTCCGTGATCAGGGCCGCCCAGGAGGTCGGCCTGAGCCTGAACGATATTGCTGAAGCCCTTGGATCCCTGCCCGGCGGGAGGACACCCACCGCAGCGGATTGGGCACGCCTTGCCAAGGGCTGGAGGGCAGACCTCGATCGGAGAATCAGCGAACTCGAGGGTCTGCGGGACGACCTCGCTGACTGCATCGGCTGCGGATGCCTGTCTTTGCGATCCTGCGCACTCTTCAACCCAGGTGACCGAGCTTCTCGCGGGGGTACAGGGGCTCGCTATCTCGCTGGCGACGAGAAGCCGAAGCTGTCCTGACAAGGGCACCAAGCGCCCATATGACCCACCCGCCTATGAGACTGGTGAAGGATGCAGACATCCCAACCGATGAGTGAACACACCCGTGGTCTCTGGTACGGAGTGGCGGCGTACGTCGTATGGGGCGTGTCACCCCTCTTCTGGAACCTCATCGATGAAGTCCCAGCCCTCGATCTGATCACCTATCGCGTGGCGTTCGCGTTCCCCATCCTCGCGATCGCTATCTCTACCCGGCATCTGTGGCCGCAGGTGAGGAGAGACTTCGCTTCGACGAGGGCGCTCCTGATGACGACGGCTGCCGCAGCACTGCTCATGACGAACTGGGGGCTGTACGTGTGGGCGGTTACGAGCGGTCACGTTGTGGATGCGTCGCTCGGCTACTTCATCAACCCCCTCGTTTCCATCGCCCTTGGGGTGATCGTGCTCCATGAACGCCTCCGTCGCCTCCAATGGGTAGCGGTCGGGATTGCTGCCGTTGGCGTCATCGGTATGGGCCTCAAGCTGGGCGCCGTCCCGTGGATCTCACTGACGCTGGCCTTCTCCTTCGGGGTCTACGGGCTCCTCAAGAAGCGAGTCGATGCCCCGAAACCCCTCCCTGGACTGTTCGGTGAGGTGGCGGTCCTCACCATCCCCGCGATCGTCGTATGGCTTGCCTACAACGATCCCACATCCCCGGTCATCGCCCCATCGGTCACAGCCGTGGCCTTCCTTGTCGGTACAGGCGCGATCACCGTGATACCGCTGCTCTTGTTCGGGGCCTCGGCACAACGCATTCCCCTGGCAACGGTCGGCGTGCTGCAGTACATCGCACCGACGCTCCAGCTCCTGGTCGGCCTGACCGTGCTCAACGAGCGGCTCATATCAGCGACCCTCTTCGGGTTCGCCATGGTGTGGACAGCGTTGGCGCTATACACGGCTGACAGTTTGAGGTCGAACCGATCGGAACCGGCCGCGACCTGAGGTCAGTCCGTCTCGCCGGACACCGCGACGATCGCCTCGATGGCGTCGCTCGCCTTCTTCGCAACCTTGTCGGCCTTCGCCTTCGATGTCTTCGTGGCCCCAGCTGTGGAATCGCCTGCGATCTCGGCCAATTCCTCGGCCACCTCCGCAACCTCGGCGACGACCTCTTCGTCCGCTGAGCCCTTCTTGGCGCGGACACCAGAAATGACAGCGTCCTGGATACTCGCCAACTGGTCGCTGGCGACCTTGCCTTCGAGCTTGTCCGCGAGGAACCCTCGGATCTCATCGTCGCTCATGGCTTCAAACTTCTTGCGGGATACGAACGCTGCGACGGCTGCCGCCACGGCGGCCACAAGCAACAGGAGCACCAGCAACTTGAACAACTTCTTCATGTTTCCCTCCTCTGCAGCAACGGTACCCCTGCGGCGGGGCCCCGAATCAGTGCCCGCCACCGCCGGCGAGCCAACTGACGAACTCGAACGCATCCTCGGAACGCTCGTCTCCGACAGACTCCCTGAAGCTGATGAGCGCCTTGTCGAGCTCAGCCCTGGCTTCCTTCGGTTGCTCAAGCGCCTTGTGTGTCATACCCAGATGATAGCGCACGAGATTGAGGTTGGGCAGCTTTTCTGCAGCGTCCTTGAGGTAGCCCAGT
>JAQAZV010000056.1:0-13965 GCA_032127155.1 Acidimicrobiia bacterium
CGATGTTGCGTCCTCGTCAGGCGTCACTGCCAGGATCACTGCTGAGCCTGGCAGAGCCATCGTTGCTGACAGCGCCATCACCGCATACAGGGTCGGAACCATCAAGCACATACCTGGGGTCCGCGAGTACGCCGCTGTGGATGGTGGGATGTCCGACAATCCTCGACCCGTTCTCTACGGCAGCGGCTATGAGGCATTTGTTGCGGCCAATGTCGATGCGCCCCGCCCACGCGAGATGCGCATCGTTGGGAAGCACTGCGAGTCAGGTGACGTCATCGTTCGCGAGGCCTACCTGCCTGAAGCCCTCGCGGTCGGTGACGTCGTGTGTACCCCCGTCACCGGTGCGTATGGCCAATCGATGGGATCCAACTACAACAAGGTGCTGCGACCGCCTGTCGTGTTCGTCAGGGACGGCACAGCGAGGCTCGTCATCGAACGGGAGACCTACAGCGACTTGCTCGCAAGAGATGTCGGCTGATGGTTCCAGATGGGCATGGCTGGTGCGGTGGCGTTGCTCAGCAGGAACGCGAGCGTTGGCGCATCGAGCTGCCCTGACGGCACGTAGGCAACACCCCGGTGGGGACGAGCCGCTGGATCCCGCGTGAATCGCCAGCCGTCGGCGGTGAGCCACCACAGCCCATCCGTCCTGGCATCCGGCCCCGGAAGGTCGATCGCCTCGGTTCCGAGATCGCGTGGCAGGCCACGCCCAGGGACGAGAACGGGGACAACGTCGCTTGGTACTCCGGAGGTGACGGTGTCGATGTCCCGGTCACCTCGACTCGCCACCACGACCACATAGCGAGCGCCAACGGGATCGTGGGCGTGGGTCGGGTCGTCCTCTCGATCCTCGCTGCCGGCGGCGCTCATGGAGAGGATGGATGGAACCTCGGGTGGCGTCACGGGCTCGTCCGAAACCATGGCCAGGGAGGACATCTCAACAATCGGCGCGAGCGATCGCAGATCGTCCAGGTACGGCGGTGGCCCCGAGCTGCTCAGGATGACGATGCGCTCGGGAGCGAGAACCTTGATCAATTCCCGAGCCGCCGTTGGATCCTGTGTGTCATAGACGACGAGTGGAACGTTCAACGACAGCGAGGCCGACGCGCCGTTGGCGACCGACCCAAAATCCGAGGCTTCGATGACGTGAATGGTTGTCTCGGGCCCTGGGAAGGCGACTGCCATGACATCGAGGGAATCAACGGGATTGATCCACTGGAACGAGATGTGTGGTGCCGCTTGGAGCGACGGCCATGCGTCGACGGCCACGCCTTCGGGATCGCGGATTTCGAAGTGCAGGTGAGGCACGGTTTCCTCAGCGTTCCCTGTGTCCCCCACCCACCCGATGATGGTGCCGGCAAGGACGGGGATGCCAGCAGCGATTCCCGGGGCGTAGCAGACGTCGGTTGGAAAGTCCGTTCCGGGGAAGTCCGTATTGAGATGGAGGTAGCGGGTGCTCCATCCCTCGACATCGGTGATGGCGATCGAGCATCCGGAGAGTTCACCCCCGAACCCAAGGCGGGTCACGACCCCATCGTGGGCGGCAACCACAGGGAATCCCTTCCATCCGAACGTCAGAATGTCGATGCCCTCGTGAAGTCTCGTGCAGCCGTCGCGACAGTCGCCAAATCCAGCTGAATACGATGCCGGTCCCACGACGGGGAACACGATCGGTCGTACGACGGGGAGTTCTTCGAGCGTCTCGGCTGGGGGATCTGATTGGTCCTCGGCGGTCGCCTGACCGCCTGTGGACGCGGTGGCAGGAGTGACTGTTTCGCCTTCCCCCTCAATTGCCTCCGCCGTCCCGGCCGATGTCGCCATGACGATCACGACGACGAACAGGGCCAGCAGGGGAACCACCCCTCGCTTTGCCATAATCAGACTGTAGGGGCTTCGGCCGCCTGAATCCAGACCTCAATTGCTCTCGGTACTACGAGGAGCGCCAGACCGGCATGGCAGGAAGCTCGGTGAGGCTCCCGAGGTAGGCCAGCGTATGAGGGACAGCAAGCTTCTCCGTGACATAGGCGATACCAGGATCGGGTGCGTCCGCTGACATTGCCAACGGTATCCATCCGTCACCGGTCAGCCACCAGACGACTGACGTGTCTGCGTACTTCCCTGGCCACGTCCAGGATCCCACGCCGACCTTGCGCGGCGCCCAGCTCTCTGTTGTGAGCACAAGGGAGTGGTGGTCTGTGGTGAAGGACGAGAAGTCTTCGATCTGAGACTTCCGGAGCCGATCGATGACACCGGCGATGACTGTCGGGAAGCGATCCGGCGTATAGAGCGTGGTGACCGTAGGGGAAGCGTCATGCGGTATCGGCGCAGCGGGCTGTGGCGTCGTCGTGAGGGGATCCACCGAGAAGATGGGTGCGAGAGATTGGATGCGGTCGCGCAACCAGTCCCGATCATCGTCGGTAAGGCCGACGATACGACCGGGAGCCAGTCGATGGAGTTCTTCGATCGCTGGTTGGGGGTTGTCCCTGTCGATGACGACGAGGGGTGCGTTGAGGACCGTCATCTCCGTCTCGCTCGAACCGAGCCGATGCACCTCACTGGCAGGCACAACAACGACCACACCAGCGTTCGACGGATGGGTCTTCTGGGAGAGTGCGATCGACGCGGCCTGCGGATCAGTCGACAGCCACTCGTACGAAACCTTGGCCGCAGCCCTCAATGACTTGTAGGGATCGATCGGATATCCGGACCGGTTCCTCAGTTCGAAGTGGAGATGCGGGACTGTCTCCTCGGAATTTCCGCTGTCACCGACATATCCGATGATTTGACCAGCCACCACGTTCAAGCCGACCTCGATACCGGGGGCAGGGCACGGGAAACCGATATCGTCGGTGCCAGGGAAATCGCTGTTCAGGTGGTAGTACCGCGTTTCCCATCCGTCGCGAGCCCTGATGCGTACGGAGCATCCGGCGTTCCCCTCGTCATAGGTGACCTTCACCACGGTTCCGTCATGTGCGGCGACGACCGGGAGACCCTTCCATCCATATGTGACGATGTCGATGCCGTGGTGCTCGCGCGTGCAGTTGTCCCTGCACCCCCCGAACCCTGCCCAGAACTTGCTGACCCCGATGATCGGGAACACCATTTTGCGTTTCACGTCGTATCGCTTGACGGGGGTGAACGTGGGACGGGGAGTCGGCTTGGCAACCGGAGCGGGTGGGGCATCACTCGCTGCAGGTGGCGGCGACGCGGTAGTCGTCGTGGTGGACGTGGCCATCGTAGTAGAGGTGGTGGACGTCGTGGTGGTGGTGGTACCGGTATCGCCGTCGTCGGCAAGGGCGGCGACGGGGGCGAGTACGGCGAAGGACATCGCGACGCTGAGAAGCGTCACACGACGAGCAAGCCCCATGCGGTGTGCCATGGGAAGTGCTTCGGCAACTGGGGCTGATGACTGAAGTGCTGCGCGCCAATGCGCTGGCCCCTGCGAGGTGTCGGTGGCTGGTCACTCGCTGGAATGCGACGATCTGCAGCTATCGTCGCCGGACATGGAACGAACCATCGGAATCGGCATGCTGGGTGCAGGAACGGTCGGAGGAACCCTCGTGGCTCGCCTCGTCGGGGAGTCCGAAGCCATCGCGGCGAAGACCGGACTGTTCTTCGACGTTCGCCGTATCGGTGTTCGGGATCTCGACCGCCCTCGTCCCTTCACCGTGCCGGAAGGGACGCTCACCACAGATCTGTTCTCGGTGGTGAACGACCCATCGGTGGATCTCGTCGTCGAAGTCATGGGCGGGAGGGAGCCCGCTGGTGACCTCATCCTCGCCGCCCTTCAGGCTGGCAAGCCCGTGGTCTCAGCCAACAAGGAATTGATCGCGGCACGCGGGCCCGAGCTCATCGCAGCTGCCGAACGGGCAGGCGTTCCGCTCCTGTTCGAAGCCTCGGTCGGTGGTGGCATTCCCATCATCCGACCGCTCTCCGAGACGCTCGCCGGCGAACGGATCACGCGTGTACTCGGGATCGTCAATGGAACGACCAACTACATCCTGACGCAGATGTCGGAGCTGGGGGAGTCCTATCCCGATGCCCTGGCAGCTGCCCAGGAGCTCGGGTACGCCGAACCAGATCCCACGGCGGATGTCTCGGGCGCCGATGCGGCGGCGAAAGCTGCGATTCTCTCGTCGCTTGCCTTCGGAACATGGATCGGCATCGATGACGTCTACCGAGAGGGCATCGAGTCGGTCGATCCCCTCGACATCGCGTTCGCCCAGGAGTTCGGATACGCCGTGAAGCTCATTGCGATCTGCGAACAATTCCCGCATGGCGTGAGCGCCAGGGTCCATCCGGCAATGGTCCCGATCGAACATCCGCTCGCCTCCATCAGGGGAGCGACGAATGCCGTCTTCATCGAGGGTCCGTCGATCGAGTCATTGCTGTTCGCCGGTCCCGGCGCGGGAGGACATCCGACAGCAACTGCGGTCCTTGGTGACGTGATCGATGCCGCCAGGGAGACCCTTGCCGGTGCCCAGGTCGCCCCGCGTATCCGGTTCTCGCCAGGGGAGATCGTGCCCTACGAGAAGGTTTCCACCGCTTGGTACGTGCGACTGCTCGTCGATGACCGACCGGGTGTCCTGGCGAAAGTGGCGTCGGCCTTCGGCGATGTCGGTGTCTCGATCCGCAGTGTCTGGCAGGAGGGTGTCGATGCGGAGGCGTCGCTGATCGTCGTCACCCATCGCGCCGTCGAGGGTGACCAGCGAAGGGCAGTGGAGCTCATCGCGGGGCTCGACGAGGTTGTTGAGGTTGCCTCGGTCATCCGTGTCCTTGGCGACGCGTCGTGAGTGGCACATGCTGATGTGGCGTGGGGTGATCGAGGAGTACCGCGATCGGTTGCCCGTCACTGAGGGGACACCGGTCGTGACGTTGCTCGAAGGTGGGACGCCACTCATCCCTGCACCCCATGTCAGCAGTCTTGTCGGGCGTGACGTCCTCCTGAAGTTCGAGGGGATGAACCCCACGGGTTCGTTCAAGGACCGCGGGATGACCCTCGCCGTCTCCAAGGCGATCGAGGAGGGTGCGCAGGCGATCGCCTGCGCCTCGACCGGCAACACGTCTGCATCGGCGGCGGCCTACGCGGCGAGGGCGGGTATCGGTTGCGTCGTCGTCCTCCCTGCTGGGAAGATTGCAGCAGGCAAGCTGGCACAGGCTTTCGTGCACGGAGCCACCGTTGTTCCGATCGACGGGAACTTCGACGACGCCCTTTCGATCGTCCGTACGCTTGCGGAGGACTTCCCTGTTGCCCTGGTCAACTCGGTCAATCCCTATCGCATCGAGGCCCAGAAGACCGCGGCCTTCGAGGTCATGGACGCCGTGGGATCGGCGCCTGCCACCCATGCCCTCCCGGTCGGCAACGCAGGCAACATCACGGCCTATTGGCGGGGATACACGGAGGGAGGAGGAGCGCCCCGCATGTGGGGGTTCCAGGCGGAGGGCGCTGCGCCGATCGTGTACGGCGAGGTGTTCGACGCCCCCGAGACGATCGCCACGGCGATTCGCATCGGGAATCCCGCGTCATGGGCAGGAGCGTTGACGGCCAGGGACGAATCGGACGGCCGGATCGAGGCAGTGACCGACGACGAGATCCTCGATGCCTATCGACTGCTGGCACGGCGCGAGGGTGTCTTCTGCGAACCAGCCTCGGCGGCTGGGGTCGCCGGCATCCTGAAGTACCGCAGCGAGTTGCCGCCGGGACCGGTCGTCTGCACGGTGACCGGCCACGGCCTGAAGGATCCGGACACTGCTGTGGCCGACATCACCGTCCCCGAAAGCGTCGAGGCCTCGGTCTCCGCTGTGGCCACAGCGGCAGGACTGCGCTAGATCCCTCCGATCGGAACATGACTGGGCGAACATGAATCGCCCTCCTCGCTCCACTGTTCCGCGAATCTGTCACAGCTCGGTTCTACGCTTGAGGAATAGCCAGAGAGGAACGTGGCCGTGCCACCTGTGTCATATGTGCTCACAGCGATCCTCGTCGTGGTGGTCGTCGGACTCACCATCGCGTTGATCAGCGTCTCCCGACGCGCGGTGCCGCCCCCGACAGACGACATCGACCGACGGATGGCTGACCTGATGGCCGCGCAACAGGCGCTCGGTGGCAAGGTCGACACCGTGTCCCAGCAGCAGGTGGCGACCTCCAAGGCGCTCACTGACACCCTGACCATGTCGCAGCAGATCATCACGAAGGAATTGAATCTGCGCCTCGAGGCGGTTCACACGGCCATGGGCGAGAACCTCAGCGACTCGGCGACCGCAACTGCCAAGTCCCTCGGTGAGCTGTCGCAGCGACTCGAGACGATCGACAAGGCGCAGAAGAACATCACCGACCTCTCCGAACAAGTGGTGTCCCTCCAGCATGTCCTCGACGACAAACATGCCAGGGGCGCCTTCGGCGAGGTCCAGCTCAACGACATCGTCGTCGACGCGCTTCCGCCGAGCGCCTACGGGTTCCAGGTCGTCCTGAGCAACGCTCGCAGGGCTGACTGTGTGATCAAGCTGCCGAATCCGCCCGGCCCCATCGTGATCGACGCCAAGTTCCCACTCACCGCCTACATGTCGATGCTCGATGCTGACGATGACATGGAACGTCAGCGCTTCGCCAAACAGCTCGGGTCGGATACCAAGAAGCACATCAGGGATATTGCCGATCGATACATCATTCCTGGCGAGACCTCGGACTCTGCCCTGATGTTCATTCCCTCGGAAGCGGTCTACGCCGAGCTGCACGCCCACCATCCCGATGTCATCGAGTTGAGCCATCGATCGAAGGTGTACCTCGTCTCACCAACCACGATGATGGCGACGCTGACCACCGTGAGGGCCGTCCTCCGCGACGTTCGCATGCGCGAGCAAGCGAGCCTGATCCAGGTGGAGATCTCCGTGATGCTGAAGGACGTCGACAGGCTCCTGGACCGGGTTCGAAAACTCGAGACGCACTTCGACCAGGCGGACCGCGACATCAAGGACATCCGCATCAGTGCCAACAAGATTTCGTCCCGTGGCACCAAGATCGAGGAGCTCGAGCTGGATGAGGGTGTCGCCGTGCCTCCCCTGGGGCAGGGCGACCCGTTCGATTTCGACGACGAGTCCCTCCCGCCTGGGGTTGGGCGGGGTGCCGACCCTCGTGATGCGAATCGTGACGCAGAGGATACCGGTGGCCTCTTCGGTGACGAGTTCGGCGATGCCGTTGATGATGACCTGAACGCATCCGAATGACATTGTCGTTGCGTAGCGGCTGATATTCCGTATACTGCGGTGATCCCACCCCGGTCCTCGCCGACCGACGCGTGGAACTCCGGCGCCCTCCGCGAACTCGCGTGCCGCGCCACCCCCCGGCCTCGTGGCCACACCCATTGAGCATCTCGAAAGGGGTACAGCCGAGATGAGCACCGAAAGGGCCAAACTCCAGGAGATGAAGCTGCCGCAGCTTCGCGAGATTGCGTCGTCGCTCGGCGTCGACCATGACGGACTACAGAAGTCCAAGCTGATCGACGTCGTCCTCGAAGCCGACGGGTTCGACCCATCCATGCTCCCCGCTGATGCCCCTGAGGCGGTCGCAGAGGTGGCATCCGAATCGAATTCCCAGGATTCCGACAGTGGTGGCGGGTCCAGCTATGACGATGACCAGGACGATCGCCAGGGTGGCAGGAACCGCAACAGGAACCGCAACAGAAACCGCAGTCGCAACAGGAATCGCGAGCCGATCGACGAGTCAGAACTCGAGGTCAGGCAGGGAATCCTCGACATCCTTCCTGAGGGGTACGGCTTCCTCAGGGTCACGGGCTACCTCCCAGGCGACAAGGACGTCTATGTCGCGGCCAACATCGTCCGAAAGGACCGTCTTCGCAAGGGTGACATCATCGAAGGTCCGATTCGTGTCGCACGGGCGCAGGAGAAATTCCCGGCGCTCGTACGTGCAACGAAGGTCAACGGGGTCGAACCGGATGTTGCGGCAAGCCGCCCCAAGTTCTCGTCGTTGACGCCATTGTTCCCCGATCAGCGTCTCCGCCTCGAGATCGATGGCAAGGGTGATCTGATGATGTCGAGGATCATCGACCTGATTGCTCCCATCGGAAAGGGACAGCGCGGTCTTGTCGTATCGCCGCCAAAGGCTGGCAAGACGACCGTCCTCAAGGACATCGCCCATTCCATCGCGACGAACAACCCCGAGTGTCACCTGATGGTGGTGCTCGTCGACGAACGTCCCGAGGAAGTGACCGACATGCAACGGTCGGTCAAGGGAGAGGTCATCTTCTCCACCTTCGACCGCCCCGCAGAGGAGCACACCCAGGTATCCGAGCTCGCGATCGAGCGTGCAAAGCGCATGGTCGAATCAGGCATGGATGTTGTCATCCTGCTCGATTCCATCACGAGGCTCGCACGGGCGCACAACCTCGCGACACCCGCATCCGGTCGAATCCTGTCCGGTGGTGTGGATTCGACGGCCCTCTACCCGCCGAAGAGGTTCTTCGGTGCGGCAAGGAACATCGAAGAGGGAGGCAGCCTCACGATCATCGGAACGGCCCTCGTGGAGACCGGGAGCCGGATGGACGAAGTGATCTTCGAGGAGTTCAAGGGAACCGGCAATATGGAGCTCAGGCTCGATCGCAAGCTTGCTGACAAGCGCATCTACCCCGCGATCGACATCGAATCCTCTGGCACCAGGCGTGAAGAACTGCTGTTCGAGAGGAATGAGCTCCAGGAGGTGTGGAAGCTCCGCAGAGTGCTCCTGGCCCTCGAGTCCGGAGCCGCCCTCGAGCTGCTCATCGACAGGCTGAAGAGCACAAAGTCCAACGCTGCCTTCCTCGAGTCAGTCGCCAAGAGCAGTCAGTGAGATACGCGGTAGAGTTTCCGAGTTCAAAGCAGGAGTACCCGTGAAGTCCGATATCCATCCGAACTACCGACCCGTTGTCTTTCAGGACACGTCATCCGACCTCAAGTTCCTCACGAAGTCGACGATCGAGACGTCTGACACCATCGAGTGGGAGGACGGAACCACCTACCCACTCGCCAAGGTCGAGATTTCGTCTGCGAGCCACCCGTTCTACACCGGGAAGCAGATCCTCGTCGATACGACAGGCCGAGTTGAGCGGTTCCGCCGACGGTACGGCCAGTCAGGCACCCCGAAGCAGACCGAAGACGCGGACACTGCAGCGGAGGCCTAGTTGAGTCGATCCCCTGGTGCCTCGGTTGGCGGCCAGGCAGTCATCGAGGGTGTCATGATGCGCGCCCCTGACGCCTGGGCTGTCGCCGCTCGTCGTCCCGATGGTGTGATCGAAGCCAGGAGACATGATCTCCCTGCACTTTCCTCGCGGAACGACCTTGCGAAGGTTCCTTTCGTGCGCGGCATCTTCGTTCTCATCGAGTCCCTGACCCTCGGGTTCAAGGCGCTCTCGTGGTCAGCGGAAAAGGCCGGTCAGGAGGAAGAGAAAGTCACGAGACGCGAGATCATCCTGACGATGGTGATCGCTCTTGTCGCCGCCCTCGGCATCTTCGTGCTCGGCCCGGCGTTCGCCGCCAACTGGATCAAAGGGCTCGTCGGAGGAAACGCCTTGTTCTTCGTGATCATCGACGGCGCGCTCCGGATCGCCCTCATCGTCGGGTACATCTGGGTCATCGGGCGGAATCCTGACATCCAACGCGTCTTCCAATACCACGGTGCCGAGCACAAGACCATCCACGCCTATGAGAACGGCGACCCCCTCGACACGGTCGCGATCCAGAAGTACAGCCCGCGACACCCGAGGTGTGGGACATCGTTCATCATCATCGTGGCGATGGTTTCCTTCGTCCTCTTCTTGTTCCTCGCGCCGCTGCCGTTCGGTATACAGATTGCCGCGCGCATCCTGCTCATTCCTGTGATCGCAGGGATCTCCTACGAGGTGCTGAGGGCTGCCGCAGGTACACGTTGGTTGGCGTGGGCCTCCAAGCCAGGGATGTGGATCCAATCGATCACCACGAAGGAGCCAGACGACGCACAGGTTGCCGTTGCGGTCGTGTCGCTCCTGACTGCGCTCAACCATGACGCGATCGATGAGGTGAAGGCGAGGGGTCCGATCGTGCCGGCCGCCCTCACCGCCGAGATCGATCTCGGCGAAGACGATGGATGACCGTCTCGCCCAACGACTCGAAGGCGCAGAAGCCGCGTTCGAGGAAACACTGCGACAGCTGGCGGATCCCGAGATCCTGGTTGATCAACAGCTGTACCGCGAGGTTTCAACACGGCACGCAGAGCTGAAGCCGATTGTCGAGACCTATCGGTCCTATCGCGATGCCGCCCAAGAGATCGTGGAGGCCTCGGAGCTTGCACGCGGTGACAACGACGAGGAGATGGCTGCCTACCTCGCGGACACCGTGGCAGAGCAGACGACGCAGCTCGAAGCCCTCGACAAGCGGCTGCGTCTTCTTCTGGTTCCCAAGGATCCTGATGACGACAAGGATGTCATCGTCGAGATCCGATCGGCAGCAGGGGGCGACGAAGCAGCCCTATGGGCTGCCGACCTCTATCGGATGTACGAGCGCTTTGCGGAGCGCCTGCGCTGGACGATCGAACCGATCGACGTGGCACCCACGGATGGTGGTGGTATCAAGGAAGTGACCTTCGCCGTAAAGGGAAAGGGCGCGTATTCACGTTTCAAGTACGAGGCGGGTCCCCATCGCGTCCAGCGGGTACCGAAGACTGAATCCCAGGGACGGGTCCACACGTCGATGGGGACCGTGGCGGTTCTTCCCGAAGTCGAGGACGTCGAGATCGAGATCAACGACAACGATCTGGTCATCGAAACGATGCGATCGCAGGGCCCTGGTGGTCAATCCGTGAACACCACGGATTCGGCGGTACGGATAACCCACGTCCCAACAGGCATCGTGGTTTCGTGCCAGGACGAGAAGTCCCAGCTCCAGAACAAGATCAAAGCGATGCGCGTCCTGCGTGCGCGGCTCTACCAGATCGAGCTCGAGGAGCGAATGGGCGAGAGGGCTTCGGTGCGTCGTTCCCAGGTCGGCTCCGGTGAGCGAGCCGAGAAGATCCGCACCTACAACTACAAGGAGAACAGGGTCACCGATCACCGTGTCGGTCTCACGGTCCACAACCTCCCCGCGGTCCTCGACGGCGATCTCGATGAACTCCACCGTGCTCTCGTTGCAGATGACGTCGCTGCCCAACTCGCCGACGAGTCATGAGCGAGACATCGCGGCTCGTTCTCGCGCGCAGCCCGCTTCCCGAACACGAGGCGATCCGGCTCCTGGCTTTGGCTACTGGCCGGAATTCGGTCCAGATCAGGCTTGGCATCGAGCTGACACCGACGGAGCTACTGGCATTCGAGGAGATGTCGGCCCGTAGGCGTGGCGGTGAACCGCTCCAGTACATCGAGGGATCTGTTCCCTTCGGACCGATCATCGTGTCTGTCGACGAACGTGTGCTGGTGCCGCGCACGGAGACGGAGGAGTTGTTCGAGATCGTCTCTGTGCTGTCACCGCCCGAGGTGGTCGTGGACCTCTGCACCGGGAGTGGAAACCTCGCTCTGGCCCTCGCATCCACGTTTCCGCACGCCACCGTGCTGGCAACCGACATCTCGTCCGATGCGGTGGCGGTCGCCACCGAGAATGCGCGGCGTGCGGAGTTGGATGTCACGGTTCTGGTCGGTGACCTGTTCGATCCACTCCCTCCGCACCTGAGGGGACAGGTCGACCTGATCGTGGCAAACCCTCCTTACCTCGCTGAACGCGAGTACGCAGATCTCCCAGAGGACGTCCGAAGGGAACCGACGCTTGCCCTCGTAGCGGGGCCGACGGGACTCGAGGTCATCGAGCGAATCGCTGCTGGCACGCCGTCATGGCTGAGGCCGGGTGGAACGATTGTGTGCGAGGTGTCGGAGTTCCACGCACCCGAGGCAGCTGAGGCATTCTCCGACCTCCACCCCGTGGTGAAGCAGGATCTGGGCGGCAAGCATCGGTTCATCATCGGGCACCGATCATCCGAGGTGGCTGAGTGACGCGACGACGATACGGTCGCGCGGTTCGGGTAGCGTGTGGTCCTCAGCACAGCGGGAGGGACACGTGGACGTAACGGCTGCTGCACGGGCGCTCAAGCGTGGTGAGATCATCGGGGTCCCGACGGATACGGTCTACGGCCTTGCCGCTGACCCGTACGACGAGGCTGCTCTCGATCGGCTCTATGACGTCAAGGGCCGCGACGATGGCAAGCCGATAGCGATCCTCGTTGCCGATCTCGATCAGGGCCTTTCGCTCGGAGCAATGAGCGACAGGGCCCTGGAACTGGCCGAACGCTACTGGCCGGGAGCCGTCACCCTCGTTGTTCCGAGGCTCGACACGGCCCCTACGTGGCTCGGAGACCTTCGCAGGCGGACGGTGGCGCTTCGCTGCCCAGATCACGCCGTCGCACTCGAGCTGCTCTCCTTGACCGGTCCCCTCGCAGTGACATCGGCGAACAGATCCGATGAACCGCCGGTAGCGAGTGCCGACGAGGCCGAGAGCCTCTTCGGCGATCTCGTCATGACCTACCTTCCGGGGCAATCCGGTGGAGGGAGTCCGTCAACCCTCGTCGATCTGACACGGCCATCCGAGATGGTGCTGCGGCGAGGTCCGGTCGAGTTGTGACGCCGCATCGGGCGCTTGCGATTGGTGCCGCAACGCTGATCTGGGCGATCTCCCTCTGGTTCGGGTTCCTCTCGTTGTCCGGAGATCGTACGATCGCCCTCGTCATCATCGCTCTGGGGCTCGTCTTCAGCCTGTATGCCCTCGCTGCGCTCAGTGGGGCAGACGACCTCGCATCGACGGGTTTTCGTGCATCGCTCTCAGGCCTCGGCACGGCCATTGCCCTCCTCATTGCATCCCAAGTGACCGGAGTCGACTCCTTCGCGATTGCTGCACCGCTGGCGGCCGCCGGCGTTGGAGGTTCGACGGCCCTCCAGCCCGAACCCGACAGCGTCGGCGGAGGGGTGCGGATAGGAACAACGGTTGCGATATCGCTTGCATTCGTATGGTTGTTTGGCATCGACCGCACCGTGTACGGGTTGATGGCCCCTCTTGTCTCTCTTCCGGGCCTCGCTGTTGCGGATCGTGTCCTGGTGAGGGTTCGCGGAGTCGTCGCAGAATCCGCGTCGGACTAGATTCGTCAGACGACGCACCGAAGACCGGCCGCCGTATCACGAGGAGTCCCCATGACCGACATGACGCCGCTCGCTGAGGCTGACCCATCGTTGGCAGCGCTCATCGCCAAGGATGCGCAACGTCAGCGGTCCCACATCCAGCTGATCGCGTCTGAGAACTTCGTTGACTATGCGACGATGCAAGCTTCGGGCTCGGTTCTGGCGAACAAGTACTCGGAGGGCTATCCCGGCAGGCGGTATTACGAAGGTTGCGAGGTCATCGACGAGATCGAGTCTCTCGCGATCGATCGTGCCAGGAAGCTCTTCGGGGCAGACCACGCCAACGTGCAGCCACACTCTGGCTCACAGGCGAACATGGCTGCGTACTTCGCCGTTCTCGAACCAGGGGACACGATTCTGGGAATGCGCCTCGATCAGGGTGGTCACCTCACCCACGGCTCCCCAGTGAGCTTCTCCGGGCAGTTGTTCGAGTTCGTGGCCTACGGCGTGGATTCCGAAACGGAACGCATCGACATGGACGAGGTGAGGGCCCTTGCGGTGGAGCATCGTCCCAAGATGATCGTTGCTGGCTACTCGTCGTATTCGCGTCTTGTCGACTGGGCAGCGTTCAGGGCCATCGCCGATGAGGTCGGAGCGATCCTCCTCGTCGACGCCGCACACATCATCGGACTGATCGCCGGTGACGCCCATCCATCGCCCGTACCCCACGCCCACATCGTCACTGCCACGACCCACAAGGCGCTTCGCGGCCCTCGCGGCGGCCTCATCCTGTCGACGGAGGAGTACGCAAAAGCGATCGACAAGGCCGTGTTCCCTTTCAGCCAAGGTG
>JAQAZV010000057.1:0-6101 GCA_032127155.1 Acidimicrobiia bacterium
CATGATGTCAAGTCCAGGTAAGGTTCTTCGGGTTGCATCGAATTAAGCCGCATGCTCCGCCGCTTGTGCGGGGCCCCGTCAATTCCTTTGAGTTTTAGCCTTGCGGCCGTACTCCCCAGGCGGAACACTTAATGCGTTAGCTTCGGCACAGCAGTCGTGAATCGAACCGCTACACCTAGTGTTCATCGTTTACGGCGTGGACTACCAGGGTATCTAATCCTGTTTGCTCCCCACGCTTTCGCTCCTCAGCGTCAGTATCGGCCCAGTGAGCCGCCTTCGCTACGGGTGTTCCTCTCGATATCTGCGCATTCCACCGCTACACCGAGAATTCCACTCACCTCTACCGAACTCAAGTCACAACAGTTTCGACCGGCATCCTGGGGTTGAGCCCCAGGCTTTCACGACCGACTTGTTGAACCGCCTACGAGCCCTTTACGCCCAATAAATCCGGACAACGTTTGCTCCCTACGTATTACCGCGGCTGCTGGCACGTAGTTGGCCGGAGCTTCTTCTGGAGGTACCGTCATTTTCTTCCCTCCTGAAAGCGGTTTACAACCCGAAGGCCTTCATCCCGCACGCGGTGTCGCTGCATCAGGCTTTCGCCCATTGTGCAATATTCCCTGCTGCTGCCTCCCGTAGGAGTCTGGACCGTGTCTCAGTTCCAGTGTGGCTGATCGTCCTCTCAGACCAGCTACCCGTCTTCGGCTTGGTGAGCCGTTACCTCACCAACTACCTGATAGGCCGCGAGACCATCCCCCAGCAGCGGACCATTTCCTCAAAGGATCATGCGATCCAAAGAGAATATCCGGTATTAATCCAGGTTTCCCTGGGCTGTCCCGGTCTGGGGGGCAGGTTTCTCACGTGTTACGCACCCGTTCGCCGGTTTCCCCACGATCACCTTACGGATCTCGTGGTTCTCCCTCGACTTGCATGCATTAAGCGCACCGCCAACGTTCGTCCTGAGCCAGGATCAAACTCTCCATCGAAGTTCTTCGATGAGAACGATCCTGTGTTCGCATTCTCATGCGAACCAGGAGTTTTTTCATCCCTCAAAAGGATGCGGTCATACGAGGAACGGGGTCCTCTATGTGCATGACCGTTGGCTTGTACGAACATCGTTCCTTCCACCGAAGTGGTCGGTCTGATGATCGCGTTACGCTCGCCGGTTCGGCCGCCCAGTTGTTTGGCTTCCGCGGCAAGCGCCTGTCAATCTCGATCGTCCGCTTTGCAGCGCACGATCGACGCACTGTTCAGTTGTCAAGGAGCCCGGTCCAGCGCGCACTGCATTTCACAGTCCTCGCTGGGGCCTCACATTGTATCGCCACTTAGAACAAGCGACAACCACCGCCGGGTGACCGGCAGAAGAGGAACGGTACCCAACTCCGTGCGTTAGTGCAAACCGTTCTTCCCGTCATCCCCTTGCGAACGGGGAGCGCTCGGCCTCACGGCTTCGCACTACAGAGTCAACCATGATCCGTCGGCTATGAACACCATCCTGATGCACTTCGGCGTCGGCCTCGTTACATGGAACCGACGCATCGATCCAACGCTCCACTCGGTCTCGGCGACACGTGCAACGGAATGTCGTCGGCGCTACAGTGCCGCCGTGCCCAGGGTGACGCGTTCGAGAATCCGCATGGCAGGCGTCGGACTGATGGTTGCCGTACTTGCGGTCATCGTGGCGGCATGCGACGGAGGCACGGCGTCGGATGCCGCCACCGCGAATTCCAGGCAGGCGCAGGTCTTCGCATACGACGACGCCTACTCCCCTGACGTGGTCGAGATTGCGGTCGGCGGTGAGATCGAATGGCGGATCGAGGGCGACAATCCGCACAATGTCTTCGCATCCGACGGTTCGTGGGAATCCGAGCTCGTGATGGACAAGGGTGCGCGGTACTCCCGAAGCTTCAACGAGCCCGGCGTCTATTCGTACTTCTGCACGTTCCATGGAACCCCCGAGGGCGAGGGTATGGCCGGATACGTCATCGTCGGGGACGTGCAGGAATACGAACGACCAACACCGACAGAGGACGACGTCGTCGAGGTCTGGAGCGGGGACACCCGCAATGTCCCTGCCGACTACGCAACGATCCAGCAGGCGGTCGACGCATCGAATCCCGGTGACCTCATCCTTGTCGCCCCAGGGGTCTACAACGAAGCGGTCATAGCGAGGGTGCCCTCCCTGACGATCCGGGGGAGCGATCGCAACGAAGTGATCCTCGACGGCGGCTTCGAGCTCAGCAATGGCATCCACGCCGTTGCCGACGGCGTGGCCGTGGAGAACATGACAGCGCGCAACTACAAGACCAACGGCTTCTACTGGACAGGGGTAACTGGCTACCGAGGCTCATACCTCACAGCACACAACAACGGCGACTACGGCATCTACGCATTCGATTCCATCGACGGCCGGCTCGATCACTCGTACGCCGAGGGAAACAGGGATTCCGGCTTCTACATCGGTCAATGCTTCCCCTGCAATGCCGTCGTCGAGAACGTCACGTCGGTCGCGAACGGATTGGGTTGGTCCGGAACGAACGCTGGCGGGGACCTGTACCTCATCAATTCCGAGTGGCGCGACAACATGGGAGGTGTCGTCCCGAACTCGTTGGACAGCGAGCTCCTCCCGCCGCAGCGGGAGATCTACATCGGCGGCAACCTCATCATCGACAACAACAACGGCGATGCCCCGACGAAGGGGCTCGCACCGCTGGCGTGGGGTGAAGGCGTCGTCCTCGGAGGGGGCGTCGGCAATCTGGTCGAGAAGAACCTCGTGCTCAACCACAAACGTTTCGGGATCGTTGCTTCCGTGCTGCCCGACAAGAACATCTGGTGGGCAGAGGGCAACGTGGTCGTCGACAACACGGTCGCAGGAAGCGGTATGGCCGATCTCGCACTCTTCGGCCCGTGGGCGCCGAACAACTGCTTCGAGGGGAACCGCTACACATCCGAGACGAAGCCACTGTTCCTCGAGCTGTTGCATAGCTGCAGCGGCATCAACGTCCCGATCGTGTGGGATATCTATGGACCGCTGCTCCTCATTGGGGCGACCGCCGATGCCAACTACGACTTCCCCCCTGGAAGCGACTACCGCGAATGGCCCCCTCCCCCACCACAGGCAAGTATGCCGGACGCAGGGATCTCTCCCGTACCGGCCGTCAACGTGTTCGAGAAACCGGACCTGAGTGCGATCGAAACGCCCGTCGTTCCTGACGGCATCGAGATCCGAGGCAAGGAGATCACCGTGTCAGGAATACCCGTGAGCGACCCAACCATATGGACCGTCATCGCCAGCATGTGGGCGTACTTCCTCCCGCTCGCCCTGGTCGGCAGCTGGATCGCCCTCGCCATCTGGGACATGGTGCGTCGTCAGGAGGACATGTCGAGGGGTCTCGTGATCCTCTGGTTCTTCGTCATCCTGCTCGTCCCGATCCTCGGCGTCATCGCCTACTTCGTATTCGGGAAGTCGCTCATCCCGCCATGGATGCGGTGGCTCGTCGTCGGTGGAGGCATCGCCGCATGGCTGATCGTGATGGTCGCCCTGCTCGTGTTCTCCGGATCCGTCTGATATCGAGGGCAGCGGCGATGTGCGCTACGGCACTCGAGTTCAGCGCAACCTAGGCGTCACACGCCCTCGACCAACTCCCGGTAGGCCCTCAGGTGGCGGATGGCCGTAGGCCGATCACCTCGCTGCTCATAGATCGCTGCGAGGTTGAAGCGGGGATCGGCAAACCGTGGGGCGAGGGCGATGGCCCTCTCATAGGCTCCGATGGCCTTGCTCTCGTATCCGAGATCCTGGGACGCCACTCCAACATTGAACTGTGTCGTTGCATCGTCAGGATCGATTTCGAGCGCGCGTTGATACTCGGCGAGGGCATCGCGAACGGCCCCGGAGTTGTGGAGCAACCTCCCGAGGTTCAGATGTGCGTCTGCGTACTGGTCGTCGAGGGCGATCGCCCTGCGATATGCGTCCTCAGCACCGACGGGGTCAGACTCTTCGATCGCATCTGCATACACGTACCAATCGGTGGCAGACTCGCCAGGCGGAGGTGACTGTGGGCGCGCTTCCACGAGGCCTGCGGCCATTCCGGCCATCGTGCCGATATCCAGGTCAAGGACCGTCTGACCCGACTCCGGTTCCCAGGCATCCCTCCCGAAGCTGGCAACCACACTCCGACCGTGGGCATCCAGTCGTGCCTCGGTCACGGCAGCGTCACCTGGCAATTGCGCACGGAGCCCAACGACGGCGGCCCGAATCCGTCCGTGCGCGACACCCGCCGATACGAGATCGGACACGCCGCGCAACAGGACGAGGTCCGAGAAGGTGAACAGGTAGCGACCACGGGCCCCACGCGAAGGCTCGACGATGCCCTCGACGATCAGGGTGCGCACCTGGCGCGAGGACAACCCGACCAGGTCAGCGACTTCCCTGACCGAATACAGCGAGCCCACCGGAAGGTCGACAGGATCTCCCATCGCAAGAAATCGTACGCCGCCAGTCGTCACTTCTTGGAATTCGCCTGCTTCTTGGCCGGGGGCGAAGCCTTCCGTGCGGGTTTGCGCTCAACGCCGGGTGCGTCATCGTCCGCTTCCCCAAGGCTCGCCTTGAGAGCCTCCATGAGGTCGATAACCTGGGCCTTGGGTTCCTCCTGCGGCGCAAATGTCATCTCATGTCCTGCGACCTTCTGCTCTATTGCAGCCATCACCTGATCGCGAACCGAGTCGTGGTAGTCCTCGGGTGAGAACGCGTCGCTGGCGATCTGGTTGACCAGCTGTGTTGCGAGTTCGAGCTCTGCCGGGTCCACGGTCGCATCCCCGAGGTCGACTTCGTCGAACGCCCTGATCTCGTCGACGTATCGAAGCTGCTGCATCAGGATGCCGTCCTGAAATGGTCGCAGGAGCACCAAGTAGTCCTTACCTCGAGCGGCGTACCTCGCCAGCGCAGCTCGGCCGGTGGCCTTCATCGCCTCCGACAGGAGCGCATAGGGCTTTGCACCCCCCTTGTCGGGACCGAGGTAGTACGCCTTCTCATAGAACAAAGGGTCTACCTGTGACAGCGGCACGAACTCCTTGATGTCGATTGACTGGGTTGCAGCCATCTCCATTGCCTTCAGCTCGTCAGGGGTGAACACCACGTACTGGTCCTTGGCGAATTCATAGCCCTTGACCATCTCGTCGCGGGGAACGACGACCTCGTCGTTCGGGCAGTAGAACTGCTGGCGAACCCGCGTTCCACATGACTCATGGAGTGAGTTGAACTGCACGCGAACCTCTGACTCCGAGGTGGAGAACATCTTCACGGGGATGGCCACCAACCCGAAGGAAATGGTTCCTGATGCAATTGGTCGCGCTGCCATGTGGCTCCTCACTCGGAAGGGTTCTTGTATACCACAGAACGCGAAAAGGAGGTGAGGCTTTCGGCTGTCAGAGGTTGCCCACCGCGGAACGGACTGCGAGCACCCTGCGCCTTTCGGATCGCGAGGTCTCGGTCCACGGTGTGCTCTGCTTCTACCATCGACGTATGGCTGGTTCCAACGACGAACGCCTCGTGACGTATCGGGCAAAGCGATCCGCAGATCGAACACCCGAGCCGTTCGGCGGTGAGGGTGTTGCTGGTGGTGGGCTCTTCGTGGTCCAGAAACACGCAGCCCGCAGACTCCACTACGACGTGAGGCTTGAGCACCGCGGGGTACTCATGTCGTGGGCTGTGCCCTCTGGCATATCGTTCGATCCCGCCGACAAGCGCTTCGCGGCCCACACGGAGGACCACCCGATCGAATACGCGGGGTTCGAGGGGATCATTCCCGATGGCGAGTACGGGGCCGGTGCCATGATCGTGTGGGATCGCGGCGCGATGAGGTGGGCAGAGGACCCTGATGAGGGATTTGCGAAAGGCAAGCTCCTCTTCGATCTCTTCGGATACAAGCTCACAGGGCAGTGGACACTCGTGCGAATGAAGGGCAACGACAATGAGTGGCTCCTCATCAAGCACGTGGATGCATGGTCACGGTCAGGCGACGTCGACACGGACGAGCGCTCAGTTCTCTCCGGTTCGACGATCGAAGACCTCGCAGACGGGAACACGTCCCGTCGCGACACTG
>JAQAZV010000058.1:0-4519 GCA_032127155.1 Acidimicrobiia bacterium
GGTCTCAACCACTACGTCGGGCTCGGGTCGTTCGACGATGCAGCGACGCTCGAGCGGTCCATCGCGATCTTCGCCATCATCGTCCTCGCCGGGCTGCTCGTGGCAGCGCTGTTCGTCCACACCCGCTGGGTGGTCCTACTGGTCCTCCCTGCGCTCCTCTTTCCCCTGGTCTTCCTCGTCGATCTGCAGTACTGGCTGTGGGACTTCGGTCACAACCTCGACCCCGTGGCTCCACTTGCTGCAGCCGTTGGCGAGTTCACGCCTCCGATTTTCGGACCAGCAAAGATCGCCCAGTTCGAGACTCTGGCTCTTCCTGGTGTCGGCCTCCTCATGGCGTTCGCGGCGTCAGCGCTCGTGCTTGTCGGCCTGTACTTCCATCGCAAGGCGTACAAGCCGCTCATCGACAGGTCCTCGGACGTAGCCTGATGTCGAGGGCCATCCCCGTCACGCTTCTCGGCCTTCTCCTCCTGCTCCCTGCGGTGGGACGTGCCGACGATGGTGCGGTGGATCTCCAAGGGCTCATCGACGATGCAGAACCTGGTTCGACGCTCACCCTCGAGAGCGGTACCCACGCAGGTGGTGTCACCATCGACAAGCCGTTGACGATCTCGGGGACCGACGGCACGGTCATCGATGGTGGGGGCTCGGGAACGGTGATCAAGGTCACAGCGCCAGACGTCACGCTCAAACACCTCGTCATTCGCGGGAGTGGGGCCTCGCTCGATCGCGAGGACAGCGGCATCTCGGCAAACGCCCCGAGGGTGACGATCACCGACAATCTGTTCGAGGACGTGCTCTTCGGAATCTTCGCGCGAAGCGCCGAGAACTCGGTCATCTCACGGAACGTCGTCGGGGCGAAGGATGTGTTCATCGCCAATCGCGGGGATGGCATCCGCTTGTTCGAGAGCGAGGACTCCATCGTCACCGACAACACCATCTCAGGAGGAAGGGACACCGTCTTCTGGTTCACCGACCGCGTCGTCGTCAAGGGCAACCAGATCTCGGACGGCCGCTACGGCCTTCATTTCATGTACTCGGATGGGGCGACCATCGAACAGAACATCCTCACCAGGAACTCGGTCGGTGCCTTCATGATGTACAGCAGGGATGTGACCGTTCGCGACAACGTCATGGCGGAGAACTTTGGCCCGAGTGGTTACGGTCTCGGCCTCAAGGACATGGACCGAGTGGCCGTCGAAGGCAACCGCTTCATAGGTAACCGCGTCGGGATGTATTTCGACAACACCCCGTACAGCCATGACGAGTTCGAGTACATCATCGGCAATCTCTTTGCCTACAACAGAACCGGCGTGGTGCTGCAGCCCTCGGTGAAGCGCAACGTCTTCTCGGGAAATGCGTTCATCGACAACGCGGAGCAGGTCGGCGTCCAGGGAACGGGATCGTTCTCGGGGAATGAGTGGTCGATGGACGGGGTCGGGAACTACTGGAGCGACTTCGCAGGCTACGACGCGGACGGCAACGGCATCGGCGATGTGAGTTATCTGGCGGACGATCTCTACAACACCCTTTCGAATTCCTATCCAGAGCTCCAGTTCTATCAGGAGACCCCTGCTGCCAGGGCCATCACGATCGCGGCCGAGATGTTCCCTGTTCTCAAGCCGCGGCCGCTCGTTGAGGACGCATTCCCCCTCGTCGATCAGCCGAACATCCAAACGGCTGGATTCGCTGAAACGACCTCCCTGTCGAGAGCCCTTCTCCTGACCTCAGTGTTGATGCTCGCCGCGGCCGCAGGTGCCGTCTTCTTGCCGTCCCCGAGGCGACGCCGTCACCAGCCAGGGAGTCCCGCATGATCACGATCGAGCGCCTCACCAAGCGGTACGGAAGGGCCACCGTGGTGAGTGACTTCTCCGTTGACATCGCCGATGGCGAGTCGATTGCCCTGTGGGGCCCGAACGGCGCAGGAAAGACGACCGTCGTGCGATGCATCCTTGGACTGGTGCGATACGAAGGAACCATCATCATCGGTGGCCTCGACGCAAGGACACACGGCAAGGCCGTGCGGAGAGCAATGGGATATGTCCCCCAAGAGCTGTCCTTCTACGACGAGATGACGGTGTTCGACCTCCTCGACTACTCGGCGGCCCTGAGGGACATCCCTACTGAGCGCGTCTCGGAGGTTGCCGACGTCGTGAACGTTGGCGAACACCTACACAAGAAGGTGAGGGAGTTGTCAGGCGGGCTGAAGCAGCGACTTGGGATCGCCGCAGCACTTCTGCCGGATCCCCCGATCCTCCTTCTCGATGAGCCGACGTCGAACCTCGACGCGAAATCGCGGGACGCCGCCATCGAACTGCTCCAAGGATTGCGGGACGAAGGTCGAACGCTGGTTGTCACGTCTCATCACGTCGAGGAGATGGCCATGCTCGTGGACAGGGTCGTTGCGATGGAGCGCGGGGAGATCACCACGATTTGCGACCCCTCAGACGTCGCCGAGGTGCTCGGACTCAGGGCGTGGCTTCATCTCGTCCTCTCGAACGGATCTGCCCCAAGGGCACTCGACGTCCTCTCCGCAAGCGGCTTCACGGCGAAGCTGAACGGGAGGGGCGTTCTCGTCGAGGTATCGGCCCAGGACAAAGGCGAAGCCGTGGCCGCGCTTCAGCGCGCGGGCGTCTCCATCAAGGACCTGGAGGTGTGGCGATGACAGCCACCCACATCGAAGCCACCTCCGAGCGGATCGAGACGACGCTCGTTGGCGTCGTCGCAGCGAAGGAAATCCGCGACGCGAGGCGATCCAAGTGGTTCTGGATGTGGACCGCAGCCTTCGCCGCACTCGCCGCTGTGATGGCTTCCGTCGCCCTTCCGGGGTCTCAGGTCGCCGGATACGGGAGCTTCGGAAAGACGGCAGCGTCACTCGTCGCACTCGCCCAGATCATCATCCCCCTGATGGGACTCACGCTTGGCGCGTACTCGATCGCTGGACAAAGGGAGAACGGTGCCCTCCGTTTCCTGATGAGTCACCCGATCTCGCGCTCGGAGGTCTTCCTCGGAACCTACGTCGGGCTCGCAGTAGCCCTCGCTGGGACCGTGTTCGGTGGATTTGGCATCGCGGGTCTGATCACCGTTGCCCAGGGCGGAGGGGCAAACGCGACGAGCTTCGTCAGGATCGCTGTGTTGTCCTGGCTCCTCGCAATTTCGATGCTGGGGTTCGGCATGCTGATCTCCACTTTCGCTCGACGAGCGAATACGGCACTCGGCGTTGCGATCTTCCTTTGGCTGGGCCTCGCCTTTCTGGGAGATCTCGGCGTCATGGGCACATCGGTCGCGACGAACATTCCGACATGGGGCCTGCTCGCATCCGCGGTCATGAACCCTGTGGAAGCGTTCCGGCTTGCCTCGCTCACAGCCTTCTCTGGATCACTCGACGTCCTCGGGCCAGCTGGTCGATATGCCGTTGACGCCCTTGGAGACAGCCTCGGATGGTGGCTCTTCGCCATTGCAGCGGCGTGGGCGGTGATTCCGGTGACGATCGCATTGGCCCGGTTTTCGAGAGGAAGCGACGTATGACGACACGGGATGGATCACTCAATCGCATTGCCATCGCAGCGGCCACGTTGGCCCTCGTACTAGGGGCGTGCGGATCCGCTGACACCGCCGGACCACCGGAGATCAACTACGGCAGGGACATCTGCGTCCAATGCGGCATGATCATCACCGAGGAGAAGTTCGCTGCGGCATACACACTTGACTCCGGCGAGGAGCGGGTGTTCGACGACCTCGGGGATCTGGTCCTGTACACGAGGGACGCGGGTGAGGTGGTGAACCCGCTCAACGGCTGGGTGCATGATTTCGAGACCCTCGAGTGGGTCGACCTCGACCATGCCTGGTTCGTTCCGACACTCACGGTGACGACCCCCATGGGGCACAGCATCGTTTCGTTCTCCGACGAGGCCCGAGCGCATGCGTTCGCCTCCGACGTCGGGGGGGAGGCTGTGCAGTGGGCGGTCATCGAGGCCCTCCCTGCCACCGGGAACCTCGTTGGACACCACCACTTGGACGCCAATGAGGGGCGCGACATGACCACCAGCTCCCTCGACCACGGAAGCAACGAACATGGTGGCGCCGAGGGCTGAATGAAGACGATCACATCACCGACCCAGAAACTGTGGAACGCACTGAACGAGCCGCTCTGCGGCACGATCCGATTGGAGAAATGATGACTATCAAGAAGATGGCGATGCTCGTGACGGCAGCTGTGCTCGTCGTCGCTGCGTGTGGCGGGGGCGACGACGGCAGCTCGGACACCACCACGGCGGGCGGCGGCAGCTCCTCCGGTGACCCCATTGCTGGTGCCGCCGTGTACTCCGGCACCTGCTCTGCTTGCCATGGCGCAGACCTCACTGGGATCGATGGTCTCGGTAAGCCACTCGCGCCGAGTGCTTTCGTCGCGGACAACTCGGAGGATGAACTCGCTGCGTTCATCGCAGTCGGTCGGCCGACGAGCGATCCGGAGAACACCCAGGGTGTCGACATGCCACCAAAGGGCGGAAATCCATCACTG
>JAQAZV010000059.1:0-6182 GCA_032127155.1 Acidimicrobiia bacterium
TTACCAGCATCAGGCGCTCCGCGACATGGGAACTCCGCGCCGGCGAACAGGACGTCAGGGCGCGGATCGTCGTCAATGCCGCTGGCGCCTGGGGTGACGCCGTTGCGCTCCTCGCAGGGATCGCACCGCTGGGGCTTCGCCCCCTCACACGCAGCGCATTCCTCACCGGCACAGCCTCCGACCCGAGGACATGGCCGATGGTGGTCGATGTCGCTGAGCGTTGGTATTTCAAGCCTGAGGGTCCGAACATCCTCGGTTCCGCAGCCAGCGAACTCCCGAGCCCACCCATGGATGCGCGACCAAGCGAGGAGGACGTAGCGCTCGGAATCGAGCGGATCAACACCGTGACGTCCCTCGGCATCCGCTCGGTCGTCTCGACGTGGGCAGGGCTCCGCACATTCACGCCTGATCGCACTCCAGCCGTCGGGTTCGACGGCGGTGACCCGACCTTCTTCTGGCTCGTCGGTCAGGGCGGCTACGGAATCAAGACGTCTCCTGCGATGGGGCGCCTTGCGGCGGGCCTGATTTCCCAGGGGTCAGTCCCTGATGACCTCAGCGAACTTGGTGTTACGGCTGCGGAACTGGATCCGGCTCGGTTCCGCCACCCTCGACATCCTTCCCCGCCCGCCAGATGAGTCCGCCGACGCCGGCGACCACGATGGCAGCGAAGGCGAACCACTGGATCGCATACCCGAGGTGGGGACCTTCGGTCAATTCGTCCGGTGGGACGGGGACGGGTGAATCGACGGGGTCCGTAGGTGCCTGTGACTCGAGGATGAGGGACACCGGCAGGACTTTCTCCGCCATCCATCTGTCGAGATACGAAAGGTCGATGCGACTGATCGATCGAACGACACCGTCTTCGGGATCGGGCTCTCCCAATCGCAGGGGCTCCTCGCCGCTGTCAAGCCTGCCAACGAGATCGACCTGGCCCGTCGGAACGCCGAACCCTTCGACGGGCGGACCAGGGGTTCCCGTGGGCACGATCCCACGCACCACCATCAGAAGTGATCCATCAGGCAATTCGAGCGGCGTCACGACCATGGTGCCGGACACGTCGCCATACGTCCGCCCGATCGAAATGAATTCCAGATCGGTTCGGTACCTGCCCTCCACGGTGACGGGACGATGATCGAGCGTGTCTGGGTCGAGGCCGTACTGTGTGACGAGGGACACGAGCGGTCGCGGTTCCTGATCGCGTCGTTCCGCGACGAGGGCGTTCGCGCTGCGGCGCTGGTCCAGCCGATCCAGTTGCCAGACGCCGAGCCTCACGAACGCCATCGCGAGCAGCAGACCGACGATGAACGCAAGGATCCAACGGGGTTGACGGAGGACGGACCTATCGAACGCAGCCACGAACTCAGGGTACGTCCGCACGACACCTAGCCGCGAGCAAGCCAATCTCGTCGCGTCATTCCGAAACTGAGGCGGTCATAGCGAACCCCGCGCTTGAGGTAGTGGGATACCTCGATTCCCTCGAGACGCATCCCGATCTTCTCCGCTACGCGAGCCGATGCCGCATTGGGATGCATCACGGGTGCAAACAGGCGCATGAACCCTCGCTGTGCAAAGAGCTCGTCGACAAGGGCAGAAGCCGCCGCGGTGGTGATGCCTCTCCCCCACCACTCCGGGCCGAGCCACCATCCGACTTCACAGGATCCCGTCATCTCTGTGCGTCCCGCCGCTCCGCCAACACCACCGACGAGGACGCCGTCGAGGTGGACGGCATAGTTGACCGGTGGCTCCGCTCCCCCCGCGAAGGCAATCCAGGCCTCGGCGTCCGTCATCGTGTACGGCGTCGGAAACTGGTCGGTCATGAATCGAGTGATCTCCGGATGGTTCGCTGCCCTGACGAGTGACGCCGCCATGCCTGCGGTATATGGCCGCAGTTCCACGCCAGAAAGGGTCGTGGGAATGGTTCTGTCATCATCACGATCGAACGTGGGTAGGAGAGGAGTTTCGTAGCGCCCACCTGTCCGCCAATACGCACCGTCGGCGCGATCCATGAATCCCTCCTCGATCATGTACCGGCGGATCGCCGCATAGTCGGGATGAATCAGTTGGATCGCGAAGTTGACGTCTCGTTCCGGATACCGACGCCCAGGCTCGAAAGACAGGGCGATCTTCTCCATCACCAGCCTTCGCTTCGCGGCCGCCTGCGGAATCTGGACGAGGCGGCCTCCATCGAAGAACCTACCGAGAATGGCTGCCTCTTCCTGCGTCCAAGGACCGTCCACAGGCTCACCGAGCTCTGCGTGCTCACGGGGAAGCTCCCTCGCAACGGAGCGAAGCGAGGAAGGGTCGAGCGTGCCGTTCTCGTCGAGGAGTCCGATACTCCGGAGTTGCCCTACGGCCTCCGCCACGTCCCGCTGTGACACCTCGAGCCGCTCGGCGATTGCAGTCAGCGAGATTGGTCCAGAAGAGGCATCGCCCAAGACGGCCAAGCGGACCGGATCGAGCACCGCCCTGAAGACCTGCAGTGGTGTCGGTTCGTCCATCACTCCCCTCCGATCCGAACAGCTCCCGTCCGCCGCGGATCAGCCGCACCCATGAGAATCCCCTCACCTGTGAGCATTGCCGCCTGCACGCCGCCGAAGTACATGGAATTCGCCGGGAGCTGTCTGATGGCGAGATCAGACACGAGCGTCGTATCGATGCCAGGCTCCACGGCGAGTGTCGGAATACCGTCAAACATCTCTGCGTGAAGGCGCGGCGCGGCGACAGAGGATTCCAGATCACTC
Organism: Acidimicrobiia bacterium; assembly: GCA_032127155.1. Lineage (GTDB taxonomy): Bacteria > Actinomycetota > Acidimicrobiia > Spongiisociales > UBA5794 > SZUA-442. The sequence continues at coordinate 2,742 of JAQAZV010000059.1, forward strand.
CCCATCACCACGTGATTGAGCAGCACGGTCGCAATCGCGGACGTGATGCGATCGGCGCCTGGTGAACCGATCGCGAGGACCTCGCCGTCCCGCGACCGGCCGATGGTTGGAGCCATGTTCGACAAGAGGCGTTGACCCACAGGCAATGCGTGGAGGCCCTCTGAGGTCAGCTCGATCTCACCGAGGCTGTTGTTCAGACCGAATCCGTATCCGGGGATGACAGCTCCAGATCCGTACCCGGCCGATACGGTCACGGCACAGGCCAGACCGGTCTCATCCACAGCCGAAGTATGAACGGTCGACGGCGACCGGTGCATCGACGCAAGGTCGGCGGTGAGCGCAAGCTCGAGGAGCTCGTCACCGCCAGCGAACCGGTCCGTGTCGCCATCGAGAGCCGACCGGCGGAACGAGAACACGGCGTGCTGTGCCGCCGCATACTTGGCGACGTCTGCGGCGGAGAAGCCACCGATGTCGAGACGTTGGAGGAGCGTGAGCAGACCCGTCAGTGTGATTCCTCCCACTGCGGGCGGCGCATTCGTTGCAATGTCCCAATGATGGAGCCCGATCCTCGAAGGTGGCCGTACGACGGGTGTGTACTCCTCGAGGTCATGGAGCGTCAGGAGTCCACCCTGCTCCTTCGAGGCGAGAGCGAGGGCCACGGCGATGTCACCGCGGTAGAGGGCGTCCACTCCCTCGTGTCCGATGACCTCGAGGCAATCAGCCAGATCGACATTGGTGAGCACATCGCCCTCTTCGACGACCGTTCCATCCTCTCGATGGTGGAGTCGTCGAGCTTCCTCGTCCCATCCGTAGATCACGTCATGGGCGTACTGCAGGTAGTAGGCGGTTGCGCCGGACACGGCGAACCCGTTCCTCGCGAGACCAATCGAGGGAATGAACAACTCCGACCAGGGCACCGATCCGTGGAACCGCGATGCAACATCAAAGCCAGCAAACGCGCCGGGGGTGGCGATGCTGCCCCACCCGATCACCGTTTCCATGCCACCGCCGTAGCCCATCCGGGCGACATCCGTGGAGATCGGTCGTGATGTCGAACGGCCGCGACCCGGCATCTCGGCGTACGCGTCGATCACGATGGGAGCCTCGTTCGGGGGCCATATCGTGATGAAACCACCGGCGCCGGGCGATACGATGCCAAGCTCCGTTGCCATCGACGCAACGACCGAACCGATCGCCGCATCCACTGCGTTGCCACCGAGGTCAGCGACTGCTCGACCCGCGTCTGCGGCCGCGGCAGATGCGGCTGCCACCAGAGTCCTTGCCATCGGGGAACCTTAGACCAGCGTGGTCAGCTGCTCCGAGTCCCCGGTCGTGGGGCGGATCTCCACGGCATGGGCCACCAGCTCGATGCGGCTCGTTCGATCCTGCCCCGTCGTCCAGAACCGACGCTGGAGTGCGCCGGCGATCCACACCGCCTGGCCCCTGCAGTCAGCGGCATTCGCGATCTGTGCATCCGTTGGATCCCAGAGCACGACGGGGATGACATCAACTCTCCGCCGCGGTTCGGATGTTCGGATCGTGACCAGATAGCGGATGAGTACCGATCCCGATGCGAATCGGCGTACTTCCGGTTCGGTCGCGATACGCCCGCAGATGACAACGATGTTCAGGTCCATGACACGTCCCTTCCGGGAGTGCGAGACATGACCACGCTACCTCCGGGCGATGACACGAAGCCTGCGACAAATACGTCGCCAATGACGGGTCCCTCGACCCGCATTCGCGTTGGTGACCTCATGCCGCCTGACGGTCCAGCCGATCATCGCCGTCGACAAGCGCATCTGATGCCTGGCGCGGGAGCCGCCTTCGGACAATGATTGACGAGGCCGGTCAGGCGTCGCGGATGGAGGCGATTTCGGCCTCCAGCTCCTCATATCCGGGGAACGATGGGTCGTTCGTCACGATTGCGTCCGACAGTCGTCGCGCCTTCGACCGATCGCCGCGTGCCGCTGCCACCCTGGCAGCGACGTAATACCTGCGAAGGTGTCCCTCGTTCGGCGCCGCCTTGACCTGACCGGGGTCGATGACTGCCCATGCCTCGTCTACGCGTCCCGCGTCGAGGAGGAACGACGCATACACGATCGTCCCCTCGTTCATGACGAGGCCGTGTCCGCCGCGCTTCTGGAGCTCGTTCCAGGCTGTCTCGACGTCCTTCGGACGCTTCTGCGCCCTGAGTACATCCATCTCAATCGGCAGATGCGTGGTGTCACCCTGCATGCGACGATACGCCCTCAGTTCCGACAGGGCAGTATTCCAGTCCCCCATGCGGTAGGCGGCTACGCCGATCGTTTCGCGAACGGTCGGATCCTGGGGTGCAAGCGCCTTCGCTCGGTTGCCATGCTTCACCGCAGCCTGATAGCGGCCATCCGCAAGGGCATCCGAAGCGGCACCCAGGGCTTCGAGCGCAGGCGCGACGCGGTCACGGGGGGTCACCCTGACGAGACCCTCGATCACCCAGTTCGGGAGATTGACGGCGTAGCCCTTGAGGTCACGTCTGCGCTTTGCCTCGGCTGCACGCCGCTGCTCTTCAACCGAGCGCGTCGTTGCCGTGTACTGCGACTTCTTGCCTCCTGGAGCAGCATTCCCGCCGGATGGGGACGATGCGCCGCTGGCTCCTCGGCCGGAGCCCGAATGAGGGTTCGCGCCAGGGGCACGTGGCCCCCTTCCGGAGACGCCGCTGCTGGTTCCCGTATGACGCTTCCCACCCGACGATGTGCCACCACCGGGCTTACCGGAACCGGAACTCCCGCCGTAACGCTTCCCACCCGACGATGTGCCACCACCGGGCTTGCCGGAACCGGAACTCCCGCCGTAACGCTTCTGCCCCGAGGGTTTGGCCCCACCGGACGTGGTGCGTCCAGAACCGGACCCATAGGACTTTCCGCCCGTGCTGCCTCCTCGAGGGCTCGACCCCTTCTTCGGATTCGAACGCGACGAGCCACCCGACCCTGACCGATTGCTCGGCGCAGGACGCTGCTGGCGTCCCTTGTCGTGTGACATGACGTAGTCCTCTCGGAGATGAATTGCGGGACCGGCGTGTCGCCGGAGGGCGAAGCCTACCGGTCCGAACGCGAAGAAGGCCGCCCCGCAACAGGTGCGGGACGGCCAACTTCTTTGAAGTGTTTGGCGACGACCTACTCTCCCGGGGCCCTTCGGCCCAAGTACCATCGGCGCTGGCAGTCTTAACTTCCGTGTTCGGAATGGGAACGGGTGGAACCCTGCCGCTATGGTCACCAAAACTCTATGAATGCTCCTTGAGCACTCCATAGCGAGCACAAAATCGCGATATTCAAATTCAAGCCCTCGGCCTATTAGTACCGGTCAGCTTCACACATTGCTGCGCTTCCACTTCCGGCCTATCAACCTGGTGATCTACCAGGGGCCTTACCTGATTAATTCAGTGGGAGATCTCATCTTGGA
>JAQAZV010000060.1:0-3951 GCA_032127155.1 Acidimicrobiia bacterium
GAAGACGATTCCGAGTACCAGGAGGATGATCAGCGCCGCGCTGAGGAAGAGCCGGAGGATCTCGGTCTGGAAGTCATCTCCAGAGGCAAAGATCAGTTCCTGGGAGAAGGGCTTCTGCGTGATGGTCGACGGGTAGGTCCCATCATCGACGGCTGTGGCAATGGCGAGGGCGCGATTGGCCAGGAGGTCGAAGTCGTCGCTCGACTCGTAGGTGATGGAGCTCAGCCCGAGTTCCGCTGTCCCCGAGGACTGGTCTGCGTCGTCCGAGACGAGTGCCGTGAGGAACTGGCGAGCTTCAGGAGGGACCGATTCGAGGCCGGCGACATACAGGGCCTTGACTTCTGCATCGGAGGTCGGAACCGGTGCGCCAGCCTGGATGGCGAACTGCACGGGAGCCATGTAACTGAGCACTGCGGGCTGGTTCGGGAGGTCAACGAGGATGTCGCTCGCCTGGCTCGCCCTGACGCTCTCGTCGAGTGCGATCGCCGCCTGGAGGCCATCGAGGGTGATCACGTCACCCGTCGAACTCGAGGTGAGCACCTGCATGCTCGCGACCGATCCGAATCGGTCCCCGATCTCGCTCGCTGCAGCCAACGCCGGAGCGTCAGGGGCAAAGGACTCGTTCTGGTCCTCGGCAGGAACGAATTGACCGCCGAGACCACCGAGGACCATGGACAGCACGATGGTGACCGCGATGACGATCCACGGGCCCTTCCTGACCGCTGCGGCGAGACCATTGACGAGCGTTTTCACGATGTTCCTCCGGGTGGGCTGACAAGCACGAGGTTGCGACCTGCAAGCCTAGGCAGGACGGTGGGCCGAACAGTCGATCAGCCCATCGGCTGCTGCCGATCAGCGTGGCGGCGCCATCAGGGCAAGCAGACGGGCCTCAACATCGTCAACCGGGACCCCGCGCTCCTCGGAATCCTCACCCCAGAGTCGATAACCGACAGTCCCTGCCTCGATGTCGGCATCCCCTACCACCAGAACTGCGGGGTGTTTCTGGGTTATTGCGGTACGGATCTTCTCGCCGACGGTCTCGTCCGCAGCGTCGACTTCGACCCTGATACCCGCTGTGGCCAGCCTTCGCCCGACCTCCTGTGCATATTCGACATGCCGATCTGCAACGGGTATGACGGTTGCCTGGACGGGGGACAGCCATCCCGGCAGGGCGCCGGCGTAGTGCTCGATCAGGATTCCGACGAAGCGCTCGACGGATCCGAAGAGCGCACGATGGATCATGACAGGGCGAGTCCTCGTGTTGTGTGCCGTCGAGTACTCCAGTTCGAAGTTCTCTGGTTGGGCGAAATCCACCTGGATCGTCGACAGCTGCCAACGCCGCCCGATCGCGTCCTTGATGTGAATGTCGATCTTCGGGCCGTAGAACGCCCCCTCCCCCGGTGCAAGCTCGTACGGGAGATCTGCGGTCTCCAGGGAAGCAGCGAGGTAGGCCTCGGCGCGATCCCATAGGACCGGATCGCCGACGAACTTGTCCGGACGCGTCGAGAGGTCGGCCTCGAATTCGGTGAACCCGAAGTCACGCAGGACCATGAGGACGAAGTCGAGGAGGTTCTGCAGCTCGGTGGCGAGCTCTTCCTCTGTCGTGAAGATGTGACTGTCGTCCTGGGTGAATCCCCTCGCCCTCAGGAGTCCGTGGAGGACGCCGGAGCGTTCGTAGCGATACACCGTTCCGAGCTCGAAGAGACGAAGCGGCAGCTCTCTGTACGACCGACTCCGAGCGCGATAGATGAGGATGTGGCCAGGGCAGTTCATCGGCTTGACGAAGTAGCCCTGCCCTGGCTTGCCTGGACCTCCGTCCAGTTCCATCTCAGGGAACATGCCCTCTCGATAGAAGTTGACGTGACCGGATGTTTCCCACAGCTCTGCCTTGGCAACGTGAGGAGTGACCACATACTCGTACCCGAAGGCCGCATGCGTGCGTCTCGAATAGTCCTCGATGGTCCTCCTCAGGATGCCGCCCTTGGGGTGCCACACGGCCATCCCGCTCCCGAGCTCGCTCGGGAAGGAATACAGGTCGAGTTCGGTACCAAGCTTGCGATGGTCACGGAGCGCGGCCTCCTCGAGGGCGACGAGGTGGTCGTCGAGAGCCTTTGGTGACTCCCACGCGGTTCCGTAGATTCGCTGCAGCTGGGGTCGGTTCTCGTCCCCCCTCCAGTAGGCACCTGCTGTTCGCATCAGGCGGACTGCTCGGAGGCGCCCGGTCGATGGCAGATGCGGACCGCGGCACAGGTCGAGGAATTCGTCATTGCGATACGTACTGACCGTATCTCCATCGACGCCTTCGTCTGCTTCCACGCCTTGGATGATCTCGACTTTGAACGGATGGTCGGCGAAGGCCTCCAATGCCTGGTCGATAGTCAATTCGCCCCGCTCGAACGACTGGTCGGCTGCAATGATCTCGTCCATCCGATCCTCGATACGGTCGAGGTCTTCGGGTGTGAATGGCGTCCCAACCTTGAAGTCGTAGTAGAACCCGTCTTCGATCGGCGGGCCGATTGCGTACGTCGCATCGGGGAACAGCGACAGCACGGCCTGTGCCATCACGTGCGCCGCCGAGTGCCGGATGACATGCCGTCCTGCCTCGGTGTTCTCGGTGACGATGGAGACCGCCGCATCGTGTTTGATCGGGCGCATCAGGTCGTACATCGATCCGTCGACGGTCACAGCCACCGCTGCTTTGGCCAGCCTCGGTCCGATGTCGGCCGCGATGTCGAATCCGGTGACCCCTGCGTCGTATTGACGATGGGATCCATCCGGGAGTGTGATGGAGATGGGCACGATGTGACTACCTTGATTGCGGTCGTGTAAGGCTACCCGCACCTCGTCGTTGGACTTCGCCTCCTGCGAGAATGCGGGAGGTGATCGCTGGGAGGGTAGATCTGGAACCACATGCCATCGCTCGAATGTTGGCTGTCGGCGGCAATTTCCAGGAGTTGACGGCGTCCACGTCACTCGTGGGACCCAATCAGGTCTTCCGCATCTGGCGCAAGGGTCAGAGTTCCATCCTGAAGGTGTACGGGTCGGACGCCCGACAGCGGAGAGAGGGACACTCGCTTCACGCCCTCGGCAGGATGCGGCACCTCCCCAGGATCGTCGATCGCGGCGTCCACGATGAAACGCACTGGATCCTCTTCGAAGATGCAGGCCGCTGGAATCTCCAGTCCCTCCCGGAGAACCCTGGCCTTGCCAGGACCGCAGGCTCGATCCTCGCCGATCTCCACAGTGCGGATCGTGCCCCCTTTTCGAACCTTGCGAGGGGGATCGACGGCGAATGGGTTGCCGTCGATTTCAAGTCTGCCGTCAAGCGGCTCGAGCGGTACCGGGCCAGGATCGGTGTCACGGCTCAGCAGATCGAAGCCGCATTGTCGCTGAATCCTCCGTACGCAAGTCCTCCGGTCGTTGCCCACACGGATCCGGTCGCTCGCAACTTCATCGTCGATGATGAGGGTCGCACCACCCTCATCGACTGGGAATGGGCCACCCTCGCCCCGCCGGAGTGGGACCTCACCAAGCTCATCTGGTCCACTGGCATGCACGCCGGCCCCTCCGCCGCAGCAGCCATCATCGATGGATACGGCAGGGATCTCGATGGTGTGCAACTCGACCGATGGATCGTGTACCACTCCGCCCAGACGCTCGTACGATATGCGGAGCGGAACATGGCGGCGAGACCGGGTGATGTACCGGACAACCTCGTCGCAGAGTTCGACAGGGCCGTCCTCGGAGCGGCATCCTGAGACAGGTCCATCCCGGCATCGTCGCAAATACCCTGGTTTTTCGCGCTCTCCCCCTACATTGGCGTATCCGATGGAGGGATCAGGATGTTGGAGATGGCACTCGCAACGTTCCTTGTGACGATCGCACTCGTTGCAATCGGGGGTCGGTCACAGTCGCTCGGCGACAACCGCTCAGTGATGAGGCTCTCGTTCA
>JAQAZV010000061.1:0-3897 GCA_032127155.1 Acidimicrobiia bacterium
ATGACTTCCCGTCGCCAGCGAGCACCCAGGTTCCATCGGCAGCCGGGGGAGGCTTCGGTTGTCGTCTGGTGAGACCGACGGCCACCAGGAAAGCGGTCGCTCCGATGGCGAGGGCGGTGATGAGGATTCGCTTCACGAGGGGAACGATAGTGAGCGGTTCCCCGCTGGCGGTCGGACGAGACCTGAGAAGCGTGGACGGCACCGTTCCGCTACGATTCGCTTCCGCTCCGGACTTCGTCCGGGCACCACGGCCGAGCGAAGTCCGGTGAGATCCCGGCGCTGTCCCGCAACTGTGATCCCCCTCGAGGGGTAGCCAGGTCGCCTCCGCCGCGGTGGGCGTCGAGGCTCTCCGGAGGAGAAGGGCCACCGCTGCACGAACGGCTCCTCCAGGAGAGAGGAGACCGTATGAGATTCACCCACCTCGCGATGGCCTGTGCCCTGGCATTGGTCGTGGCTGCCTGTGGGTCCGGCGCCGGATCATCAATGGGGGATTCGCCGACCGAGGCAACCACGACGACAGCACCGTCGGTCTCGTCGACGACAACGATCGCCGCTGAATTTCCCATCACGCTCGAAACGGCAAACGGTCTCGTGACCATAGAGGAGCGTCCTGCGCGCATCGTGTCGATCTCGCCGACATCGACGGAGGTGTTGTTCGCCATCGGAGCTGGTGAGCAGGTTGTGGCTGTCGACAGCCTCTCCAACTATCCCGAGTCCGCTCCCGTGACCGAGCTGTCTGCTTTCACTCCCAGCGTCGAAGCGATCATCGCGCAGGATCCCGATCTCGTATTCCTCTCATACGATCCGGCAGACATCGTGGCCGGGCTCGCCGCAGTTGGCATTCCGGCGATTGTCCACGGGACGCCCGCTGGGCTCGAAGACGCCTTCACCCAATGGGAGCAGGTCGGCGCAGCTACGGGCCATGTGGCCGACGCCACGCTCCTGCTGGCCCAGGTACAAGCCGATCTCGACGCGGCATTCGGGTCCGTACCAGACGGTGCCGCGGAGCTCACGTACTACTACGAACTCGAACCGACCTTGTACTCGGCGACGGCGACCACGTTCATCGGGGAGCTCCTCGCGGGAACAACGATGACCAACATCGCCGACGACCAGGATCCCGATGGGTACGGCTATCCGCAGCTGTCGGCGGAATACATCGTTGATGCGGACCCCGACCTGATCCTGCTTGCGGACACCCTCTGCTGCGACCAGTCAGCAGCGACTATTGCCGAACGACCTGGCTGGGCAACGCTGACGGCCGTGACCGCGGGGTCGATCCTCGAACTCGACGACGACATCGCGAGCCGGTGGGGTCCACGCATCGTTGAGCTCGTCGAGGATGTCGTGGCCGCGATGCGCACGTTCGATGCTGCCAACGCATGAACGCAGGGAGGCCCTCCAAGACCAAGCTGCAGCTGCGGTGGGTCCTCGGGTCTCTCGTGTTCCTCGTCGTTGCGATTGGCTTCGCGGCGATGGTCGGCGCGGTGGCGATCACGCCAGGGGCGATCCTGCGCTCCGCCGCCGACCGACTGCCCTTTCTCGATGTCGACTCGGGTCTGTCCGAGCGCGGTGAAGCCATCCTCTGGCAGATCCGTATGCCACGAATCGTCCTCGGCCTGCTCGTCGGTTCGATGCTGTCGTCCGCTGGCACCGCATATCAAGGGGTGTTCCGGAACCCGCTTGCGGATCCCTACCTCCTTGGGGCAGGCGCAGGTGCAGGCCTCGGCGCAACCCTGGCGATTGCCTACGGGCCGAATACATCGGGCTGGCCGATCGACCCGCTTCCCCTTGCGGCCTTCGTCGGGGCGGTCGCCGGTGTCGTGCTTGCCTACGTCCTGGGATACAGCGTGCGGTCAGGACGCACGGCAGTCACACTGATCCTTGCCGGCGTCGCGGTGGCAGCGTTCCTGACGGCAGTCCAGACCTTCGTCCAGCAGCGCGAGTCCGAGACGCTGAGGGAGGTCTACGGCTGGATCCTCGGGAGCCTTGCAACCGCCGGATGGTCGGAGGTGAGGCTCGTTCTGCCGTACGTGGGAGTCGCCCTTCTCGTGATCTTCCTCGGCAGGAGACTCATGGACGTGCTGTCCGTCGGCGATGTCGAAGCGGGATCGCTCGGTGTCAGACCCGCCAGGGTCAGGCTGGTCCTGGTGGCGTTCGCCACGCTCGGCACGGCCGCCGTGGTATCGGTCTCCGGCCTCATCGGGTTCGTCGGCATCATCATCCCGCATACCGTTCGTCTGCTTGTCGGCACCTCGTATCGGATCATCGTTCCTCTCTCGATCATCCTCGGTGGAGCGTTCCTCGTGCTGGCTGACGTCATCGCCCGCACTGCGCAATCGCCGTTCGAGATACCGATCGGCGTCGTGACAGCGATGATCGGCGCCCCGTTCTTTGCGGTGATCCTGCGCACGAGCAAAGGCGTCGTGTCATGAGGGGCATCGTTTCGTTCGATGGCGTGTCCGTGGCATACGGCAGGGTCGGGGTCCTCCACGAGGTGTCGTTCACGGTCGGTGCAGGGGAGTGGATGGGTGTTCTCGGCCCGAACGGAGCTGGGAAGTCGACCCTTCTGAGAACCCTCGTTGGTGGCCCGATCACGAAGGGCACCGTCTCGGTGGACGGCAACGACATGGCGCTACTTCGCGGGAAGGCCCAGTCGCTGCTGATTGCCTATGTTCCGCAGCGTCCCGTATTCCCCTTCGGTATGGCGGTCTTCGACTACGTCCTCCTTGGCAGGACTCCTCACCTCGGCATGCTGGCCGCCGAAAGGCGAGAGGACATTGGCATCGTCTGGGAAGCCCTGCGGTCCCTCGACCTGGAGGGCTTCGCCGAGCGTGACATGGCCTCCCTCTCGGGAGGTGAGACCCAACGTGTGGCGATGGCGAGGGTCATTGCACAACAGGCGCCCGTTCTCGTCCTCGATGAGGCGACGGCCGCACTGGATGTGGCACGTCAGCACCAGGTCCTCGAGCTGATCGACGCAGTGCGCAGGGATCGCGGGATCGCCGTTGTTTCGGCAATGCACGACCTCACCGCAGCTGCACAATTCTGTGAGAGGGTCGCCCTCCTCGACCATGGCGCATTGCGTGGAGTTGGGAGCCCCGACGAGGTGTTGACCGAACCGCTTCTTCGAGACATTTTCGAGCCTACGGTTCGGGTCATCGAAGTCGAAGGAAGCAGGGTCATAGTGTCGATGCGTGACAAGGAACGGCGATGACGTCCACGCGCCGTGGGCTCCTGATCGTCAACACGGGCGATGGAAAGGGCAAGTCAAGTTCGGCATTCGGGGTCATGCTCCGTGCCGTCGCACGGGACTGGCGCGTCGCGGTGATCCAGTTCATCAAGTCCGACAAGTGGCGCACGGGCGAGAAGGACATGGCCGTCAAGCTCGGTGTCGACTGGGTGGTTGGAGGGGACGGGTTCACCTGGGAATCTGACGACATGGAGGCCACGATCGCCGCAGCAAGGGACGCGTGGTCCAAGGCCAGCGAGATCATGATGTCGGGTGACTACGACCTCGTCATCCTCGATGAAGCGACGTATCCGGTGACCTTCTCATGGATTGGCGTCGAGGAGGTGCTCGAGGTCCTCCGCTCCAGGCCCTCGCACGTGAATGTTGTGATCACGGGCAGGGACGCCGATCCTGCGATCATCGACCTCGCAGACACCGTCACCGAGATGCGGAAGGTGAAGCACGCTTTCGACGAGGGGATCCAGGCGAGGCGAGGGCTCGACTACTGAGATTCGGTCTGCCCACCAACCTGACCCCATCCCTAGGGCCATTAGTCTCCCAGTGAAATCTCGATGGTGAGGAGACCGGCTTGGAGTCGATGCGGAGCGGATTGACCCTCCTCGCTCTCACATCCGCGGGAGTGCTGGTCGGGATCATCGGCTCGC
>JAQAZV010000062.1:0-4726 GCA_032127155.1 Acidimicrobiia bacterium
ACCATCGCGATCATGGTGACGACCAAGGCGATCATGGTGACGACCAAGGCGATCATGGTGACGACCAAGGCGATCATGGTGACGACCAAGGCGATCACGGTGGCAATCATCAGCATGGACACGAGGACTGAGTTCTGATCGGGGAACCGTCACGGGTTGCGTGCCGCTCCTCAGGGGGCGGCACTTCTCGTTGTGAGTAGTGTTGGTGGAGATGCCGCAATGGCAAGAGCTGCCGTGGGCGGATGACCGGGAGGTGATTCGTGATTCGGAAGGGAACGAGGGTCGAACGGCTGACGAAGAAGGTCGGTCAGGTTCCAGCGACGGGCAAGGTGGTCTCGGTCCGTGAGGACCACTTCTTCGAGGTCAAGTGGGACGATGGCCACACCAGCATCGTCACGAAGGATGGTGTTGCCAAGGTGACCGAGGCGAACCGTCCGCACAAGGATGGCTGATCGGGGACCGGCGAAACGATCCAGCGTCACAGTGGAGGGACGGGCAGTATCGCCCTCAGGCGGTTGGCGGGTTCACCAGCGATAGGTGGGTTCAGGCCTCATTGAGGGCCACGGCTTCGCGGATGAGTGCCGCGAAGGCCTCCTCGTCGTACGTGTCACCTTCGAAGAAGTCGATCGCCCGTCTGGTGTTGCCCTCGAGACTGGAATTGAAGAGTCCGGACGGGTCTGAGAGGGAAGCTCCCTTGGCGAACGTGAGTTTGACCTTGTCCTTGTAGGTCTCACCGGTGCAGATGATCCCGGAATGGGACCAGACGGGGACGCCGACCATGTTGTTCGAAGGCTTTCGCCATTTCACCTCTTCGACCACATCGGGATCCGCCAGCTCGATGAGTGAACGGAGTCGGGACAACATTTCGCTCCTCCAGTCGCCGTTCGCGTTGGTGTCACGGTTGATGGAAGACTCTGGTGTCGTCATGGTGTGGCGCCTCCACGTTGCTTGGTCGTGAGGCTAGGCGAAAGATCGGCATCGAGGACCTCGTCGCGCCGGGGTCCTTCGTCAGGCGTGCGCTCGCATCAGGTGTCGGGCGGTGTCGGATCGTCCCATGGGTTCAGCGGCGATATGTCCTGGGCGAGCAGGCGGGTGAGGGTTTCTGTTCGCGGCGTCATTCCGAGGTCTTGGGTGGTGGGCCACTCTTCGATCTCGGCTCTGGCGAATTCGATCCATCGCTGGATGGTCTTGAACATCTCGATCTGGAAGGTTGCGAAGAGGACCGAGAGATGGGTGCGGTCCGGGAAGGGATGTCCTCCGTCGAGGTAGGAACCCATGAGCTCGACGATGGCATCGTGGTGTTCGCCGATGTCCGCCTCGAGATCGTCGAGGGCGCCGAATGCGTCCTCGCGTGATCCGTGATCTGCGAAGAGAAGCCTGAGCAGGGCCTCGATCTCGATCCGGGGCGGTTGTGTTCGAGTGGATGTCCACTCCTTGAGGGCCTCGCGCCCGGCGGAGGTGATCGTATAGATGTTTCGGGTGCGCCCGCCGAGATCCTCCTGGTGGGTGGAGGCGAATCCGAGCTCGACGAGCTTCTTCGGCTCGGAGTAGAGAAGCCGTTCGGACTTTGGCCAGGCGTAGCGAAGGCTCCGCTGCGCTTGGTGTGTGAGCTCGTAGCCGGCCCACGGCTTGAGGTCGAGAAGAGCCAGGACTGCGTAGGACGAGGTTGTCATCTTCGGTGCCATGCCCTTGACACTACTGCACGGTACAGTATAACCTCTACTGCAACTTGCAGTAGGGGTGTCTGGCGGGGAAGAACCGGCACCTCGAGAGTCCATCAGGAGGACGTGACCATGAGAAGCAACGTCGAAGCGCTCCCTATCGCCAGCGAGGCACTCGGGGAGATGATCCGAGGGCAGGACTGGGGCGGGATGACCAGTGCATACATGCAGTACCCGACCGGCCTCGACTTCTGTCCACTGCTCGAGGGTCTCGAGCGGGACCATTGCCAGTGTCCGCACTGGGGTTTCGTGATCGAGGGCAGGATCCGCGTCAAGTACGAGGACGGAACCGAGGAAGTCGTCGGTGCAGACGAGATCTACTACTGGCCCTCCGGTCACACCGTCGTGGTAGAGGAAGCGGTCAGGATGGTCGAATTCAGCCCCCACGACCAGATGTCAGAGGTGCTCGCCCACGTGGTTGGCAAGCTGTAGCGCCGGGGAGGACACCATGGAGATTGCCGAACACATCACAGCCGTTGGGCAGGAGGCGAAGCTCTTCGCAGAAGCGGCGCGACACGGCGGGCTCGAAGTCGACATCGAATCCTGTCCGGGCTGGAACATGCGGGACCTGGTGCGCCATCTGAGCGAGATCCATCTCTGGGCTGCGGCACGCGTGGCGAAGCGCACATCGAAGCTCTTCCCCGATGACATTTCGGAGCACACCGAGTCGTGGCCGGAGCTGGCCGTCTTCTGGCCGGACGATGCCGATCTGATCGACTGGTATCTGAGAACGAGCGACAACCTTATCCAGGCACTCGAATCCGCGACACCAGCTGATGACATACCGACATTCCTCCCTGCGCCGTCGCCACTAGCGATGTGGGCTCGACGCCAGGCCCACGAGATCGCTGTGCATCGTTTCGACGCCCAGCATGCTGCTGGCATCGAATCCGGATTCGACCCTGCCTTCGCATCCGACGGAATCGACGAGATCGTCAGTGGGTTCGCGACACGGGCGACTCAGTTTCCTACCACCAGAACACGGACCATGGTGGTCCACGCTGCAGACATAGGCGATCGCTGGCATCTCACATTCACGGCTGACGGTATTACGACGGTTCGCGGCGACGGCGCTGCCGATGTGACGCTGACGGGAAGCGCGTCGGACCTGTACCTGGTCCTGTGGAACAGGGGCTCGGACGACAGGATCGCCGTCGATGGGGAGCAGGATCTCCTCGATCTATGGCACGAGAGCAAGCGGGTTCGCTGGAGTTAGACGATTGCCCCTGCGCATACTCGCCGATCACTCGATAGTGCCTCATGCCAACGACACCGTGCCGCCCGTTCCGGCATGCTGGAACGTGGGAGCGGATCGGCGCCGGTCTGGGCTGCCCTCCTTGTCCTGGCTCCGCACTGAGAGGTCGTGAGGCGGCTCCGGCGTTCGAGGTGAAGGAGCCATCGGACGTCGTCCGGGACTCCGGGAACCGCTGACAATCATGGATAGCGGAATTCCTCTGTCTGCCGGTATGCTCACATGAGCTGCTTCGGCGGCCTTCCCCTCTTTTCTTTGTCCTTCGACGTTGTGAACTCGGGCCGGTTCCGGACATCTCATTTCCGAGGGACAACCAGTCGCTCATCGTTTCAAGGGGAATCACCCGTGAACATTTTCGTAGGCAACCTGCCTTTCTCAGCAACTGAAGGCGACCTCAGAGGTCTCTTCTCCGACTACGGCACCGTCGATTCGGCCGCCATCATCACTGACCGTGAGACCGGACGGTCACGCGGGTTCGGATTCGTTGAACTTGCCGCGGACGCTCGCGCAGCGGACGCAATCCGCGATATCGACGGCACCGATCTGCAGGGCCGCAACATCAACGTCAACGAAGCCAAGCCACGCAGCTAGTTGCGATAACACAAGCAGAGGACTCTCCGGATGCTTCCGGAGAGTCCTCTGCTTGTTTGGCACCCCATGCGGCTGCAAACGTCTGATCTTTCGACCCGCGCATATCGAGCAACATCGGTGCACCTTCGACGCTCGTCCATGTGCGGGCATTGTTGTCGTGGTGATGGCTGAACGTCGATATGCGCCGTGGATTGACACATCATGGGTAGGGTCACGGGATCTATCAGAAAGGGAGAAAGCACCAATGGCTGATTTCTTGAAGGCCCTCGTTGTATTCGCTGTGGCGTTTGCATTGTTCACGCTTCCCGCCACATGGCTCCTGATGCTGTTCTTCGGAAACATCGGCATGGAACTGTCCTACATGGCGACTTTGCCCCTCGGCATACTCGCCTCAGTCCTTCTCGGTGGCGTGACCAGCAGGACCTACTAGTCGAGACGCAACGAAGCGCACCCACAGGCCCCACGTGCACAAAACGACGGGTCAGTGGGTGCGCTTCGTTGTTCCTTCCCCTGAGTCCACAGATCTGCGCGGCGGTAGCGAGGATCATCCCGATGACACCTCGACCACGGCGGCTGGGAGATCGATCCCGGTGCCACCGTCGGGGACATAGCAGTTGACAGCCCACGACCCAGGTGTGTCGAGCCTGACTTCGAGTACCTGGTCGACGCCTGGCCCCGATGGTTGGGAGGAGGCTCGCATGTCCGTCACCAGGTGTGTCCCGATCCCCAAAATCCCGTATTCGACGATGTCGTCGGTGGTCCGACCATCCGGAATCTTCCAGATGCTGTACCCGACGGATACGTCGGCGGACGCGTTGGCAAAGGTGAACGCCACAACCGTACCCAAGGCGAAACCTGGGGGACCGTCATAGACGCAGCCCTCCCCGTCAAAGATGGACTCCGCCTCCAGAACCCGGATGGACGTGGTCGAGGACTCTGTCGTGGTTGATTGCATGGTCGTTGTCGCAAGTGTCGACGTCGTGGCGGCTTCTCTACCGACGGTGGTCGAGCTTCCGGGAGGCCGGTCCGACGATGACGGTGTCGAGCAGGAGGTGCCAAGCAGAATCACAGTGACGAGGATCGACGCTCTTCCGGACCTTCGGGCCTTCATGGTGAATCGACCCTACCCAGACCTCACCCAGCGTCCACCCGTGCATCGCCA
>JAQAZV010000063.1:0-63103 GCA_032127155.1 Acidimicrobiia bacterium
ATATCTCGATCCGATACCGAAAGTCGAAGAGCCGCTCGGTTCGTTCCCGATACCAGAGCATCGGGTCGAACGGACTCAGAAGCGTCGCTCCACTGATGGCGCGGGGTCGAGTGGCGTCAGGGTCCGCGTAGACCGGCCCCCTCCAGCCAGGAACCGATACGCGCTCGATGTCGCCGTCGTCTGCCATCTGCTCGAGCACGGGTCGTGCTGTGGGGAGGTGCAGCCTGAAGTAGTCAGCGATGTCGTGGGTCGTGCCGATTCCGAAGTGCCGGGTCGCCTCGGCGAGAAGGGCGCGATACGCAGCCTCCTTCGGTAGAGGATCCGCATCGAGGTGAACCTCCGGGATCATGCGCGCAGGGAGGTCGTACAGACGCATGAAATTCCCCGTCCGCAGCGCTGCAACCTTGCCTTCGGCGAAGAGCACCTCCAAAGCGACCTTCCCAGGGCCATAGCCCCACCACGCCTCATTGCGATGACTCGGAGCATCCAGGTCGCTCACGGTCAATGGTCCACTCACCGCCACCTGCTCGAGGACTCCCTCGAGCAGTCCCGGATGCGCATCGATCAGTGCCTGCGCCCGCCGCCAGGGTCGCATCTCATCCATCTTCCATCGCCACAGGCGATATCGATCCGCCGGCAGGACTGCCGCCTCATGGGCCCAATACTCGAAGTGTTCACCGGGGTCGTTGAGGAACCGATCGAGCTTTCCTGCGTCGTACGGGCCGAGGCGTGAATAGAACGGCATGTAGTGCGTCCGCACACAGACGTTCACCGAGTCGAGCTGAACGAGACCGATCTGGCCCATGACCCTTCGAAAGTGCCTGACGTCGACCCGCCCCTCAGGGCGTGGCGTATTGAATCCTTGCGCCCCAAGGGCCATACTGCGCGCGATGTCGATCGTCACAGTCCTCATGTTCCACCCATTGTCGCCGATTGGCTGAAGCCCCGCTGATCGATCGCGGGGTTGTCGTCTACGCTACCGCCATGGCTCGATTCGATGGCGGTAGCGTGGTCGCCGGTGCTCGCACGTTCGTGCTGGTGCCCCTCTTCTTCGTGTACACGATGGTGCTTGCCATCGTCGTGATGGTGGTCGGGGCGGTTCGTCCAGGGTCTGGGTTGTTCAATTCCATCCTCGACCACTGGGCCTCCATTTTCCTCCGGATACCTCCGGCGCGCTGGACGGTCGAAGGTCTCGAACACATCGATCCGGCGGAGCGATATGTCGTGGCGTCGAACCATCTCTCGATGTTCGACGTCCCCCTGCTGTTCAGGGTTTTGCCTTTCCCTGGGCGCTTCCTCGCAAAGAAGGAGCTCTTCAGGCTTCCGCTGATCGGGAGAGCGATGACCATGGTCGGCATCATCGAGATCGATCGAGACGCAGGAGGTGGCTCTTCCCGCCAGGCCATCAACCGCGGTGTCACGATCGCAGCCGAACGCGGCTATTCCCTGTTGGTCTTCCCTGAGGGAACCCGCAGCAAGGATGCAACACTGCTCCCTTTCAAGAAGGGCGCCTTTCGCATCGCCATCGACACTGGACTTCCCCTGTTGCCGGTAGTCATCGAGGGAACGAACCGCATCTCTCGACCGCATTCGAAGATCTATCGCCCCGGCTCGATCTCGGTTCGCGTGCTGCCCCCCATCGCCACGAGCGACATGACCAACCGGGACGACCTGAGCCGTCTCGCGAGCGAGGTCGAAATGTCGATCAACGACACCTACGCCTCCATGCGAGCGGCCGCAGTCGGCTGAACGACAGCTGGCCATCAGTCGTATACCCCGAGGAGATAGGTCGATCCGTCCTTCACCTCGCACAGGTAGGCGCCTGTCGATGTGACGACCTGGTAGCGATCGGCCGTTCCCTCTCCATCCCACCATCGGCCGACATGTCGCCAGGGACCCGCCCATGACAGAACGGGTACCCAGCGGGATCGGAGCCGCACCTGGTCAGGGACTCCCTCGACGAAGGTGACCTCGAACGGGACCCTCACCGGTGGGACGAGCGCCGGCGCAGGTCCAGGGATCCTTCCGGGCCACGGAGCGGAAGCGTCACGCTCGGGGGCGCGCTGATCCTCCCCCCATCGGCTCCACAGCACCTGGTGCGCCGGATCCCGTCCTCCCTGGCCCGTCGACATCAGGAGACTCTCGGGCCCAGCGATGGCTTGGACCTCCATGAGGGCACGCTGTGTCTCCTCGAAGGTCTTGGCATCCTCCTCGAGGGCCATCTGGCGTCCCGATCCCGAGAGATCTGCCGGTTCGAGCGACAGCGACACCAGACCGCCGCGGATGCCAGCAGACACACCATCGATCCACGTTCTGAGCTGCCACCGAACACGCTCCGCCAACGATCGATCATCAAACGGATCCGCACTCCTCCATGCTCGGGTTCGCACGGTTCCGTCCGCCGCTTCCGCGGTCACGATCACCCGATGCGGGGCAACCCCGTGCCGTGCCAGACCCCCAATCAGGCGCTGGGCGAGGTTCCTTGCGATGAACGCCGCCTGCTCCATGTCGTCGATGGGGGGATCGAAGTCGGAATGCACCCTCGGGTCCTCGGGAATATCACGTGTGTCGACCTCCCGATCGACACCGAGAGCCACCCTGTGGGCGTCGAGACCTGCGCGGCCGAATCGCGACACCAGGGCATCACGGGGCAATTCGGCAAGCGCGCCCAGCGTGGTGATACCGAGCCACCGGAATGTCGCTGCCAGGTCCTCCCGTCCGATGGCTGCAATATCGAGGGCACCGAGGAAGCGGTCATCGTCCTCAACAATGTGGATCCGATGAAGGTCTGACGTCATCCGCGCTGCCTGCTGGGAAGCAAAAGGGCCAAGGCCCACACCGATCCGATGATCGGTTCCGAATGCCTCCAACTCCTTGTCGACCCTTTCGATCAGAGGACGTTCACCGCCGTAGTACTTCACAGCACCCGACATGGGAACAAGCATGGTTCCCGGATGAAGAATCTCCACCCTGGGAACGATCTCCTCGATCCGCTCGACCAAGGGGTCGAACCGCGTCATCTCGACCGGAAGGTCCTGGGTGATGGTTCGCACCGAGGGACACACACCCTCGGCGGATCGCCTCCGCATCCCAACCTCGATGCCAGCCTCCGCGGCCAGCCCATTCACCGCAACGACACGCCCGTCTGCCGCGATGGCCTGGGCAGGCTCATCAGGCGAGACGTCGGGTCGCCGCAATGCCCAGGTGGGGTACCACACGCAAATCGTTCGTTCCATCGTCCTCGACCTCGATCGTTCGATGTATGCCTTTTGCCCACTTCCCCGATGCTTCGAGGACCGTGCGTCTCCTCAACAACTGGCCATGTCCGGCATCCGTGCCTTCCCATGACACCTCCTTTGCCTCCAAGCGGAGATGGGCGATGCCAGCAGGCAGGGCACCGGTCACCGGTCGCAACACGAGAGGTGTTCGGTGGGACCTTGCCTTCGCCACCAGGGTTCGCAGCATCGCCTCACGGACGCCATTCGGGATCTCGGCATAGACCCCCCTGACGCCCGACAACAGGGTGGCGACCACCCTTCCCCAGGTGACCACATCACCGCTCCTCACCACCACGAGACGATCGGCCTCGACACCCAGCTCCCACGCTGCCGTCGGGTTCATCCATCCGCGTACATCCAGATAGGCAATGGGACCCGACACGGCATAGGGAACGATGAGGGACAGACCGACCCTTGTGAGGCCGGTGCCGGGAAGACCAGACAGTCCTGCGACCTGACCCGGCCCGAGGCTCAGGGCCTCTGGCTCCACGAGGAAGCGGGGCGGAAGGCCAACGGTGACCTCGTCCTCTCGCTGTAGGTTCACGACCACCGTCGATCCCTTCGTCCTCACCAGCGAGGGTCCTCTGCCGGGAGATCATCGTAATCGAACATATGTTCGATTGCAAGAAAGGGGGAAAGGAGCGAACCGATCAGTCGATGAGAGCCACGGCGTCGCTCACAGCCGCTGCAACGGCGTGTGGATTGTCCTCCTGGAGGAAGTGCCCTGCGCCTTCGATCGTACGATGTGGAACACCGACCGCGCCGGGAATGACGCTCTGAAATACCCTGTCCGTACCCGCCGTGATCGGATCGGAGTCACTGAACGCGGTGAGGAACGGCTTTGACCATGTCCGGAGGACCTCCCAGGCCCCGCGCTGGGCCGAGGCCTCGGGATCGTCAGGGGTGATCGGAACGAGACTCGGGAACATGCGCGCCCCGGCAAGGAACCGGGCATCGGGGAACGGGGCCCGATACGCATCCAGTGTTCGATCACCGAGCCCGGTGACCGTGCCACCGTCCACGATCCTGCCGACATCAAATGCCTCCGAGGTTCGCGAGAACTCCCGCCACCGCAGGAACGCATCAGGCATCTGTTGGTCGCCCGTCGGCAACCCGGTGTTGGACACCACCACCGCAGCGAATCGGTCAGGATCAGCCGCAATCAAGCGCAGCCCGATGAGACCTCCCCAATCCTGGGCGAACAACGTCAACCGGTCCGCATCAACCGCCTCCAACCAACGCTGCATCCACCCGACGTGACGAGCGTAGGTGTAGTCCGTCTGGGCCAGCGGTTTGTCTGACCGGCCGAAACCGACGAGATCCGGGGCAAGGACCCGGAACCCGGTATCCACGAGGATCGGGATCACCCTGCGATACAGGTAGGACCACGACGGTTCGCCGTGCATCAGGAGCACCGTAGGACCTGAGCCCTCATCGACGTGATGGATGCGCAGCCTGCCGCCATCCCCATCGTCGACCTCGACGTACCGTGGGGCGAACGGGTATCCCTCCAGATCTTCGAACGCGCTGTCCGGTGTGCGCAGGACATCCATGGCGGCAACCCTACCGATGGCTGTGCTGCCAGACAGCGGCGGCGCAGCCCCGGACAGGGCGGTAGTCTCGCGAGTGAGACGTCGCGAAGGAAAAGGAGTGTCGAACGTGTCAGTAGCGAAGGTGATCGAGATCACATCTACTTCCCCAGGGTCCTTCGAGGATGCGATCCGCAAGGGCATCGCCAAAGCGCAGATGTCCATCGACGGGATCCGTGGGGCGTGGATTTCCGAGCACAAGGTGGAGCTCGCCGAAGATGGGACGATCAAGCACTTTCGCGTGGACATGAAGCTCACGTTCGTCCTCGAGTAACCCCAGCCTTCGTCCTTCGGCAACCCCGGGGGTCACTGGGCACCATGACAACCAAGAACCAACCGCATCTCGTGCCGGTCACCATCGAATCGGCGCTAGCTGAATCACCGGCGACGGCCCACATCGGTATCCACATCGGCGTCGATGAACCCCTCGATCACGCCATGCGACGGATCATGTTGTCAGAATTCGACGTCGCCATCAATGGTGTGACCCATGCCGACGACATCGACCTCGGCGTCCATGAGGCTCGCAAAGCACTGAAACGGATACGCGGGCTGCTTCGGCTGGTCCGCGATGAGATCGGCTACGAGGTATACCGCAACGAGAATGTCGTTCTTCGCGACATCGGGCGCATCCTCGCACCCGTGCGAGACAGCAATGTTCTCGTGCACACGTTCGGTGACATCAACGAAAGGTTCGGTTCGGCCCTCTCCCCCGCCGCCTCTGCCGATATCAACGCGTTCCTCCGTCTCAACCATCGGCGATTGCGAGCATCTGTTGTCGACGATCAGCAATGCATGGCTGATCTCGTCGTCAGCCTGAAGTCGTCCCGTTCGCGGTTTGTCGGACACGGCACACCGTCGCACCCGGATCAAGGTGCTGCCGTCCGCGACGAGTTCGCATCGATCGCCGGGGGACTCGCTCGCGTTCATCGACGCGGGCGCCGAGCCATGAGGCGTGCCGACGAGTACCGGGATACGGCGTCGCTCCACGAGTGGCGGAAGCGCGTGAAGTACCTGCGCTACCAGACCGAAAGCCTGACATCTCTATGGCCAGAGCTGATTGGGGCGTATGCGCACCGACTCGATGACCTCGGTGAAGTCCTCGGAGAGGAACATGATCTCGCGGTCCTTCGGTCCACTCTCGTCGAGCGGGCTTCGACCTTTCCCGAGGCGGCAATCGTCGTGAGCGCGCTCATCGACCACCTTCGGGTGCCCCTCCAGGAGCGTGCATTCACCCTGGGACGATCGATCTACACGGAACCGACCAACGCCTTCGTGAGCCGCATGGACTCGTACTGGATCACGGCGCGCCACACCGAGGGGTAGCTGCGGGCCCACCGTGACCAGGAGTGCCAACAACGAGAAGGGGACCCGCTTTCGCTGGTCCCCTTCTCGTTTTCGATCCTGATGGCCTAGATGCCGGAGTCGAACTCGTCCTCGAAGGACACGACCTTGCGGCCAGGCTTGTCCGCAGGCGCCTGGTCCCGGTTGCGATCGCATCCGCGATCACGGTTCCGGTCCCGACCGCGATCACGGTTGCGGTCTCCGCCGCCGTCATTGCGGCGTCCGCCGTTGTCCGAACGGTCCGATGAATCGGAGCGTGACTCTGAACGCGGTGCGTCCTCGTCATTGCCACCACCGGACTCCGGCGCATTTGCCATGTCAAGGCTGACCTTGCCACGATCGTCGATCTCGCGAACGACGACCTCGACTTTGTCGCCGAGGGACAGAACGTCCTCGACCCTGTCGATGCGCTTGCCACCACCAATCTTCGAGATATGGAGCAGGCCATCCCTGCCTGGGAGGATGTTGACGAACGCACCGAACTTGGTGATGTTCACGACCTCACCGTCGTACGTCTGGCCGATCTTCGCCTCCGGAGGGAATCCGATTGCGAGGATCCGCTCTTTCGCAAGATTGAGGGACGTCGTATCGGGAGCTCCAACGCGGACTGTGCCATCGTCATCGATCTCGATGGTTGCGCCTGTCTCTTCCTCGAGCTCCCTGATGGTCTTGCCCTTCGGGCCGATGACCTCACCGATCTTGTCCTTCGGGACCATGACCGCTTCGATCTTCGGAGCCGACGGGGCGAGCTCTTCACGAGGACCTGCAAGTGTGGCGGCCATCGTGTCGAGGATGAACAGCCGTGCATCCCTCGCCTGGTTCATCGCAGAGATCAGGACGTCGGCAGGAAGGCCTTCGATCTTGGTGTCCAACTGGAGCGCCGTGATCATGTCCTTGGTGCCTGCGACCTTGAAGTCCATGTCACCGAGATGGTCCTCGACCCCGAGGATGTCCGTCAGCGTGACGAACTTGCCGTCGTGGTGGATGAGACCCATGGCAATGCCGGCCACCGGTGCGTGGATCGGTACACCCGCGTCCATCAGTGAGAGCGATGATCCGCAGACCGACGCCATCGATGACGATCCGTTCGACATCAGCACCTCTGAAACCAGGCGGTATGCGTACGGGAAGTCCTCGGCCGGAGGGATCACAGGGAGCAATGCCTTCTCGGCGAGGGCTCCGTGACCGATCTCGCGGCGCTTCGGACCACGCATGAACCCTGCTTCGCCCGTGGCGTAGGGAGGCATGTTGTAGTGATGCATGTACCGCTTGGAGTCCTCAGGCGAGATGGTGTCGAGCATCTGCTCCATCTTGAGCATGCCGAGGGTGGTGACATTGAGCACCTGGGTCTCGCCACGCTGGAACAGACCCGATCCGTGGGCGCCGGGAACGAGCCCGACCTCGGCCGTCAACTGACGGATGTCGGTGAGACCGCGGCCATCGATGCGCACGCCGTCGTTGACCACCCTGCTGCGCATGACGTTCTTCTGGACCTTCGAGAAAGCTGCCTTCGCCTGCTTGGCGCTGTCGGCGTCTCCCTCGTCGAGGTTGAGCGCCGCCATGGTCTCTTCCTTGACGGCCTTCTCGGCATCCTGGCGCTCGTGCTTCAAGGTGATCGTTCCGAGGGCTTCGAGCTTCGGCTTTGCGATCTCCTCGACACGGGCGTACATCTCATCCGAGTAGTCCTTGAGCACGATCCACTCGACCGGCTCCGGCGCACCGTGCTGCTCCAGCAGTTCGAGCTGGAGGTCGATCAGCGTTGCGATGTACTCCTTCGACAGTTCGAGGCCGGATGCGACTGTTGCCTCATCTGATGCCTGCGCGCCATCCCGGACCAAGCGGTATCCATCCTCGGATGCACCGGCTTCGACCATGGCGATGTCGATGCCACCTTCGGCGTTGCGCTTGCCAGCAACGACGATCTCGAACACGGCTTCCTCGCCTTGCTCATACGTGGGGAATGCAACCCAGTTGCCGTCGATCAGGGCGAGTCGCACGGATCCGATGGGACCTTCGAACGGGATCGGGCTCATCGTGAGCGCCGCCGATGCACCGTTGAGCGCCATGATGTCGTGCGGGTTCTCGAGATCGGCGGCGAGAATCGTCGCAACGACATGCGTGTCGTGGCGATAGCCGTCAGCGAAGTTGGGACGCAGCGGCCGGTCGATGAGGCGAGCCGTGAGCGTCGCCTTTTCGGTTGCCCTGCCTTCGCGCCTGAAGAATGATCCTGGGATCCTGCCGACAGCGTACGTGCGCTCCTCGACGTCGACGGTCAGGGGGAAGAAGTCGACGCCTTCTCTGAGGCTTCGACTTGCGGTTGCGGTCACGAGGACCTCGGTGTTACCGACGACAACCGTTACGGCTCCGTCGGACAGTTGTGCGAGCTTTCCTGTGCTCAGCGAGATTTCAACCTCGCCTACACGCCCGCGAACGGTGGTCTCTGCCACTCGTATCTCCTTCGTTTGGGGAGGAGACCCAATTGGCAGTGGTCAGCACTCGAACGGAGGGTTCGAAGGGTGGCCACTGACAACTGGGTGCCGTCCTCTTGTGTGTGTTTCCCACACGCTGCTGGCCAGATACGGCTGAAGGCGGCAAACGCCGCCTTCAGGTCCTGGTGCTATCGA
This sequence comes from Acidimicrobiia bacterium, assembly GCA_032127155.1. Taxonomy (GTDB): domain Bacteria; phylum Actinomycetota; class Acidimicrobiia; order Spongiisociales; family UBA5794; genus SZUA-442. The sequence continues at coordinate 8,836 of JAQAZV010000063.1, forward strand.
CGCAATCCCAGCTTTGCGATGAGGGACCGGTAGCGCTCCACGTCTTGTTCCTGGAGATACCGGAGCAGTCGCCGACGCTTGCCGACCATCATGAGCAGTCCCCGCCGGCTGTGATGATCCTTCTTGTGGATCTTCAGGTGTTCGGTGAGGTGGTTGATCCGCTCGGTGAGCAACGCAACCTGGACCTCGGGAGAACCCGTGTCCGTTGCGTGCGTGCCGTATTCGTCTACCACTGTCTGAGTGTCGTTCACGAGGTACTTTCCTACGCGAGTAAGTGATCGGGCGAACGCCCGTGGGGCAGGATAGCAGGGTACGCGCTTAGTCCGCACACCCCACAGAAGTTGTCATGCCCCGACTCTGTTGCCGGAGCCGACGACTGCTTGGACCTCGATTTCAACCCGCCATGCGGGGTCGAGAAGTCCGGCGACCACCACCATGGTCGAGGCAGGAGCAGCGGATCCGAAGATCGTGCGATGGGCACGACCCACGTCATCGGCGTCAGCTGGATCAACGATGAACATGCGGGTTCGCACGACGTCATCCATCCGTCCCCCGAGGGCTTCGATCGCCTCAGACACGATCGCCCCACACCGGATCATCTGTCCGTGGGCGTCGTGGGCGAGATCGGTCCCTGTTTCCGGCACGGGAGCTGTTCCCGCGACGTGGATGACATCGCCAACCCTGACCGCTCGCGAGAATCCGTACGTGTCCTCGTACGGTGATATTCCGTGATGATGGAGTCGTTGCATCGAGCAGACGCTAGCCCCGTGGATCCCTCTGATCAGGATTTCACCTGACCAGGTTCGCCGTCCTCCCCCTCCCCCACCAGACCTTCGGGAGGCGTCGATGCCCCTTCCATGCGCACGGTCCCGCGCTCGTCGACTCGGCGAGGACGCAATCGCTGACGGCGGTGTGGTGTAGCACGCTGCCATGGGCCTCGAACACCCTGGCGACAAAGGCCGGAAGGCTCCACCACGACGCGAGCGCCGTCGGCTCGCCGTCGTCGACGAGGTCGAGAGTCCTCAGACGGGACGGACGATCGGTGAAGTTCGTGACAACGGCGTCCGGGTTTCGTATGGCGACGACCTTGACGCCCGACTCCTCGCCAAGGCGACTGCGGACGTCGTAGCAACCGTCGACCGAGCACCGCAAAGGATCGAATCCGCCGTTGTCCGGAATCGCTGCGACGGGACCTCCCAACCGCTGGAGCCATCCCATGGCACCGGTGGCGATTGCGGGGTCGAGCAGCGCAGCGCCCCGATACGCGGGTATCGCCGGGCGTTCGCCTGCATCGAGTGCAGCGATCATCTCCACACCGACCGCACCTCCACGGGAGTGGTGAATCGTGTAGATGTTGTCGTGGCGAACGGAGAGGGCCCTGATCAGGGCGTCAAGGGACGCCGCAGCTCCAGCGGTCGACACGCGCCGGGATGCGCCTGCCGACGAGTCCGCCCTGGCAACGGTTCGGTAATCGAATGCTCGTACGCGACCCGCAGGAACCCCCATCGAAGACAGCAGTCGATCGAAATCTCCCGCGGATCCTCCGTGTCCATGAACGACCACGTAGAGCGGCTCGTCGTCACGTCGTCGATGTCGCGCCACCGCACTGAGTGCGAGGGCGGCTCCACCGAGCGCCGCACCCGAGGGAATGACGGGAGCGCGGAAGGGTGGTCTGCCGGGTGAGGGACCATCGGACGGCGCCGTGGCTGGAACCCCGCCCGCTGGCAGAAGGACGGGCGATGGCGTGACCGTCGTCGGTTCGAGCCCAAGTCCGTCCGCTGGGGAAATCCCGTCGGCTATCGGGAGATGCGGAGCGAGGGCCATCGCGATGACAACAAGGGTCGTGAACACGCAGATCCCCAATCCGGGGAGTGCAAGACGATTTCACTGTCTCAAGGTCGACCCATGAACGCAAGGGGTTCGACGTCAGCTGGCCAGGACGAGTCGAGCGCGGTCGACGTCGTTGCCGATTTGCTCCACGAGGGCATCGATCGTGGCGAACCGCTGCTCGCTCCGGATCCGATCCACGAATGACACCCTCACGATCTTCCCGTAGAGATCGATGTCCACATCGAGCAGATGCACCTCGATCACCTCGGGGCCACCCCCGAACGTGGGTCGGGTACCGACGTTGCTGACACCGTCGAAGGCGAGGCCGTCAACGGTACCGCGCACCGCATAGACGCCCCCTGCCGGGCGAACGAATCCCGCTGGCATCGAAACGTTCGCTGTCGGGAAACCGATGGTCCGTCCTCTGGCGTCGCCGGGAACCACTTCACCCTCGATCTCGAAGGGTCGACCCAGCATTCGTGCCGCAAGCTCGACACCACCGGATGCAACGGCGGACCGGATGGTGGACGACCGAACCTCTGTTCCGTGGATCGTGACGATCGGTGTCGCAACGATCGAGAACCCGCGGCGCTGGCCAAGCAACCTGAGCAGGTCGACAGTCCCAACCGCACCATGTCCGAAGCGGAATCCCTGCCCAACGGCGACCGTCCTTGCGGCAAGTCCGCCGACGATGTAGCGGTCTACGAAGGCTTCCGGCGGGAGTCTCATGATGTCCTCGTCGAAATCGATGATCGCCGTTGCGGAGATTCCGATTTCGTCGAAGAGCTCGAGCCGGCGCTCGAGCGTGGTGAGCGCCGGGGGTGGCTCGGTGCCGAGGACGACGGCATCGGGATGGGTCGAGAAGGTCATGGCCACGAGGGGGATTCCCTCGGATGCCTCGGCAAGGGCCTTGAAGACCGCCTGGTGTCCGCGGTGGACCCCGTCGAAGACACCGATCGCGACGGCACTCGCCTGGCCTGGTTCGGACCACAGCGAAGGGTCCCCAGCGAGAACCTTCATGGGAGCACCACCTCTGGAACCAGCTCGTTGCCATCGGAACGGTACACCGCGAGTAGGTCGCCCCGACGGTTCACGACGCGTATGAGGTCGCCGTCCACATCCAGGGATTGACCGACGAGTCGTGAACCATTCCTGACCCGAAACTCGCCCGCGTCATCGACCCTCAGTTCCGCCATCAGCGAAAGCGCCTCGGACGGTCGCATCACCAGGTCGTCCAGTGATCCCTCTTTCGCCGCAGTGACGACCTCGGCTACCGTCGATGCGTCGTTGACATGGAGGTTCCCGTTCCGGACTCGCCGGAGAGCGGTGAGGTGGGCCCTCCCTCCGAGAGCTCTGGCGATGTCATCCGCAAGGGTGCGGACATAGGTTCCCGTCGAACACACGGTGCGAAACGTCACCTCGGGATAGTCACTCGGAGCGACGTCGACGATCTCCAGGCGCTTGATCGTGACCGGCCGTGCTTCCCGTTCGACGACCTTTCCCTCCCTGGCCAGCTCATACAGGCGCTTGCCCTCGATCTTCCTTGCCGAGACCATCGGCGGGACCTGGAGGATCTCACCTCGGAATCGATCCATCGCGGCATCGATCTCGTCGGGGCCGACAGGAAGCGGTTCCCTCGACAACACGGCACCGTCTGCATCAAGTGAGTCAGTCGCAACGCCGAACAGCGCGGTGGCGAGGTATTCCTTCTCCTCACCCTGCACGAAGCGAAGCAACTTCGTTGCCTTTCCGAGGGCGAGCACGAGGAGACCTGTCGCCATCGGGTCCAGCGTCCCTGCGTGCCCGACCTTGCCACCGACGCTTGCGCGAACCTTCGCAACGACATCGTGCGAGGTCCAGCCCTGATCCTTGTCGACGAGTAGGAAGCCGAAGGTCGACGCTTCACTCACGGCAGTTGCGCAACGACCTGCTCGACGATGGCCTCAATCGTGTCATCGGACGTGAAACCAGAAGCATTGTGGTGTCCCCCACCGCCGAAACTCCGTGCGATGGCTGCGACGTCGACAGCGCCCCGCGAGCGCAACGATCCCTTCACCACCCCCGGACCCTTGACCTTCAGAAGACATGCGACGTGTGCGTCGCGAGCCAATCTGACGAGGTCGATCAGTGCATCGCTCTCGTGGTAGTCCAGGCCAGAGGCGGCGAGATCGTCCATCGTCATGTGTGACCAGACGAAGGAACGATCAACGTCGAGGATTGCCCTTCCGAGGACGCGAGAAGCGAGTTCGTAGTAGCCGAATGGTGCTTCCTCGAACAGCCGTTGTCCGATCGCGGCCTGGTCAACGCCATATTCGAGCAGCTCGGCGGTGATCCGGTGGGTCGTCGGCGTCGTCGAGGAGTATTGGAAGCGACCCGTGTCGGTCACGATGCCGACGTAGAGCGCGGTCGCGACGGCTGGTGTGATCGGCCAACCGAGCTCGACGATCGCGTCGTACACGATCTCGGTGGTGGCCGACGCCGTTGGATCCACGACGACGATGTCGCCCCAGGTCCCTTCGGACAGGTGGTGGTCGAGGACGAGGAGCGACCGAGCATCCTCCATCGCTTCTGCAAGGGACCCCACCCTGTGCCTCACCGATGTGTCGACGGCAACTGCCACGTCAAGATCACGCGGGAAAGCACTCGGCGCGACCAATACCGAGGTGTCGAGGAAGCCCAACTCCTCCGGAACGACAAATGGTTCGTCGAAGGAAGCAACGGCCGTCTTCCCTCCTTCCCTCGCTGCGAGTGCGAGCCCAATCATGGAGCCGAGGGCGTCCCCATCGGGACCGACATGACCGACAACACCAATGGTCGACGCAGCCTCGAGCAGGGCCACGCCAGGACCCATCGCCGATTCCCTGCTATTCATCGGCGTCATCGCTCTCCGGCGGGTTCCCGTCATCGAGGTCCTTCAGGATCTCGGAGATCCTGAGGCCCTGGTCGATGGATGGATCCACCTTGAACTCGATCTTCGGTGTGTATCGGAGCCTGGTCTGTGCCCCGACGGCCGACTGGATGCGCGGGGACGCCTTTCGGAGGCCAATGGCCGTCGATTCCTTCTCTTCGTCCGTGCCGAGGACGGAGTAATAGACAACCGCATGACGAAGATCGGGACTGGTGACTGCACCAGTGATCGTCAGGAAGCCGATCCGCGGGTCCTTCAGGTCGTGTACGGCGTCGGCGACGACCTCACGAATGAGCTCGTTCACCTTTCGCATACGCGGACTGGGCTGGCGTGCCATGTCGCCTCCGATCCTTCATGACCGATCCGTGTGGATCAGACGCGTGCGACCTCTCGAACCACATAGGACTCGATCGTGTCGCCTTCCTTGATGTCGCGGAAATTGGCGAGACCGATGCCGCACTCGTAGCCGGTGGCAACGGTCTGGACATCATCCTTGAACCGCCGGAGGGACACAATCGTCCCGTCGTAGATCACCACGCCATCGCGGACGAGGCGCGCCCTCGCGTTCCTGTTGATCGCACCCTCGGTGACATATGAGCCGGCAACCGTTCCCAATCGAGGTGCCCGGAACACCTGTCGAACCTCGGCGACGCCGAGGAAGTTCTCGACCTCCTCAGGCGAGAGCTCACCAACGAGCAACGACTCCACATCATCGAGTAGCTCGTAGATGATGGAGAACGTTCGAATGTCGATGGCCGCTTCCCGTGCGGTTGCCCGCGCTGATGCGTCAGGGCGAGCGTTGAAACCGTAGATCACAGCGCCCGACGCCTCGGCGAGCGTGACATCGTTCGATGTGATCCCACCGACGCCATCGTGGACGATGGTGACGTACCCGTCGTCGCGACTGATCTTGCGCACCGATTCCTTGATGGCTTCGAGCGAGCCGTGGGTGTCGGTCTTGACAATGATCCGGAGTTCCGAGTGGTCCTGGGTCCTGAGATGCTCGATGAGCATTCCGAGCCGATCGGTACCGGTCGGCACGGTCAGGTCATGTGCGCGGATCTCGTCGATCTTCGCCTGCGCCATCTTGCGGGCAGTTCGCTCGTTCTTCACGACTTCGAACATGTCGCCGGCGGTTGGGACATCGTCCCAGCCCATGACCACGACCGGCATGGAGGGGCCTGCTTCACGGATCTCAGTGCCAGCATCATCGAAGATCGCCCGTGCCCGCCCGGCGACCGCACCTGCGACCAGGGCATCACCCTTCTTCAGGGTCCCGCGTTGGACGATGACCGACGCAACGGGTCCACGACCAACCTCGAGCTGGGCTTCGATGACGGTCCCGATGGCGGGCGCCTTCGGATTGGCCGTCAGTTCCTCGACCTCGGCCACCAGCGAGATCATCTCGAGGAGTTCCTCGATATTGGTTCCCTTGAGGGCGGATATCTCGATCGCTGGCACATCACCACCGAGGGCCTCGACCACGATTTCGTGCTGTGTCAATGCTGCCCGCACGGTGTTGGGATCCGCAGAATCGAGATCCATCTTGTTGATTGCGATGATGATCGGAACGTCCGCGGCCTTTGCATGATTGATGGCTTCGGCCGTCTGGGGCATGACCGAGTCATCGGCTGCCACGACGATGATGGCGATGTCCGTGACCTCTGCACCCCTCGCTCGCAATGCAGTGAAGGCCTCGTGACCCGGCGTATCAATGAAGGTGATCTTCCGCCCTGCTTGCTCGACCTGATAGGCGCCGATGTGTTGGGTGATCCTCCCTGCCTCGTCCGCGATGACGTTTGCGTGGCGGATCGTGTCCAGCAGCTGTGTCTTCCCGTGATCAACGTGGCCCATGACCGTGACAACCGGCGGACGCGGGACGAGGCTCGAAGGATCGTCCTCGTACTCGATCAGGTGCCGCTGCCTGACCTCCTCCTCTTCCTCCTCGTCCGATTCGGCGACGAGGATCTCCCAGCCGAGTTCGCGGCCGAGCGGCTCAATCGCCGCAAGAGGGATCTCCCCGCCACCGGGGACCATCTCCCCCATGAACATCAGCGTCTTGACGATCTCCGCCGTGCGAATCTTGATCAACCTTGCGAGCTCGTGGACGGTGATGCCAGGCTCGACGAGCAACACGCGTTCCTCGTCGTCGTCGCCAGCGGGCCCCGTCGGGACCACCGCGGCATCATCGGCGACCTCCTCCTCGCTGTCGACCTCTTCGTCGAGGTCCTCGTCAACGACGATCTGCACATCCTCATCCGCGACCGTGGCAGGGACCGCTTCCGTTGCGTCCGATGTTTCCGCTTCCGGCGCCGCTGTCGACGCGCCTGACAGGGCGGCTGTCACGGCTGCGACACCCGCCTCATCGAGTCCCGACGACGCTGTCTTGACATCGAGGCCGAGGTCCTTGGCGCGGTCGAGTACATCCTTCGATTCGAGGCCGAGATCTCTCGCCAATTCGTATATGCGCACTTTCGCCACGCTTACCTCCGCACCTTCACGTCACCGTGATCACTCGGTGTGATCGGCGGCATCCTCTTCGGTCGCCTCAGAGGACTCGGACGGTTCATCACCGTCGACCTCCTCGGCCTTCACATCTTCATCAGCTGTTTGTTCGGTCACCGCGTCCAAGGCTTCCTCGATGATCTCCTCATCGATCGCTTCCTCGATGACCTCCTCGGCAACGACCGCTTCGAGGACCGCCTCTTCGACGGCCTCCGCAGCCTCGTCTGCCGCTTCTTCGGCGACGTCAGCGGCGACTGCCGATGCACCGTCACCCTCTGCGATGGTCTCGTACTCGCCGTCCTCGTCCTCGTCAACGTCGAGACCGAGGGCCTGGGATTCCGACCTGATGTCGATCCGATAGCCAGACAACCTGGCGGCGAGTCTCGCGTTCTGGCCCTCCTTGCCGATGGCAAGGGAGAGCTGGTGGTCCGGGACGATCACGACAGCGGTGTTCTCGTCCTCGTCGATCTGGACGTCCTGGACGCGGGCAGGACTGAGGGCCTCGGCGATGAACCGCTTCGGGTCGTCGTCCCACTCGACGATATCGACCTTCTCACCCTTGAGTTCATTGACGACCTGGCGAACTCGCGAACCGCGAGCACCGACACAGGCCCCAACGGGATCAACGTTCGGATCATTCGACGTCACAGCGATCTTCGTACGGTGACCGGCCTCCCTGGCGATGGCCTTGATCTCGATGTCGCCGTCCACGAGTTCCGGCACCTCGAGCTCGAAGAGGGCCCTGATGAACTCGGGATGGCTTCGCGAGACAACGATCTGGGGGCCCTTCCCCTCGCCACGAACCTCGAGGATCCACGCCTTCACGCGGTTCCCGCGCTCGAGTCGCTCGTAGGGGATCTTCTCTGATCCTGGCAGGATCGCCTCTGCGTCACCAAGATCGACGATCGAGTAGCGATGGTCCGATTGCTGAATGATGCCGGTGATGAGGTCACCCTCCCGACCGTCGTACAGATCGAACACCTGTTCGCGCTTGGCGTCACGGAGACGCTGGATGATCACCTGCTTGGCGGTCTGGGCGGCGATTCTGCCGAAGTCCTCGGGGGTGTCCGCCCATTCGTCGGTGACATTCCCGTCCTCATCGAGTTCCTGGCCGTAGACGCTGATCTCACCGGTGTCAGCATCGATGGTGACACGGGCCTCCTCAGCCGCACCCGGCGTTCGCTTGTATGCCGAAACAAGGGCGTTGGCAAGGGCTTCGAGGATGATGTCGCGCGGCACACCCTTTTCGCGCTCGAGCATCTCGAGAGCGTCCATCAGGTTGTAGTCCATGTTGTCTCCTACGAGTCCTTGCCGGGGCGGGGAGCCTTCTCCCACACGAATACGGTACGCGCGGATGCAACGTCCCGATAGGCGAATGCGCGGTCGTTGTCTTCTGTCCGCAATGTGAACATGTTCTCATCGGCTGAGACCAGTTCACCACGGTGGTTCTTCGAGTCATCGACGGGCTGGTGCGTCTTCACGATCACCTCGCGGCCGATTGCCTTCTCATAGTGTCGCGGCCTGGTGAGCTTGCGCTCGAGACCAGGGGACGACACTTCAAGGGTGTACGAACCGGGGAACGGGTCCTCCTCGTCGATCAGGCGAGAGATGCCACGGGAAAGCTCAGCGATGGTGTCGACCCCGATGGTCGCGTCCCCGTCGACGATGACGCGCACGATCTGCCCACCGCTGAGTACCTCGACATCGTCGAGTTCTACTCCTTCGGCCGCGACGAAAGGATCGATTCGATCCCACAATCGCTCTGTGACACTGCTCATCATGCTCCTCACACGCCAAATGAGAGCTCTGCTCAAACAAAGAGGTGGGCCACGGCCCACCCCGGCAGAGATCTCGGTTCGCAGAGGGGAGTATACCAGCTCACCGGAATGGGGATCAGGGCTCCCCTGATGCGTCAGGCGTTGATGAGACCGACGAGCGTGTCGTGAACCTCGCTGACGGGAATTTCTCGTGATTCCCCACTCCGCCTCTCGACCACTTCGACGATGCCCGCGGCAAGACCGCGTGGACCGATGGTGACACGGAAGGGGATGCCGATCAGTTCGGCATCGGTGAATTTCACGCCAGGGCGTTCATCCCTGTCGTCAAGGAGGACGTCGATTCCGGCCTCCCTGAGCGACTCGTACAGGGCGAGCGAAGCTGTCATTGCTGCTTCATCATCGGGTCTGATCACCGTGATGATGACAGGGAATGGAGCGATCTCCATGGGCCAGACGATGCCCTTCTCGTCATGATTCGCCTCGACGGATGCTGCCATGTTCCTCTCGACGCCGATCCCATAGGAACCCATCACCACCGGTGCGGTGCTGCCATTCCTGTCGAGGACCTTGACCCCAAGCGGCTCGGCGTAGAACGTTCCAAGCTTGAAGATGTGCCCGACCTCGATTGCCTGGAACACAGAAAGGGTCCCTCCGCATACAGGACATGCCTCACCGTCGGCGACAGTGCGCAGATCCATCCACTCGGTGACAGCGATGTCACGTTCGATATCCACACCACGCAGATGGACATCGTTCTCGTTCGCTCCGGTGGTCATCGACCTTCGGTCCTTGAGCTCGTGATCGGCGAGAATGCGAACATCGGCGAGACCGACCGCCCCGAGACTCCCAGCGTCCGCTCCGAGCAGGGCAACAATCTCAGCTGGCTGCGCTGGGCGAGCATCGATCCCCCGTGTCTGATCGAGCAATTTCTGCTCCTGGAGGGCATGGTCACCCCGCAGAAGTACCAATACCGACTCACCATCGAGGACATACACGAGCGTCTTGATCTGGTGGTCCGCAGCTGCACCCCCGTCGAACACCTCGAGATCGGCGATCGTCCTGACACCTGGCGTGTCGAACCGCTCGAGATCGGATGAGTCCTCCTCGGGATCGGCGACGGGCGGAAGCACCGACGTCGCGGACTCGAGGTTCGCCGCGTACGAGCACGAATCACAGCTTGCGACGAGATCCTCGCCGACTTCACTCCTGACCATGAATTCGACGGATTCCTTGCCACCCATGGCTCCCGAGCTGGCCCTCACGGCAACGACATCCATGCCCAACCGACGGAAGATGCGGTGATACGCATCGAAGTGTCGATCGAATTGGGCATCGAGGCCTGCCTCATCGATGTCGAAGGAATACGAGTCCTTCATCGTGAACTCCCGAACCCGAAGCAGCCCGGACTTGGGGCGCGGTTCGTCCCTGAACTTCGTCTGGATGTGGTACCAGAGCTGAGGGAGTTGGCGGTACGACTCGAGCTCCGTCGACACCGTGGCGAAGATCTCTTCGTGCGTCGGACCAAGCACGATCGGTGATCCCTTGTTGTCGTCGAACGCCATGATGATGTCTGACATCGTGTCGATGCGTCCGGTCCGTTCCCATATCTCGCGGGGATGGAGCTGTGGAAGCATGAACTCCTGGCCACCGATGGCATTCATCTCCTCGCGGATGATCGCCATCACGTTCTCCCTGACCCGCTGTCCCAACGGAAGCATCGAATACACACCCGACATCAGTTGCCGGATATAGCCGCCGCGGACGAGCAGCTTGTGGCTCACCGCCTCCGAATCGGCGGGGTCGTCCCGAAGGGTTGGGATGAATGCTTGTGACCAGCGCACGGTGACTCCAGATCCGTCGGGGCGCGAGCGGCGAGGATAGCCTCGGTCAGTCTGACGGGGCCGCTACGTCGGCAACGGCTGCTCGCCGCGCCTCCGTGAGGTTGACATCGCCCTGGCTCGACAGTAGCTCGACGCGGGTTTCCTCGGCGATGTCAGCTGCGGTGACGTCGCGTGCGGCGATCCGTGCCTCGGCCCCCTGTTCGGCGAGGAGCAGTGCTTCCTCGATGAGGGCGTCGACCATCTCAGCCTCGGGCACGACACGAACGACCTCACCCTTGATGAACAGATGGCCCCGTCCACGGCCCGCAGCCAATCCAAGGTCGGCTTCTCGTGCTTCCCCTGGCCCGTTGACGACGCATCCCATGATGGCCACCTGAATCGGGAGGTTGAGGGCGGTGAGCCGCTCGTTCGCCTCCGATGCCACGCCGATGACGTCGACCTCGGCCCTGCCGCATGATGGACATGCGATGAGGTCGAGGCCGGTCCGATCTCGCAGGCCGAGGTACTCGAGCAATGCCTTGCCTGCCTTGGCCTCTTCCACAGGGTCAGCCGTCAGCGAAAACCGAATAGTGTCGCCGATTCCCTCATTGAGGAGCGTCGCGATCCCCGCAACGGATTTGATCAATCCGCCCGGCGGAGGCCCCGCCTCCGTCACACCGAGGTGGAGGGGGAAATCGGTGGTGTCTGCGAGCAAGCGATAGCTCTCGACCATCATCGGTACGTTCGAATGCTTGACGGAAATCTTCACATCGTGGAAGTCGACGTCATCGAAGTACTTGACCTCCATCATCGCCGACTCGACGAGGGCTTCAGGAACGGGGCCGCCGTACTTGTCGAGGAGATCCTTGTCCAGGGACCCTGCGTTCACACCGATGCGGATCGGAATGCCCGCATCCTTCGCAGCCGCAGCAACGGTCTTGATGTGCGCTTCATTGCGGATGTTCCCAGGGTTCAGCCGAAGCGCCGAGACGCCGGCCTCGATGGCGGCAAGGGCAAGGCGGTACTGGAAATGGATGTCGGCGACGATCGGGAGTGGAGACCGCGGCATCATCTCGGCAATGCCCTGCGCAGCCTCAACGGTGTTGCAGGTGACCCTGACGATGTCTGCTCCCGCTCCGGCAAGTGCATATATCTGGGCCAGGGTTGCGTCAACGTCGTGGGTCTTCGTCGTGGTCATCGACTGGACGGACACAGGTGCGCCGGCACCGACGGGCACTGAACCGACCATCAACGACCGCGTCTTGCGTCGTTCGATCATGCAGGGAAGGGTACAGGGTGCGCCGCCACATGGCGGTGACTCAACCGTCACCCCTCGAGGATCGAGCCACCGATCTTCCACACAACGAATGCGATGGCGGCGAAGGCGACCAGGTACAGCGCGATGGTGATCGCAAGCCGTCCGATCCGAATCCAGACAGGGTCGAAGTCATAGTGTTCCCTGCCTGCCATCTGCACCATCAGCTCCCGACGGCTCCGCATGTCCGCCTCGAATGCAGCGGGTGATCCCACGACCTGTTCGGGTGTGGTTTCGTCATCGATCATGGATCGACAATAGAGGATGCGATCCCCCGTTGCCCGCGGCGGAGTCGATCAGAGTGGTTTGAAGATGTCGAGGTAGATCCCGACGAGACCAAGACTGACCAGGAAGAGGAAGACGACCGCGGCAACCGGGACCAACCTCTGGACATTTGGCTCCCGTCCGGTGACCTTCTCGTAGGTCGCAACAGCGAAGTGACCACCATCCAAGGGATACAAAGGCACGAAGTTGAGTACTCCGACGAAGATGTTGACCAGAGCCAGCAACTGGAGGGTCGATTCGATGGGCCCTGCGATCTGGACGAGCCCGATCGGACTGATCGGCCTGACGGTGTCGAGGATCTCGTCATCACCTCCAAACAGGGAAGCGATCAGCTTCGGAAATCCAATCACCATCTCCCACAATCCACGGACACTCTGAACTGCCGCTTCGGCGAATTGCGAGAGCGCAACCGGAACCATGGCCAGTGGCCCAACCTGGTCCCTGGCCACCTCCGCCGTCACACCGAAGAACCCCTGTGCCACGATGACGGGTTCCCCGCTGTCGTCGGTGACAACCTCACCGTCCACGACCAGCGGGCGATCAACCGTTGCAAGGGTGGTAGGAAGGTCGAGGATCTGCCCGTCGCGGTCGACGCCGATGACCACCTGGTCGCCGGGATGGGTCGATGCGAAATCGGCGAAGTCGTCCCAGGTCACCACTGGCATGCCATCGGTGGACACGATGATGTCCTGCGCTTCGACACCAGCTTCAAGGGCTGGCGACGGATCCGTTGTGTTCGGCGTGTACTCCGACACGGCAGCGACCGTCGCGGTCCGGATCGCGTCCCCGTTCGCATCCCTCGCCACGGGTCCCCAGACCACGCCAACGATCCACAGAAGCAGGAACGCGACGATGAAGTGGCTCATGATGCCTGCCAGGACAACCACCGTCTTCTTCCCGTACGAGGCATTCCGGTAAGTACGCCCCTCTTCCTCCGGGGACACCTCCTCGAAGGGGTTCATGCCGATGATGCGGACATACCCGCCAAAGGGAATGGCCTTGATTCCGTATTCCGTTTCACCGCGACGCATCGACCACAGTCGCGGCCCGAAACCGAAGAACGCCTCGGTTGCCTTCATGCCGTAGTACTTGGCCGCGACGAAGTGACCACCCTCGTGGATAACGATCATCAGGATGACCCCGACGATCATGATGAAGGCACCCAAGCCGACTCACCTCGTCCGATTGCTGGAGGAAAGGTACCGATGGGGGTCGGTAATCACACGCGGTACTGATCGACGGCGGCTCCTGCGTGCATCCTTGCGTCGGCATCGACCGACTCGATGTCCCCGACCGATGTGGGCGGATATGCGTCGTGGCCGGATAGGACGTCCTCGACGACGGCGGCGATGGACGGAAAGGCGATCGCGCCCTGGAGGAACGCCGCAACCGCTACTTCGTCCGCCGCATTGAGCACAGCGGTGGCTGTGCCCCCAACCCTTCCAGCCTCGTAGCCGAGAGACAGGCACGGGAAGGTCGAGTCATCCGGCTCCTCGAACGTCAGGGCAAGGCCCGCAGGTGAGAATGCACCGGTGCGCGTCGCCAGTCGCTCTGGGCTGGTGATCGCATACTGGATCGGTTTTCGCATGTCAGGGAAGCCGACCTCAGCCTTCACAACGCCGTCAACGTACTCCACGAAGCTGTGAACGATGCTCTGGGGGTGTACGACGACGTCGATGGAGTCGTACGACATATCGAACAGGTAGTGCGCCTCGATGACCTCGAAGGCCTTGTTCATCAACGTCGCCGAGTCGATCGTGATACGCCGACCCATCTCCCATGTTGGATGTTCGAGGGCCTGCTCGACCGTGACCGATCCGAGGTCCTCGACGCTCCATCCCCGGAACGGACCGCCCGACGCAGTCAGGATCAGCCTCGCAATCGACGCGCGATCCTCACCGACGATCGACTGCCAGATCGCAGAGTGCTCCGAATCGATCGGGACCAGCTCGCCACCACCGTCGTCGAGCGCCGAACGAATCAGTGGTCCGCCTGCAACGAGGCTCTCCTTGTTTGCGAGTGCCAGACGATTGCCCGCATACAGCGCCGCAAGAGACGGGGAGAGGCCTGCCGCACCGACAATGCCGTTCACGACGGTGACACCGCGCATGGCTGCGACCTCCGTCACCGCACCGGCGCCAAAGTGGAGCCGATCACCGAACGCAGCGGTGAACTCGTTCCCGAGATCGCCACGCTCCACCACGCACACCATTGCATCCGGTAACGCCGAGGCGATGCTCAGCAGCTGACGGGATGCGGTTCGTGCGGCGACGGCGGCAACAGGAGCGCCGATGCGGTTGGCGACCTCGAGGGTTTGGCGCCCGATCGAGCCGGTCGCGCCGAGAACAACGAGGGGATTCAGAGCAATCCCGCCCAGACGAAGATCGCCCACGCCGCGGGAATCACGAAGATGAGCCCGTCGATGCGGTCGAGGAAGCCGCCATGGCCCGGCAGGATCGATCCCATGTCCTTGAGGCCGAGCGATCGCTTTGCCGCGGACATCGCGAGGTCACCCAGCGGAACGAGCACGGCGGTGGCGGCCCCGATCGCAAGACCCGAGGTCAGCTCGAATGGCGGGAAGAAGTGCAGAAGGGCACCAATCGTCAGTGCCACGATCACGCCACCCACAAGGCCCTCGATCGTTTTCTTCGGCGACACCCACGGGGACAGCTGGTGCCTGCCGAGCGCCCGTCCAACGAAATACTGGGCGATGTCCATCGCTGCGACGGCGAAGACGACACCAACGACAAGGGTCCGGTAGTCGTCCGACACTGCAATGAGCATGGCGTAGGCGCCGAGGCCGACCCAGGCCATCACCGAGACGGTCAGGGCGAGGTTCGCCATCGGCTCGACCTTGCCAGGTACGACCGCATAGAACAGGAGCAGGAGCGTTGCCACGAGGAAGAAGCTCATCGGGATGGCGATGGCACCCCAGGCATACGCGCCCAACGTTGCACCCACGATGCCGACGAAACCGAACAGCGCAATCGGATGTCTGCCGGACCGCCTGAGCGCTGTGTAGAACTCTCCTGCACCAATGATGAAGACGGCGAGGGCGAGCGCCACGAGCGCTGGGCGCCAGACGAGCGATGCTGCAAGTGCAGCGATCAGGACGATGGCCGTGATCACCCTTGCGAGGAGGTCTCCGGAACCGCGTGCCCGAACCCGCCCATGCCCCTCTGCTGCCACGACGTCATCGAACCCCACGACGCTCGACTCCAGACCAGCCATCGGGGCGGTCAACGCCACCTGTTCCGTGTCCTCTGCATCCGCTTCTGCGATTGCTGCAGCGAGACCGGCATGATCCCGCGTTGCTGCCGCTCCGTGGTAGCCCTCCTGGGTGAGGTCGAAGATCCCGTCTGACGGCCCTGGGGACGAGTCCGACTCCTGGTCTGCACCGTCCGCGAATCGATCGAGGCTCTCCTCACCAGCCACTTCCTCGACTGACTCTGGAGCCTCAGGCCCTGGGAACTCAATGACCTCGAGCTCACCCGTGTCATCCGGTTCGTCCGCGAAGGCATCCATGGCCATCGGCGCGGTGCCCTCCGGGGAGTCGGACGCATCGTCCGCTGCGTCGAGCTCACCGGTATCGACGACGACCGCAGACTCATCGACCATGTCTGCGTCGTTGAGATCATTGTGCATGACCGAGGCAGCCACGACGTCAGCGCCTGCGACGATCGGTATCTCGTCGGTGTCAGCTCGCGCGCCGCTGTCGAACTCGTCGAGGTCAACAGTGGTCGCAGGAACCGCATCCGCCTCGCGTGGCTTGATGATCGGGATCCGCTCCACCTCGTCGAGGTCGACAGTCATTGCCGAAGCCGCATCTGCCTCCGGTGGCTTGATGATCGGGATCCGCTCCACCTTGTCGAGGTTGTCCGCATCCGAGTCGGCAAACGGTGGGGCCTCGCTCGCGCTCACGTCGTGGTCGTTCCCGTCGGAGGTGCCGACCGAGGGAGGGACCGGGGCAATCTCGATCTCCTCGGTTGCGTCGTCTTCTCCTGGCGTCGCGGTGATGTCGACAACGACAACCTCTTCGTCCTGCGGGGTGGCTGCGGGCGATGCAGCGTCAGTGTCTTCCCCCTCACCCGATGTGAAGGCCATCCAGTCGGCGATCTCGGATTCGGCGTCGTCAGCTTCGTCGGCGAGGGCCGCGTAGGGGTCTGTGACGGGACCCGGCTCTTCCTCGAGCCAGTCGTCGAAACCGCCCTGTGCGTCGTCGTCAGCCATGTTCCCTGCACGCTAACCGAAAGTCTGTCGCCGACTTGTCTCAGAAGAGGCGTCAGACTTCGAGAAGCTCTTCTTCCTTGCGGGCGAGTGCGTCGTCGATCGCCGCGATATGGCGATCCGTGAGCTCCTGGAGCTCCTTCTCCGCGCGATGAATGTCGTCCTCGGACACGTCCTCGGCTTCGATGGCGTCCTTGGCGTGGCGTCGAACGTTGCGCACCGCTATGCGGCCGTCCTCAGCGAGTCGATGCACGAACTTGATCATCTCCTTGCGACGCTCCTCCGTGAGCGACGGGAAGGCCAGCCTGATGATGTTGCCGTCGTTCGAGGGATTCAGCCCAAGGTCCGACGAGGTGATGGCCCGCTCGATTGCCGGAATCGCCGACTTGTCGTACGGCTGAACGACCAGCATCCGTGCCTCGGGGACCGAGAAGTTCGCAAGCTGCTGGAGCGGGGTCTGTGTGCCGTAGTAGTCGACGTTCACCCTGCTGAGAAGGCCTGGATTCGCCCTCCCGGTCCGCACGTTGCCGAATTCGTGGATGGCGTGCGATACCGCCTGATCCATCTTCTCCTGCGCTTCTTCGAGTTGTTCCTTGATCACACGGTCCTCCCGGCGTCCACGACCGTGCCGACGGGTTCCCCTCGAACCGCACGGGCGATGTTGCCGGGGACGGTCATGTTGAACACCCTGATCGGGAGGTCGTTCTCCATGCACATCGTAATCGCCGTTGCATCCATCACACCCAGTTGCTCAGCGATCGCATGCATGTAGTCGAGCTCGGAGAGCAACTCAGCCTCCGGATGCAAGGTCGGGTCCGCGGTGTAGATCCCGTCGACCTTCGTCGCCTTCAGAACGGCGTCGGCACCGATCTCCGCCCCGCGTAGAGCGGCCGTGGTGTCGGTTGTGAAGAAGGGATTGCCCGTACCCGCAGCGAAGATCACGACCCTCCCCTTCTCGAGGTGTCGGATGGCCCTGAGCCTGATGTAGGGCTCCGCCACCTCCTGGATGGTCAACGCCGTTTGAACCCTGCATTCGGCGCCCGCACGTTCGAGGGCATCCCTCAAGGCAAGGGCGTTGATCACCGTCGCCAGCATGCCCATGTAGTCAGCGTTGGCCCTCTCCATGCCAGACGCCGCCTGGGAGAGGCCACGGAAGATGTTTCCCCCGCCAACGACGACGGCGATCTCATATCCCTCAGCGGACACGGTCGCGATCTCGGTAGCCGTCTGCTCGATGGTGAGCGGATCGATCCCATACCCGAGTTCGGGGTCGGCAAACGCCTCCCCGGAGAGTTTCAGCACGACCCGACGGTTCGCCATTCGATCAGTTCTCCCCGATCTCGACCCGTGCCATCGACACGATCGAGATGTTCTCACCCATCTTCACAGCCAGCTGCTGCACCATCTCGCCGACAGTTCCCTCGAACCGATCGGTTCGAACGAAGGGTTGATCGAGCAGTACGTTGTCCTTGTAGAAGGAACCGATTCTACCTTCGACGACCTTGTCGACGATCTCCTCGGGCTTTCCCTCGTTGCGCGCCTGCGCTGCAATGAGCTCTCGCTCCTTTGCCACCACCTCTTCGGGAACGTCCTCGCGCCGAATCCAAAACGGTCGGGCTGCGGCAGCATGCATCGCGACATCGTTCGCCGTGGCAAGGAACTCCTCGCTCTTCGCGACGAAGTCCGTCTCGGAACCAAGGCCGATGAGCACGCCGATCACAGGACGTCCGGCCTGGCTGTGCATGTACACGCCAACGGCTCCCTCGGCCTGCTCCCGGTCAGCCCTCTTCGCGGCAGCGGCGAGACCCTTCTCGCGGAGGTAGTCCTTTGCCTTGCCCATGTCCCCACCGGTCTCGGTGAGAGCCTTCTTGGCATCCATCATCCCGGCGCCGGTCGACTGGCGAAGCGCTTGTACATCCTGAGCGGTGAAATCGGCCACAGTCCTACTCCTTCGTGGTCGCACCGGCATTGGCCGGAGCGACATCCTTGCGCTTGGCGGTTGCAATCTCGCGTCCAGCGATGCAGCCGTCGGCGACAGCGCCAGCGATGAGCTGCGCTGCACGGATCGCGTCATCGTTTCCAGGGATGACGAGATCGACGACATCCGGATCACAGTTCGTGTCGACGAGCGCTATCACCGGGATATGGAGGCGGTTCGCCTCCGTGACGGCGATGTGCTCAGCGTTGACATCGACGATGAAGACGGCGTCAGGTGCCTTGCGAAGGTCACGTACACCGCCGAGCACAGCTTGGAGCTTGCCGAGTTCCTTGCGGAGGCGGAGGCGCTCCTTCTTTGGCAGCGAGTCCATCTCACCGCTCGTTTCCATCTGCTCGAGCTCGAGCATGTAGAGGATCCGCTTGTGGATCGTCTGGAAGTTCGTCATCATTCCGCCGAGCCAGCGATGGTTCACATACGGCATGCCCGAACGCTTCGCAGCCTCCTCGATGGCACCCTGGGCCTGCTTCTTCGTTCCGACGAAGAGCACCATGCCTCCCGACGCGGCGATATCGCGCGCCATGACATAGGCCGCCTCGGACGCGGCGAGCGTCTGGCGGAGGTCGAGGATGTGGATCCCGTTGCGTTCCGAGAAGATGAACGGACGCATCTTCGGATTCCAGCGGGCGGTCTGATGCCCAAAGTGCACGCCTGCTTCAAGCAGCTCGCGCATGGATACGGCAGCCATGATGGTTTCTCCTTGTTCGGGTTGAGCTTCCGACAGGCCTTCGAGCCCCCAAACGCCCCGAAGGACGCACCACGTGGGGATTGCACCTGACGTGTGTGATTGGACGGAAGTGTAGGGGGAGGCGGAAGTTGTCCGCCCATCGTCACGTCACCTGCGAGCCCTAGCCCTCTTCCGGAACGACGTCCGTCACTTATAGGCGGGTTCGATGAATCGGTTCCTCAGGCTCATCACTGCCTTGGTGTGGATCTGGCAGATCCGAGATTCCGTCACGTTCAGGACGCCACCGATCTCTGCGAGCGTGAGACCTTCGTAGTAATAGAGGGTGAGCACGAGACGTTCGCGATCCGGCAAGCGGTTGATCGAATCGGCGAGGAGGTACCGGGTCTCCTCCTTCTCGTAGCTCCCCGATGGATCGATCGCCTTCGGATCGGCGATCATCTCGCTCATGGCACCGGACTCACGTTCGGAGGGATTGAGGAGCTCGTCGAGGGCGACGAAGCCGAGATTGGCGATCTCGCCCAGGTGATCCCGAAGGGTGTCCACAGGAACTTCCATTGCTTCGGCCACTTCCTCTTCCGAGGGGGTCCTGAGCATGCGGTGCTCGAGTTCAGCCATGGTGCGTTGAATCTCGCGCGCACGCGATCGCACGGACCTCGGTACCCAGTCGAGGGCTCGGAGTTCGTCGAGGATTGCTCCTTTGATCCGATTCACCGCGTAGGTCTCGAACTTGAATCCGCGCTCTGGTTCGAACTTGTCGACAGCGTCGATCAGGCCGAATGTTCCGAATGAGACCAGGTCAGACTGATCGACGTTCTTCGGAAGACCCGAGCCGACACGACCCGCCACGTACTTGACGAGCGCCGAGTAGTGAAGGATGAGACCTTCCCTGGCGCGTTCGTCACCGGTCGACTTGAACGACGCCCAAAGGTCGTCGAGCTCCTGTGAACCGCGTTCAGGCACGTGGATGACTTCTTTCGTAGGTCTCGGTCATGTGTCGTCGAGTGACGGCAGTGTATATCTGCGTCGTTGCGAGCTCGGAATGTCCGAGCAAGTCCTGGACGGAACGCAGGTCCGCACCGTTCTCCAGGAGGTGCGTAGCGTACGAGTGGCGCAGCGCATGTGGGAACGATCCAATGCGACCACGCACGATCCGTCGGATTCCCCTCGTATCGAGAGCCCTCCCCCTCGCACCGACCCACAGCGCATTCCCGGCCTCCGGGCCCACCAAGTCGGGCCTGCCCAACTCGACGTACGCGGCGATCGCTCGCGCCGCGGAGCCAGTCAGGGGAATGGATCGCTCCTTGCTTCCCTTCCCCATCACCGTGAGGAAGCGTCGACCTACCACGTCGGACACGGTGAGCGAGGCGAGCTCAGACACGCGAAGACCCGCGCCGTACAACGTCTCGAGAATCGCACGATCCCTCAGATCGACGGGATCTATCGCGTCGATCGAATCGAGGGCGACGGAGAGCGCACCAGAGGGAATGGAGCGCGGCAGTGAGCGCGGACGCTTCGGCAGGGGAATCGTCGCGGCCGGGTTCCCGGGAATGACCCCCCTCCTTGCGGCATCCTCCAGGAAGGTCCTCACCGAGGACGCCTTTCGGTTGAGGCTGCGGGGTGCGTAGCCGCGGGTCGAGAGGTTTGCGAGGAACTTCCTCACCGTGCGACGATCGACATCGTCCAGACGTTCGATGCCGAGGCGCCCGGCGAACCGGGCAAAGCCGGCGAGGTCGCGTCCATAGGCATCAAGCGTGTGCGGCGACAGGCCCCGTTCGATGCGCGCGCGCTCGAGGTAATCACCGACCGCCTCGGCGATCGTCGGTGTCTCCATCTGCCCATGCTGGTCGTATTCGCATCAACCGTCAACGATACGAACGACCTATACCCGCATATCGACGATCGGTGTGATCAGGTCGAGGGTCTGCCGCAGGTCATCTGCACCAAAGATGGGAAACGCACCGTCACGAATCAGCTGGTTCGTGCCGACCGACGCCGACCGATCGATGTCCCCCGGCGGCGCAAACACCGGTACACCGTAATCCACGGCGATCCTCGCGGTGATGAGTGCTCCTCCTGTTTCGCCAGCCTCCACGACGACCACGGCATCGGCGCAACCAGCGATGATGCGGTTCCGCGTGGGGAAGCGCCAGCCGTCGGGACGTGTTCCTGGGGGATACTCCGAGACGACCGCACCACCTCCGTCCACGATTTCCGAAAGGAGGTGGGCATGTTCCCGCGGGTAGGTCACGTCGATGCCCGATCCCAGGATGGCGACACAGGTTCCCCCAGCCGTGGCGGCGCCGACATGGGCCGCGTAGTCGATACCACGCGCCAGTCCGCTCACGACGATCCATCCTGCTTCTGCAGCCGTCGCACCATACGCCTCGGCAAGCTCCCTTCCATACGCGGTGCACGCTCTTGTTCCCACTATGGCCAACGAGGGGCGATCGGGGATGTCGCCGATCGTGAAGATCCATCGAGGCGAACCGGGAAATCGATCCAGACGCATGGGATAGCGTGGGGAACCCCTCGGCACGAAGACGGCGCCACAGGCTGCCAGCTTCGATCGACGCACAGCAGCCTCGACAGCTGCCTCGGAGATGATGTGGTCGCTGACGTTCGCATCGCCCCTGTCGATCGCCCTCAGGACATTCGGAACCGTCCCGAACGTCGCCAGCAACGTGTCGACTCGCCGAGGAGCCAGGCCGCAGAAGGCCAGCCGAAGCAAGGCATCAGACATCACGACCACCTCGCAGTTCCAGGGCTTCGACGACATGGCTCGAGGAAACCGAGTCAGCACCCGCCATGTCGGCGATCGTTCGAGCTACCCGTCGAACACGATCCCAACCCCTGGCACTCGAGCCAGTCGTCCCTATCCCGTCGACCAGGGCACGCATCGCAGACGGATTGAACGAGAGGTCGTCGAGCTCTGATCCGTTGAGGTGTGCGTTGAGCGACCCTCTCACGTGTTGCCGACTCCTTGCTGCGACGACACGAGCCCGCACCGATGAGGATCGTTCCCCTCCCGGCCCTCGGAGATCGTCGATATTCACGGGATCGACCCGCAACCGGAGGTCGAAGCGGTCCAGGAGCGGACCCGACAGTCGTTGCCGATACCGATCCTTGCGGTGTTCGGTGCACGTGCACGGATCGCGGCGGTCGCCAGCGTATCCGCACGGGCAGGGGTTCGTCGCAGCGATCACCTGCACCCGAGCGGGGAATCTGATGGACTCAGCTGATCGCGCAATCGTGACCACGCCGTCCTCGATTGGCTGGCGTAGGGCGTCGAGGGTCGCTGGGGGGTACTCCCCGAGCTCATCGAGAAAGAGAACACCACGATGGGCAAGCGACACCTCTCCCGCACGCGGGACACCGATACCACCTCCGACCAGCGCCGGAAGGGAGGACGAGTGGTGCGGCGAGCGGAATGGAGGGACGAGGCTGAAGGGTCGATCGCGTCCACTCGTCGCCCAGATGAGTGCCACCTCCCGCTCATGTTCATCCGTCAGATCGGGGAGGATCCCGGGCAGGCAGCGCGCCAGAAGTGTCTTGCCTGCCCCAGGCGGACCCTTCAAGAGCAGATGGTGGCCACCTGCCGCAGCGATCTCGAGAGCGCGCCTCGCACGCTCCTGCCCCCGAACCGAGCCAAGATCGGTTGGTGTGGAAGTGACCTGCTCGGTTGGTTCCATGTCCCTGGGCGTTGCCCTACCCCTGGCAATCGAAACCGCCTCCGCCAGGGTTGCCACGGGCGCCACTGAGGACGCATCTCCCGGACGCAAGGACGAGCGATGCGAAACCAGGCAGGTCTTGCCGGCTCGACGTGCGACATCCACGGCAGCCAACGCTGCCCGAACCGGCCTCACCTCCCCGTCGAGCGATAGTTCGCCAACGGCGACATAGCCACCGAAGTCCAGGGGCGCCTCGAACGCCGTCGACAGGATCGATAGTGCTATCGGGAGGTCGTAGGTCGAACCCACTTTCGGGATGTCGGCTGGCGAC
The DNA here is from genome assembly GCA_032127155.1 of Acidimicrobiia bacterium. Taxonomy (GTDB): domain Bacteria; phylum Actinomycetota; class Acidimicrobiia; order Spongiisociales; family UBA5794; genus SZUA-442. The sequence goes on from JAQAZV010000063.1 coordinate 32,187, forward strand.
AGGTTGACGACGACTTTCCCCGACGGGAACGTGAAGCCCTGGTGGTTCACTGCCGAACGGACGCGCTCGCGCGACTCGCGAACCGCAGCGTCTGGTAGACCCACGATGACGAACGAGGGCCTCCCACCCGCGACCGTCGTCTCGATGAGGACGGGGCGTGGCTCCACCCCGACCATGGCGCATGAAGTGACCGTCGAATACATATCGACACCGTATGCCCCTGGTATGACACCACCACCGCACCCCAACCCCGCCAGCAGCGGGGCTGGTCGCCCAGCGTCGGTACCGTTGGGTCATGTCGACGTTCCTTCTCGCCATTGCGGTACTCGGTGTGCTCACCGTCGTAGCCGTCGTGGTCCACCTGATCCTCACGTACGCGGATCACCGAGGTTGGGTCTACTACCGAAATCCCCATCGGCAGGCGCCCCGATCGGTCGGATTGCTCGAGGAGATCTACCAACCATCGATCTCCCACGTCATCGAAGAAGAAGCCGGAGCCGAATCGCGTGCCGACGTTTCAGAGTCCGGGGATCCGGAGGCACCCGAATCGCTGCGGCCCCCTGTCAGCGACCGAGAAAGCGAGGAGGGCGCTTCTCCATGAATGACGCTGCCCCTTCTTTCAGGTCCTCGGAGGCGAGAAGGATGGCCTGGGCGTGCTCCTCGAAGGCAAGCGCCTGCTCGAAGGTCATCGTCGATGAACGATCCAGCGCACGCTTGATGACGGCCTGCGCCAGCGGCGCACCATCCGCCAGCTGAGCGCCGAGTTCCTGCACCCTCTCCTCGAGGTCGCCCGGTTCGACCACCTCACTCACGAGGCCCATGTCGAGGGCTTCCGCTGCACCGAACACCCTGCCTGTGAGCGCAAGCTCGCGCGCGCGTGCGAGGCCAACAAGACGAGGAAGCAACCAGGTTCCGCCGAAGTCAAGTGTCAGTCCTCGCTTGACGAAGATCTCTGCGAAGCGAGCGCGGGTTGATGCCACCACGATGTCGCATCCGATGGCAAGATTCATCCCTGCCCCGACGGCGACCCCGTCCACGGCTGCGATGGTGGGCTTTGGGATCCGATGAAGGGCAAGTGCCGCACGATTGACGGTGCCACGCATCCGCTCCGCATTGTCCGCAGTACTCGGGGTGTCGCTTCCGGTCGCCCCCATTTCCGCCCCTGCGCAGAAGTCCCCGTCCGCGCCGGTGACGATGAGCACCCGCTGCTCCGAGGCTGCAAAGTCATCGAAGGCGGAGGCGAGTTCGGCCCACCCGTGGCGCGGGGCCGCGTTCATCCGACCAGGGGACGACATCGTCAACCTGCGGATCGGTCCGGTGTCTTCGGCGTTCACGAACCTATTCATCGTCGGCCAGCGTACCGCCCACCCCTGCCGCAGACACAGGAATCGGCTGATGTCGATCTAACCTTGCAGCCATGTTCGATGCCCCGGTAACGCCAATCGATGAGCGAATGACTGGTCTCGACGACGAAGTCGTGAGCCCGATCCAGCCCTATCAGGCGCGGAAGAAGTACCTGTGTCCGGGATGTGAGAGCGACATCGAAGCGGGGGTGGGGCACCTCGTCGTTGTGCCAACGGAGAGTCCGGACCTGAGACGTCATTGGCACCGAGGGTGTTGGTACAAGGAGCGACGTCGCCGAGGCGACCACCGATCGACCACGACCTGACTCGCCGCGTCACTCGACGTCGCGAAGCCAGCGAATTGTCGCTCCGGATCGATTCAGCTGAACGGAGACGATGTCGATGCGAACGATGCGCTGTCGGTACCCGGAAGCCGCCCGCTCGAGGTTCGCGAACTTCTCCTCATCCACCGCAAGCAGCGGGTCATCACCCGTTGTCGTGCACTTCACCTCGACCGCCACGACATCTGCACCATCCCTGACGACGAGATCGATTTCGTCCGACCCCACCCGCACGTTCCGACCGATGATGTTGCAGCCACGATCCTCGAGGAATCGAGCTGCGATGGCCTCGCCCCTTGCACCAATCTGTCGTGGGAGTGTGCGACGGTCCATGGTCGCCACGCTATGCCGTCGAAGTGACACGCCACACGAGCCGCCTTTGGGGGTCGGTCACACCAGAGGACTCAGAGCCCGCTCCAGCTGCCTGGCGGCCAGATGATGACGAAGGCCCTGCCAACGACGTCCTCGGCAGGGATGGGACCGAAGAAGCGAGAATCCTGGCTCGCAGCTCGGTTGTCGCCCATGACGAACAGCTGATCGGGGGGCACCACGACCGGTCCGAATGGCGGGATGACGTATGCAAGGTCCTTCAGATAGGGCTCATCGAGCGCAATCCCGTTGACGTAGACGCGGCCGTCCTTGCCTTCGATGATGTCTCCGGGAAGCCCGATCACCCGCTTGATGAACTCCGAACGAGGTGTCGCGAGGCCGATCGACTCGAATACATTGCGTGTCGCGCTCCCGAGGAAGGACTCGTCTGGTTCCTGAAAGCCGCCGCGGGGGTCGTCGAACACGATGACGTCGCCACGACCGATGTCGCCAAACCGATATGTCAGCTTGTTGACGAGCACTCGATCATTGATGTTGAGCGTGTCTTCCATCGACGAGGAAGGTATGTAGAAGGCCTGGAAGAGGAACGTCTTGATCAGGATCGCAACCCCGAGAGCGATGACGATGAGGATCGGGAATTCAACCCAGAACGGGATCTGCTTCTTGCCCTCGGTCGCGGTATCCGAGCCATCGGGGGCGTGCGGCGTCGGATCGTCGTCTGGAGCCCGATCGGAGATGGGATCCACGTCAGGTGAAGTCACGGGAGGAACCATACCGGCTCATCAGAGGAACCCAGCGGAGGGATCAGCCACATGGTCCCTTCCACCGAGGTAGTCGTACCACAGCATCCGAGCGGCCGCTGATCGGTATGGTGCCCACGCCTCGGCCATCGCATCTGCGGTGGTCTTGTCAGGAACGCTTGGCAGGTCGAGGTTCCGCCCGAGGGAGACATACAACGCTCGGTCGCCGGTGGGCCAGATGTCGGGCAAGCCGAGCGCAAAGATCTGGAAACAGGCGATGGTCCACGGGCCGATCCCCTTCACCTCTGCGAGGCTGGCTGCCGCGCTGTCAGGACGGGACGCGATGTCCTCGAACGAGAGCGTCCCCTCGACGACCCGAGAGGCGAGGCCCCGCACGTAGGAGGTCTTCTGTCGTGAGAACCCATCCTTCCTCAGATCCCCATCCGACGATGCGAGGACTGCCTCGGGACCGACGGGACCGACTCGTGTCTCCAATCGTCGATAGGCGGCTGCTGCTGATGCCAGGGAGACCTGTTGTTCGAGGATCAACCTGACGAGCGTCTCGAACGATGGCTCGCGGCGCCATGCGGGCGATGGACCGTTCCTTGCGAGGAGCTCGGCGAACAGTGGGTCACGCTCAGCGAGACGATCGGCATCGGATCCCGGGTTCCTGGATGGATGCCGGGGAACGACAGAGGCCGACCCGCTCATGCGGATCGGCCTCGTAGATCTCGATGCGACCCCATCGGGCTAGTCGCGCTTCTCCTTGATGCGAGTCGCCTTGCCGACACGATCGCGCAGGTAATACAGCTTGGCTCGCCTGACGTCGCCGCGCCTCGCGACCTCGAGCGACTGGATGATCGGGGAGTGCAGCGGGAAGATGCGCTCAACGCCCACTCCGAAGCTCAACTTGCGAACGGTGAACGTTGCGCGGGAGCCGCTTCCGCCGTTCCTCGCTATGACCACGCCTTCATAGACCTGGACACGCTCACGGCCAGCTTCGATGACACGTACGTGAACACGAAGGGTGTCGCCGGGACCGAAGTCCGGGATGTCGTCGCGAAGCTGGGCAGCCTCGATCTGTTCGATCGTATTCACGGGATCCTCCGAAACAAAGACAAGGGGGTCGATGCGAGACGAGATTCTAGACGAGGGTGTTCGCTAAACGCCCCACCGTCAGGCGTCGTCCAGCAGGTCTGGGCGACGCGATTGCGTTCGGATCCGACGCTGCTCGGCCCTCCACTCTGCGATGCGTGCGTGGTCACCCGAGACGAGCACATCGGGAACCTGCCATCCGCGGAAGTCGGCAGGACGGGTGTACTGGGGTTCCTCCAGCTGATTGTCCCTGAAGCTTTCGTGCTCCGTCGACGCGGGGTTGCCGACCACGCCGGGCAGCAGCCTCGTCACTCCCTCGATCAGAGCGACAGCGGCAACTTCTCCGCCGAGAACCACGAAGTCTCCCAGTGAGATCTCTTCATCGATGAGGTGATCGATGACCCGCTGGTCCACGCCCTCGTATCGCCCGCAGACGAGGGTCAGTTCGTCCATCAGCGCCAGCCGATCCAATGTGGCCTGTGTCAGAGGGGTTCCGCTCGGTGTGAAGAAGATTCGGTGTGTGTGCGCCAACGGGTCGAGCGTGACAGCGAGCGGTTCCACCATCATCACCATCCCGGCACCACCCCCGTAGGGAGCGTCGTCCACCTGGCGGTGGACACCGGTGGCATGGTCCCTGGGATCGTGCACGTCGATGTTGAGTCGATCGTCGGCGATCGCTCGCCCCACGAGAGAGACCGACAGCGGCGATGCGAAGAACTCGGGGAAGATCGTCACGAGGTTGATACGCATGGGCGACCCGATCAGCTGGCGCGCAGGGCAGATACGAGAATATCGGCCGTGCTGGCGGCGATCTCGCCGACCTCAGCGGCAGGGTTCCTCGAGTCCATGACGACCTTGCCCCCCGTCATGATGATCTGTTCCATCATCCGTCCTGCAAGCTCAGGCGGTATGGGACGGAAGATCCCAGAGGTCACGCCCGAGCGGTAGATCGATGCGAACTCGTTCGCGATCCCGCCGTGGGCATCGGCGATCGCTCGTTGTGCCTCGGGTGAGAGCCGTGGCACCTCCGTGTGGAGGATGAGGCCGATGTGGTCGGTCCCAACGAATTCGACCATCCGATATCCGAGCTGATGCAAGCGATCATCCGGAGCAAGACCGGAATCGACCGATTGGAGGATCTCGACGGTGAGAGGAGGGAGGTCCCGCTTCACGAGGGCGATCAGCAGGTCCTCCTTGGAGGCGAAGTGCTCGTAGAACGTGGTCCTGCCCATTCCGACGGCGGCAGTGATGTCGGCGTGCGACATGTTCGCGTAGCCGATCTCCGCAATGAGGCCCTTCGCGGCATCGAGCATGGCATCGCGGGTCGAGATCGACGGGGTCCGAGTCGCCATGGCCATCAGGCTAACGAAGAATGTGAACCGACTCGTTGTCGGATCCGCTTCGTCGTAGTGTCTGGCGCGATCGAGCCCGCAGTGGTGAGCCGATGGACATGAGGACCTCTGATGAGCGCAAGAATGATGGCGTTGGCTCTCGGGTTCGCTCTCGTCGGTGCTGCCTGTGCGGGAGGGTCCGGAGCAGACACGTCAACCACGATCACGAAACCAGCTGCGAACACCTTCGAAGGGGCCGACGGCGCGACTGCCTCGATCGCTGATCCGTCACGCATCGTGTCGTTGAACGGTGATCTCACAGAGATCATCTTTGCGCTCGGCGCCGGGGACCAGGTCGTCGGCATCGACCTCACGACAACGTACCCGGAGGAAGCGACCGTCCTGCCCGATGTGGGCCTCGGCAGATCGCTGAATGCGGAGGCCGTCATCGGACTCCAACCCACCCTCGTCATCGGGGACACCCAGGTCGAGCCATCGTCGGCGATCGAACAGATCCGCTCGGCAGGCATACCCGTCGCGATCCTGCCAGCGGAGGTGACGCTCGAGGGTGCGATCCGCAAGATCCTCACCATGGGCGAGATCCTCGATCGCAATGCCGCCGCTATTTCCCTCGCTTCCGACGTCCAGGACGAGATCGATGCTGCCATCGCACTCGCAGCCAAGGCAACATCCGAGCCGCGGGTTGCGTACACATACGTGCGGGGTCCCGAGACGCTTCTGTTGTTCGGCAACGGGATGCCAACGCACTTCCTCATCGAGGCAGCCGGCGCAGTGGATGCGGCAGGGGAAGCAGGCGTGCTGTTCGCTGAATCCCTCTCCGCTGAACGCCTGGTCGTTGCCGCCCCTGACGTCCTCATCGCACCCATCCAGGGGTTTGACATCCTGGGTGGCAAGGACGCCTATCTGGCGCTTCCCGGTGTCGGCGACACGCCGGCGGGCCGAACGGGGACGGTGCTCACGTATGACGAGGCGTTGCTCCTTGGTATGGGTCCCAGGGTTGGGGAGGCCTTGCGACAGCTCGTCATCGACCTCCACCCCGAAATCGACGGATAGATGCTGGCATCGAAGCCTCCCGTCGTCGTGGCCCTCGTCGGCCTCGTGGCGGTGCTGGTGACCGTGGTGATTGCCGTCGGTGTGGGAAGCACCACGGTTGCCCCCCTGGATGTGTTGCGGGTGCTGGCGGATCATGTCCTTCCCTTCGATGTGGCCTCCTCGCCGATCGCGGATCCGATCATCTGGAACATCAGGCTCCCTCGCGTTCTCACGGCCTTCGCTGCCGGGGCTGCCCTCGGAATGGGCGGTGTTGCACTTCAGGGGCTGTTCAGGAACCCGGTGGCTGACCCCCAATTGGTCGGCTTGTCAGCGACATCCGCGATCGGCGTGATGATCGGCCTTTGGATCGGCTGGGAAGCGGGCGGCCCGGTCGCTGGAATCCTCGGTGGAGTCGTTGCAGGGATCCTTGGTGCCTCAGCAGTCCGCTGGATCGCCACGTCGACACAGGGAGACCCATCCCGCTTCATCCTCGCAGGCATTGGCTTCGGGGTTGCGGTGAGCGCGATGGTCGCCGCAGCTGCCATCGCCATCCACGATCCCCGCGTACCGGACGTTCCGTTCTGGTTCGTCGGTGGCCTTGGGGCGTCCACGTGGGGGACGGTGCTGTGGACGACCCTGTTCGCTGGCGCGAGCTTGCTCGTTGTGTGGCGCTTCGCACGCCGTCTCGACGTCTTCAGCCTCGGCATGGCGTCTGCTCGGCATCTCGGCATCGATGTCGCCGTCGTGACGACGGCCACCCTCATGTCCGTCGGAGCCGGGGTCGGGGCGGCAGTTGGGGCGGCCGGTGTCATTGCGTTCGTTGGTCTCGTGGCGGCCCACGGTGCGCGCGCCTTGGTTGGCGACCATCACCGCACGTCGCTCCCCGCCGGCTTCGTCCTCGGCGGCATGTTCCTCGTGACAGCCGATGCCATGGGGCGCGTCATCGGAGGTCGCTTCGAGGTGCCGGTAGGGCTGGTCACCGCAGCCATCGGGGGACCGTTCCTTCTGTGGTTGATCGTCCGCAGGAGACTGGGGACATGACGACGATCGCGGCGCACGGATTGGAGGTCAGCCTCGGAGGCACCCCGGTGATCGCTGCCCTCGACCTGGTCGTCGACCCCGGCACGTTCACATGCATCGTCGGTCCGAACGGGGCTGGGAAGACGACCCTCATGCAATGCCTCGCCGGCGAACTCGAGCCCACAGCTGGATCAACCACAATCGGGGGTGTCATACCGACCGAGGTTTCCGTCCCGGAGCGGGCGTTGATACGCGCGTTCCTCGCCCAGGAGGAGCGTCCGGACATACCGTATCGAGTGATCGATGTCGTCCGTTTCGGGACCCACCTGTCCATTCTCGACGAGGAGGGGCAGCAGGCCATCGTGGACAATGCGATGAGCTCGGTCGAGATCGATCACCTCGCACAACGGCGGGTCGCATCGCTCTCGGGCGGGGAACGCAGGCGGGTTGCCCTGGCACGCACATTCGCGCAGGATGCCGACGTCCTCCTGCTCGACGAACCAACCGAGAGCCTCGACCTCGGCCACGCCGACACCGTCATGCGGCTCGCATGGCAGACTGCACAGCAGGGCCGAACGGTCATCGCCACGAGTCACGATCTCAACCTTGCCGCTCGACACGCCGACCGCATCGTGGTCCTCAGCGGAGGCTCGATCGCTGCAGACGGCGACCCGAAGGAGGTCCTCACGCCCGCCCTGCTGTCGGAGGTCTACCACTGCCGCGTGCGGGTACTCCCCCACCCTGAGCATGGAAGACCGGTCATCTTCCTGTGATCAGTCGATCGTGAGACCCGTCTCGATAGGCTCGTAGACCGTTGAGCGTCTCACCGGATTCCGGTCGAGGTCGAGGATCAGATTCCTGAAGTCAGCTGCGGTCACGGACGTTCCGTGACTGGCCCCCGCTGCCCTCGAGATCGATTCGTCCATCAGGGTGCCTCCGACGTCATTGCACCCGGATCGGAGCAGGGCTTCGGCTCCGTCGAGGCCGAGCTTGACCCACGATGCCTGGATGTTGTCGATCAGTCCGAGGAAGGCGATCCGAGCAACGGCGTGGACAAGGATCACCTCATCCCAGGTCGGGCCCGGTCGGGATCGTCCGCGCAGCCAGATGGGAGCACCCATGTGGACGAACGGGAGGGGAACAAATTCTGTGAATCCGCCCGTCCGACGTTGGATGTTCCGCAGCACCTCGAGGTGATTGGCCCACGACCGCGGTCCATCGACGTGGCCAAACATCATCGTCGATGTGGTGCGGATCCCAAGATCGTGGGCAGTCAGCATCACTTCCGCCCACTGGCTGGTGCGGATCTTGTCGGGACACAGCGTCAACCTCACGTCGTCATCGAGGATCTCAGCCGCGGTTCCCGGCAGGGTTCCGAGACCCGCGTCCTTCAGCGTGGAGAGGAGCTCACGGATCGTCACGCCGGACGTCTCGGCCCCTTGCCAGATCTCGAGCGGCGTGAACCCGTGGATGTGCATGCCGGGGACCCGTGCCTTGATCGCCTCGACGACATCGACATAGAACTGCCCGGTGAAGTCGGGATGGATACCCCCCTGGAGGCACACCTCGGTCGCTCCGACACTCCATGCCTCCTCGGAACGATCAACCACCTCGTCGATCGTCATCAGGTACGGGGCTTCCTTGAGGTCGAGGGATCGCGGACCCTTCGAGAACGCACAGAACCCGCATTTGAAGTAGCACTGATTGGTGTAGTTGATGTTCCGGTTGACGACAAAGGTCACATCGTCGCCGACGATACGTCGACGGAGCTGGTCTGCAACGTCCGCAATCGCCTCGACATCGGTCCCATGAGCTCGGAACAGGGTCTCGACCTCATCTCGGGTCGGAGCAGCACCGCCAAGGGCACGCTCGAGGATGTGGGCAATGCGCTGGGACGCGTCCTCGATCGTTGCCGTTGTGCCCTCGATCCAGTTGCGATCTGTCCAAGCCGAAGAGATCCGTGTCTCAGGGTTCGGTACGTGCAGGTCCTTCCCAGGGGCCCACTCCAGCCTGGGCCGTGCCCTTCCACACCCGTCGACCTGATTGAGGTAGGCAGACAATGCACCAGCTTCGAGATTCGCCACAGCGTCGTCGTAGTCGACCCCCACGGGGAACGCTGTCCGCTCGACGAGGGTCATGGGAGCGAGTGCGGCTCTGAGGTCCCCGATTCGTTCGCTGTCCCAATCACGGAGCACGAGGTCGCGGGCGCCGTCCCGGACCGCAGCGGTGGCGTCGGCGACGGTGTCGACCAGGGTCGATACGGTGGTCGCAAGACCCGGCAACGCAACGAGCGTTGCTGCGCGATGGACGGAACTGCGGGCAGTCCGGAGATAGCTGGCCCTCGTGAACGCGACAGCGTCGAGGACGTCCATGTCGGAACCGACGTCGAGGACGGTGACCCGCCAACCCGCTATCGAGCCCTTCTTCAGACGACCCGCCGCATGGGGCTCGATGACCCAGGCGGGTGACTCGGCTCCTGCGCTGCCCGAAACGAGGAGGAGTCCTCCTCGTTGGGCGTTCTCGACATCCTCGGCCGTCGGATCAGCGACCTCGACAGCGAGGGTTCCTTCACGTCTTCGCGTCGACGCCCAGATCTCATTCACCCGTTCAGCAGGACGCATCTGGAGAAAGGTGACGCTCGTCGAATCCGCGAGCAGTGAAGAGGATGAGGGCGTCACAGGTGTGCTGGTCATGGTGCAGGTACCGCCGCAGCAAGATCTGCATAGCCTTCACGGTCCGCCCTGCCCGACGCGGCGGGAAGCAGCCCAGGATCGATCCATTCGCTCGTGAGGTACGTCGGGTACACAGGTAGACGGGGCCTGAGCTCGAATCCTGCCTCCTCCGTAACCGAGGTGAGGGTGTCCAGATGTGGCCATGGTGCCTCGGGGTTCACCCAGTCTATGGTCAGGGGGCTGACCCCGCCCCAATCGTTGATGCCAGCGTCGAGATACACCGAGAAGTCATCGGTCAGGTTCGGAGGCACCTGCAAGTTGGATTCCTCTCCGAGGATCCATCGAGCGACCGCTACCACCCTGAGAAAGAAGGGAATTGTTGGTTCAGGGGCAAACCGCATTCGCGTATTGGCCTTCGCCCGGAAGTTCTGGATGATGACCTCCTGGATATGGCCGTACTCGGCTGCCACATCGGCAATCGCAAACAGGCTATCGACGATCTCCCCTGCGTTCTCCCCAATCCCCACGAGGATCCCTGTCGTGAAGGGAACGCGTTGCCGACCTGCCTCCCGGATGGTCTCCATCCGCACAGCCGGAACCTTGTCGGGACAGTTGTGGTGTGGCATACCTGGTTGGGTCAGGCGGTCCGAGATGTTCTCGAGCATCAGACCCATCGAAACATTCGTGGGGCGAAGCGCTGCGATGTCCCCGGCGGAGAGGATCCCTGGGTTCGCGTGGGGGAACAGTCGCGATTCATTGCGAATGAGCGCCGACATCATGGCCACGTAATCGATCGTCGTCGTGCAGCCGTATCGCGCGAGGAACTCGGATGCCTGCGGCCAGCGATCCTCTGGCTTGTCCCCCAGGGTGAGGAGGGCTTCGGTGCATTCGTACTCGTCTCCGGCCGCCACGATGGCGACGACGTCCTCCGGTGTGAGGTACTCGCCACCTCCTCCCGGCGGCTTGACGAAGGTGCAGTAGGTACAGGTGTCCCTGCACATCGTCGTCAGGGGGACAAAGACCTTCCTGGAATACGACACGACCCTGCCGTGGCCGTCGTCTCGCATCCGTGCGGCTTCGGAGAGGAGCGGGCTGGCGTCGAGGTCACCCTCGAGGTATCGGATGGCGAGTTCGCGCTCTGGCGACGGGAACGGCATCCGTGCAAGCTATCACGGCGACGACATCCAGATGACGAACGGTCAGGCGGGTTCCACCGCACCCTCCTCGAAGCCGATGGGGAGACCGGCGGCATCGACGTGTGCAGCGGGTTGCGAGCCGAGATCTTCGTGCGCGGATTCCTCTGGCAGGCCTTGGGCGTCTGGCATGTCCCGTTCGAGGTTGCGGACCGGTCCATAGCTCCAAGCGGCAACGGTGAGGGCGATGGTTGCGAATCCGAGTGCGACGAAGAACGCCGCGTAACCTGCCCCTTCACCCCTGCCAACGAATCGGGCGAAGAAATCGGAGAGTTGGCTGTCACCACCCATCAGGGGCACGAAGAAGCCGTCGGCGATGGGTCCAGCGACCAAGAGGGCAAGGGGCTGGGTGAACTGAGCGACCATCGATCGCACCGAGAACACCTTCCCCTGAACGTCCGGCTCCACTTTGGCCATCCAAATCGACTGGCTCATCGCCGATCCGTACGGAACGACGAACATGCCGATCCACAGCGCCACGAGTATGACAACGATCATGGTGCTCGATCCCAGAACCACGAGCATGATGCCCATGATCCCGAACGCCCCGATGAGCCTCGCGATGCGACCGTTCGTGACCTTCCTCGCAGAAGCCAGGATCGATCCCGCCAGCATGCCGGTGGCACCCAGGGACATGATCAGTCCCATCGTCGCCTCCGACGTGAACGACAGCATGTAGGCGAAGAACACCGGTCCCAGGAAGCCCAGGACGAAGTTCACGCCTGCGAACACAACGAGGAGGGCAAGGAGGGGTCGCTGCCTCCAAATGTACTTGAACCCATATATGGACTCCTGCCAGAGGGAACCCTTTGCCTCGGTGCCTGCCGCGCTGGCCTTCGGCTTTGGGAAGCGCACGACCAGCAAGGTTCCTATGGCGAACACGAAGGTGACGGCATCGACGGCGATGAGGGTTGCGACCCCTCCGATTGCGATGATCGCCGCCCCGAGCACCGGGGCGAGGAGTTGCCCTGCAGCATCGGCCATCTGGACCATCCCCGATGCTTGCGAGTACCTCTCCTTCGGAACGAGGAGGGTTGTAGACGCCTGATATGCAGGCCAGTGAAATGCCTCGAAGGCTGACGTCACAGCTGCAACACCAACCAGGAGCCCGATGGTGACGGTGTCGGTCATGAAGGCGAGGGCAATCACGATGGTGCCCACGCCCGATGCACCGTCGGAGAGAATCATCGCCCAGCGGCGATCCCACCGGTCGACGAGGGCCCCAGCAACCGGCGACAGGAGAATCCGCGGCAATGAGGTCGCAAGCAACATCATCGACAGCTGCGTGACGGACCCTGTTTCGAGGTACACCCAGACGCTGAGGCCGAACCACGTCAAATTGGTTCCGACCAAGGACACGAGCTGCCCGCCCCACACGATCATGAATGTGCGATAGCCGGAGCGCTCCTCGGAAGCACGTTGGGTTGTCACAGGTCCTCCTCCTTTCGCCGTATTGTCGGGATTTACCGACCATGTGTCAAGTCCCCTAGTGTTCGAGGGTGAGATTGCTGCGAACGCCCACGTTCTTCCTGGTGTCTGTTGCGCTGGCGCTTGGCGCGTGTAGCCCAGAAGCTGACGACCCGCCGACGACAACGACAACGATCAGCCAATCCTCGACCTCGACGACCCTCGCTGACGACGCCGAACCGTGTTCGTCTGGAGACCTCCCCTTCGTCTCGGACGGACTGGTCGGTGCCATCGGCGCGGCAGACGGTGATGCGACCACCATCACACAGATTCGCTGGGAACCGGGGATCGAGTGCGAACGCATCGTGGTTTCGTTCGCAACCGAGAGTGGGGCGCCGGCGACCTCGCTCGGCCCTTCCGGGGTGACAAACTTCGGTTTCGCAGGGTTGATCCGCGTGACGCTCCCCGAAGGTGTGGTCGCCACCTCCGTGGCGGACATGCTCACTGACGGCGCACTACTCGAAACGACGTACGTCGTCAGGGACGAATCCGATGCGCTGACCATCGACCTCCACGGGAGCGACGGGGTTCCGCTGGCGGCGCGTGCATTCGTGACGGGTTCTCCTGCGTCACTCGTCATCGACCTGGTACGCGATCCCAACATGGCAGCGCCGTCGGGCGCCGCAGTCGCGGGCACGGCTGTCGTCGTGACACCTTCGTCCGGTCCGGGGTTGTATCCGTTCATCGTTTCGGCATATGTCCAGCCGGGACTTCGGACGGTGACGCTCCAGCTCTCGTCTGGCGATGTGATCGCGCTCGATCGGACGATCTCACTCGACGGGTTCACGGATGCATGGCAGTCGTTCGAAACCAGGGTCGACGACGGTCCCGGCGGACAGTCGGTCCTCTTCGTGGGTCAGGTCGACCCGAACGGACGCCCCACCGAGGGTGCGACGATCTCACTCGATCTCCCCTGACCCCAGCTGGGGTTGCGCTGAGCGGACGTGGCGCCGGAGCACTCAGCGAGCTGGCGGACGGCATGCATGAACTGTTCCTCCACGATGGGCCAGGACTCCTCGAGATCCAGTCGAGCACGCTGCAGTATTGACGGCCGACGGTCGGCTACATGTTGCGGCGGTAGCGGCCGCCAACCTCGAAGAGCGCCGCCGAGAGCTGACCGAGGGAGCAATACCTCACGGCATCCATCAGCGCGGCGAAGACGTTGCCGCCTTCGAGGGCCACCTGCTGGAGGTGGTCGAGGGCAGCTTCGGCGTTCTTCGCCTCACGCTCATGGAGGCCACGAACGTCGGTGATGAGGATGTCCTTGTCGGTGTCCGAGGACCTGATCACCTCGGCCGGGCGGACGAATGGGGATCCTTCCCTCGAAAGGAACGTGTTCACGCCGATGATCGGGAGGCCGCCGTTGTCCTTGAGGGTCTCGTACGCCAGCGACTCCTCCTGGATCTTTGATCGCTGGTACATCGTCTCCATCGCACCGAGCACGCCACCGCGATCGGTGAGCCTGTCGAATTCTGCCATGACTGCTTCTTCGACCAGGTCCGTGAGCTCTGCGATGATCGTGCTCCCCTGGAGGGTGTTCTCGTTCCTGTTCAGGCCGAACTCCCGGTTGATGATCAATTGGATGGCAAGGGCACGCCTGACCGAGTCCTCGGTCGGCGTCGTGATCGCCTCGTCGTAGGCGTTCGTGTGGAGGCTGTTCGTGTTGTCGTAGATGGCATAGAGGGCCTGGAGCGTGGTCCTGATGTCGTTGAACTCGATCTCTTGCGCGTGGAGGGACCGACCGGAGGTCTGGATGTGGTACTTCAGCTTCTGGGACCGCTCCCCCGCTCCATATACGTCACGCATCGCCTTCGCCCAGATCCGACGCGCGACACGCCCAATGACGGCGTATTCGGGGTCGAGGCCGTTGGAGAAGAAGAAGCTGAGGTTCGGGGCGAAATCATCCACCTCCATGCCGCGAGCAAGGAAGTACTCGACGAAGGTGAATCCGTTTGCCAGCGTGAACGCAAGCTGGGTGATCGGGTTCGCCCCGGCCTCGGCCATGTGGTAGCCGGAGATCGACACCGAGTAGAAGTTGTCGACATCGTGTTCGACGAAGTACTGCTGGATGTCTCCCTGCATCGAGAGGGCGAACTCAGTGGAGAAGATGCACGTGTTCTGGGCCTGGTCCTCCTTGAGGATGTCGGCCTGGATGGTTCCGCGTACCGTGCGGAGCGTGTCGGCCCTGATGCGTTCATACACATCCGCAGGGAGGACGTCGGCTCCCGACACACCCAGGAGCATGAGGCCCGTGCCGTCATGACCCTCGGGAAGCACTCCGTGGTACTCAGGTCGCGCGGCGTCCCTGTCGGCGAATATCGCATCGATTGCAATGTTCACCTCCTCGACGAGGCCGTTGTCGACGATGTGGCGCTCACAGGCCTGGTCGATCGCTGCGTTGAGGAAGAAGGCAAGCATCATGGGGGCAGGTCCATTGATGGTCATCGAGACCGAGGTCGTGGGGCTCAGGAGATCGAAGCCCGAGTAGAGCTTCTTCGCATCGTCCATGGTCGGGACCGAAACGCCTGAGTTCCCGATCTTGCCATAGATGTCGGGGCGCGGAGCGGGGTCGTTGCCGTACAGGGTCACGGAGTCGAATGCCGTCGATAGTCGTACCGCCGGCATGTCCCGTGCGAGGTAGTGGAATCGTCGATTCGTCTGCTCGGGCCCACCCTCGCCTGCGAACATTCGCGTGGGGTCCTCAGCCTGGCGCTTGAACGGGAACACACCGGCGGCGAAGGGGAAATGTCCGGGGAGGTTCTCCTGACGGAGCCAGCGGACCCGGTCGGACCACCCGTCGATGCGCGGGTGGATCACTTTCGGGAACACGGTCCCTGAAAGGCTCGTCACGGCGTTGTCGACATGGATGTCTCGTCCACGGACCGAGTAGGTCATCTCACCAGGGCGATAGGCGGCCGCGCGCTCGTCCCACGCCTCCAACGCAGCTGCCACATCGTCAGGGATTCGACTTCTCACCCGCCCAACGATTGCCTCGGGCGCCGGAGTATCGGTGAGGATGGATGCGCGCTCGAGCGCTTCGAGGTCTGCTGCCGACCGGGCCACAGACTCGGTGTCCGCGTTGTAGGAACGAATGGCCTTCGAGATCTCGGATAGATAGCGGGTCCTCGAGCGCGGCACGAGCGATTCTGATGTCGCACGACCCTTTCGCGAGGTAATGGACCCGAAGGACTCCTCGTGCTGTTCGGCGAGGGTTGCCATGAGCGTCTCATACAGCCGGTGCGTTCCTGCATCGTTGAATTGCGAGGCGACCGTCGCGAGCACGGGGAGTGTCGAGTCGTCGGCCTCGAACAGGAGGTGATTGCGCTTGTATTGCTTGCGCACATCTCGAAGGGCATCCTCGGCACCTCTCCGGTCGGCCTTGTTGATGGTGACGATGTCGGCGAAGTCGAGCATGTCGATCTTCTCGAGCTGCGTCGCTGCACCGAATTCTGGCGTCATCACGTAGACGGACAGGTCCGACTGGTCCACGATCTCGGTATCGGACTGACCGATGCCAGACGTTTCGAGGAAGACGAGGTCGTATCCTGCCGCCTTCACGATTGCCACCGCATCGGCAACGTGGGGGGACATCGCGAGATTCGGTTGTCTGGTTGCCAGGGACCGCATGTAGGTGGACGGACCCGACACGGCGTTCATGCGGATGCGGTCACCGAGCAACGCCCCTCCCGTGCGACGCCGCGACGGATCGACGGAGATCACGGCGATCGTCTTGTCTGGGAAGTCCTTGCGATATCGAAGGACGAGTTCATCGAGGATCGACGACTTTCCTGCGCCACCGGTGCCGGTGAATCCGACAACCGGTGTCGACGATTGTGATGCCGCATCACGCATCGCCGAAAGGAAATCCGACGACGTATCACGCTCATTCTCCGCCAGGGTGATGGCCCTGGCTATGGCTGCGATATCACCTGATCGGACGCGGTCGACGAGGTCCGTGGTGGAAGGCTGATCATGGGCCGCACGCTCCATCAGGTCGGCAATCATCCCGGAGAGGCCCAGACGGCGTCCATCATCTGGCGAGTAGATCCTTGCAACGCCCTCGGCGAGAAGTGCATCACCCTCCTCGGGAAGGATCGTTCCTCCCCCACCGCCGAAGACCCGGATATCGGCGCCACCCATATCGTCGAGGAGCTGCCTGAGATATCGGAAGAACTCCATGTGCCCACCCTGGTAGGACGTCACGGCCACCGCGTGGGCGTCTTCTTCGACGGCAGCCTCCGCGATCTCGAACGCGGACCGATCGTGCCCGAGGTGGATCACCTCGGCTCCCGATGACTGGAGGATGCGGCGCATGATGTTGATCGACGCGTCATGACCGTCAAACAGCGACGTCGCAGTGACGATCCGAACGCGGGGCTCCAAAGTCATGGCGCAAGGATAGGGAGCAGACGCCGGCCCCCGGATCACCGCTGCGACAGATCAGATCTTCCGGTAGGTGGCGTCAAGGTTCATGGAGCCGCAACGCCACAGGCGTTGAGCGCGACATCCTCGACTTCGCCGCCGTAGGTGACGCGTTCGAAAGCCGCGACGAGGGCGATCTCGTCGGCGGACAGGATGTTCTCGTGGGATGGCATCCCGCCCTCGACGGGGGTCGCGTTGGCACCCCTCGTATCGCCGTACATGTCCTTCCACCGGTCGGAACCCAGCGTCACCCACTCGATGTGGTCCGCGCAGGAGGGAAAGGTCGAGGTGACCTCGCGCAGTGATGGCCCGGTGCCTCCTTCGCCCCGACTCCCGTGGCATGCCGAGCACTGCGCGCCGTAGACATCACGTCCCTGCGCAAGGGGCGAGCCAGAGGTGGTTCCCCCTCCGCACCCCATGAGGAGCACGGCGCAGGCCACAGCTATGAGAACGGAGCGGGGCATGCAGCGATGGTAAACGAAATACTGCGTTCGAAGCGGCAGGCAACATGTGCTGCGCCTACTGTATCCGCGGGCCGAATTGACAGGGAAGGAATCACAATGTCAGATCGCATTCGTCCGCAACTGTGGCCAGCGGTCGCACCGTTGTTCATCGTTGCGATGGTCCTCTTCGTTTTCACCATCGTGGTCGGAATCCTCAACGGAATGGACGTGTACTCCCCGGACCACGACACGCTGATGACCCACGTCCATGCGGGGACGCTCGGTTTCATCACGCTGTCCGTTGCCGGTACTGCAATGTTGGTCTTCACGGAGGGCCGAGAACTCTCCGAACACCTGGTCGGCCGAGCAAAGGTGCTCGCGTGGACCCTCGCCGCTGCGATCGGCCTCTACGTCCTGGCGTTCTTCGCGGGTGACCGCATCCCCGGCGATCGTATCCAAAGGCCCATCGTCGGATCATTGCTGTTCATCGTCGTGCTGTGGTTCGGCTGGTGGCTGTTCAAGCAGAACAAGGGGTACGACCGCTCGAGTGTCGTTCGTCTCGGACTCGGGTTGTCGTGGGTGTCGCTCATCGTCGGCGCCACCCTCGGCGTACTCCTCGGGATATTCAGTGCCAGGGGGGAAGTGCCAGGGCTCGGCAACGATGCAGCCGCAGCACTCGCTGACGCCCATCCACCCTCGATGGTCATTGGTTTCCTCGTGCTCGCCGCGGTCTCGATCACGGAGTGGCTGATACGTGATCCCAAGCCGTTCCGCGAGGATCGTTGGGGCGTCGCTCAGATGTTGGTGACCTTCACCGCGGGCATCCTTGTCATCATCGCCCTCGTGGGATCGATCGATCCACTTCTCGGCCCAGCGAACATGATGGAGTTGTTCTCGGTCGGCATTCTCGTGGTTCGTCTCAGGCACCAGCTCATGCCTGACGGGTGGAAAGGCGCTGGCGTCTCGGTCTACGGCCGCGTGAGCATCCTCTTCCTCATCGCTGACCTCGTCGTCCTCACCTATCTCGTGTCGCAGGTGATCTCAGAGGCGATGGACTTCGACGCCCTCACCGATGCCCAGTTCGGCCTGATCCTGACCCTCGATCACCTCATGTTCGTGGGTGTCATGGCAATTGCCCTGTTCGGTGTCATGGCCAAGGGCGCCCATCCCGATGGCCTCACCACCGTGGACAAGATCGTCCTGTGGGGTGTCACCATCGGGATCACGGGGTTCGCAATCGGGCTCCTCACCGTGACTCCGGAGATCAAGAGGATGGCCACGCCCGTGCTCGGGTTGGCGCTGCTGATCGGTATCGGATCCTACGTCGTGGAATTGGCGAAGGCTTCATCCCTGCCGAGAACCTGATCACGCACCTCCTCGCACCGATCTGAGGCGATGGGTCTCCCCGGTTCTCCTCGCCCATCGCGCGCGGTCGAATGCTGTGAGTTACATCGATGTGAGTACCCGAATCGCGACCCTACGGTCTCTTGACCAAGCGTGACCAACACCGCACGGTGAGGCGCAAGATGTGGTCCAGGACCATGGCCTCGGTCGGTGATCGTCGACCACGCTCGTCGCCATCCGAGGCGTCGGACCGAACCGATTGGACCCCGACTCATGAAGTATGTGCTCTCCCTCGTCGCGCTCGTCGTGGCACTCGCCGTCCCCGCCCCGGCTCAGGCTGCCTCCATGATTGGCATGATCAACGGAGCACGCAGCGCTCCTATCGACAACCACGCCACCCTCGCTGCGGCCGCCGTAGCGCACTCCGCTCGCATGGCTGCGGAGGGTCGCGTCTTCCACAGCTCGAATCTCACCAGCATCACCTCGGATTGGGAAGCGATGGCCGAGAATGTCGGTGTTGGTGCCGATGTCGCCCAGGTATTCAACGCATTCATGGCGTCATCGCCCCATCGCGCGAACATCACAGGCGACTACACGCACGCTGGCGTCGGTACGTACACCGACGACCAGGGACTGGTGTGGGTGACCGTCATCTTCCTGCGCACGGCGGGGACGGCGACGATCGACCAGACCAGCCCGATCGTCACCACGAGCGAACCGAATGCGCCGGCCCCCCCGCAGCCAACCTCGCCTCGGGAGCGTGAACGCCAGAGGACGCCAGCGTCGGTCGTACCCCACAGGTTCGGCCACGACGGTCTTCTCCCGATCGCGATCTGACTTCATCGGACGCGGGGCAACGAAGGCCCCGGTCTTCCTGAATGGTCCACGTTCCACCTGGTGGTGACTTGCTCCCTGCGGGCTACTGCTCGGGTTGGTGCCAAGGCATGGGGAAGTGCGGAGTGCCTCGGAAGTTCTTCGAGCTCGACCGATCGGCGCCTCGTCTCCCAGCGGGGAGGCTCACTGGACCGAAGCTGGAAGGTTCCCGGTGATATCTCGATCCGACCGCGCCCGGCTCTCGACCGCATGAACGATCAGGAGGGCGATGCAGAACACGGCGATACCGACGACTTGGTGCAGTAGTGCGAAGTACTTGGGGACACCAAGCAGGATGACGCTGACACCGAGCGAGATCTGAATCGCGATGACCACCAGAAGCAACATTGTGAGCGGTTCGAGGCGATGGGCACGGTTGGCCCTCCGCCTGACGGCAACGAACAGCGCTACGCCCAGGGCAGCGACGACGAACGCGAACCATCGGTGTATCCAATGTGAACCAAGCGGCTCGAACAGGCTCATGAACGTTGGGTCGGCGGTCGTGAGAATGCCCCTGGGAAGGAGGTATCCGAACATGAGGGGCCAGGTGTTCGAGAGGTGCCCTGCCTTCAATCCTGCAACGAGGCCACCGTAGGCGATCTGGAAGATCACGCTTGCGAACACCACCCACGACAGCACCCTGATCGAGCGTGACAGTCCGTATGCGGCACGGGCGCGCGCCGCATCGATCTGGTCCAAGGCCATCCACAGCACAATGCCGAGCAGCGTCAGGGCTGCGAGCAGGTGAATCGTCAACCGGAATTCGCTCACCACGGGGCTGTCCTCGAGCCCACTCGAAACCATCACCCAGCCGATCGCTCCCTGGATCCCGAATCCTGCAGCGACCAGCCAATACCTGATCGACTCACGAGGTGTGACGATGCGTTTCCACATGAACCACAGAAGCGGGAAGACAACAAGCATGCCCGCTATGCGACCGATCAGACGATGCGTCCATTCAATGTAGAAGATCTGCTGGTAGGCGGCGATGGTCATGTCGGCGTTCACGAGCTGATACTCCGGCGTTTGCTGGTACAGCTCGAACGACTCTTCCCATGCGTCCTGACCGATCGGCGGGAGGATGCCGGTGACAACGTCCCACTCGACGATGGACAGCCCAGCTCGAGACAATCTGGTGTAGCCACCGACGATTACGAGCACGACAACAAGGAATGCGACGAGGAAAAGCCACATCGTCACTGGATCCCGAAGGGCCTCCCACCGTGTCCGGTCGGGGGCTTCGGCCTGAGACTCCATGAGCCAACAGTGTAGGGGCAGGCGGACGTCGGACCGATGCTGTCAGGCGGTGTACCGCCGAACGTTGCCGCCACGGAACTTGTCAGGACACCTGTCGCAGATCCCGGACAGCGACGTGGCATGGCTCGTCTACCGACCGGGACGTTTGGCGTCTTGAATCACGAGCCTGTCGGCCGGCAGATCCTCGTGGTAGGCAGCGATTCGCCCTCGACATCCGAGAGATCTCTCCTGGAGTGGGTGCGAAGGTCCGTCCACATGGTGATCCGCGCCGCTCCCCAACAGTGCATGGCTGCCGAGGAGCGTGTCCCGATTGCCCTAGAAACGCTCAACGATGAGGAGGAAATCGACCTTTCGGGTCGATCCGTTGGATCTGGGCAAGCGTTGTCTTCTTCACATTCGGAATGATCGACACAACCTCCCCGGTGATCCCATTCAGAAGACCCTCCAACTTCGAGGTGTCCCTCTCCATATGCATCTCCAGGCGATGCACGTTGTGGCTCATAGGCATCCTCTCCTCTCGCTGGTGGCCGTGAACAAGGGGGCGAGCCCGACCCCTGCGACTGCGACGTTGCCCTCCGCACGAGCTCGGGTGGGTGTGCCTCCGATGTTCGGCCGACACAGGTATTGCGACCCGTGGGCTCACCCTGGGAAGGGGTACCACTGCGTGCCAAAGCCCATCACCTTGCGGCAGTGTGGGCAGAAGAAGACGAAACCCCTACCGACTCCGAACGATCCTCGAGGTTTGCGCGCATAGATCTCGGGAAGATCGGTTTCGCAGTGCGGGCAAACCGGCACGAGATCCTCACGCCTGACGACCGCGCACGGCGTCGTCGTTGCTTGAGCATTCACTCGAACCTCCTTGCTTGCGGATCCTTCACGATCTCATCGTCTCACCATCGGGACCACACGGGTGACGCTTCTCACGGCGTGCTG
Organism: Acidimicrobiia bacterium; assembly: GCA_032127155.1. Classification (GTDB taxonomy): domain Bacteria; phylum Actinomycetota; class Acidimicrobiia; order Spongiisociales; family UBA5794; genus SZUA-442. Next base: position 54,044 of record JAQAZV010000063.1, read on the forward strand.
GCCGAACCTGTGCGGTCGAAGTGTGTGCATCTGATGAATGCCTCAGATGGTCGGCGCAGGTGTAGGCGTTGGCGTCTGGCGCGCCTGTCGATTCGGGACGACTGCCACGATCAACAGACCAAGAGCCGCGAGTCCGAGGACGATGGCCCCGGTGTAGCTCTTCGCACTGTCTCGAAGATCGTTGAGGTACGCGTCGGCGTCATCGTTCGCGCCCAGATACTGCCGGGAGCCTTGTTCGTCGAGCCAGGTCCCAGCTTCATCCGGCGGTCCTGTGAACAGAATCCCTCCATCGCCTTCAACCAGCCTGATCACAGCATCGTTGCCTTCGACCGCAAGTTCGTAGTCACCAGATGCTTCGGTGTCGAGAGCCCAATCGACGTCGCGCACTTCCACCAACTGGTTGGGCAGGTATCCCTTGGCGATCCCTTCGATGGCCTCCTGTCCGCCGTATTCGCGTTCAACCCCCAGGACGATGAGGGCTGTGAGCCCGAGGACGACGGCAAGGAGTATCAGGGCCACCCGTACTCCCATGGACATGCGCATGGTGCACTCCTTTCCTCCCTTCAATCATCCATCCACCCCGTCGGACTGTCGAGAGGGGGCGAGGTCCCGGCTGCGTCTTCGGTAGAGATCCATGTGACGGTGTCGGGCCAGTCACGGTGTCTGCTGCTGGCCTACTGCGGCTCCGCCCTTCCCGCCGACACGCATGGCGCACATCATGTGCTGCCGGGGTGTTGAGCGAACTTCCCTGGCAGCTCACGAGGACCGCTGATGTACTTCCATCTGTGTTCGTGAGACGATGAGGTGGTACGAAGGGACTGCTGTGAGGCGAGGTGCCCGGCTACTGGTCAGCATGGCTGCGGCCGCCGCGCTGGCGACGGGTTGTGGCTCGAGCGATCTGATACCGGAGTCAGCACCCGACCGTCTGGTCCTGTCCACGTCGTCCTCTTCGTCTTTCGCCCTTGTCGCCGAGACGACGACCACGGCCCTGGTCCCCACGACACTCGTCACGACGACGGCCACCACGAAGCCACCGATGACGACCACCTCTGACGCTCCTCGGCCAAAGACGACCACAACCACCCGAGTGTCGGCTCCAGCGTTCAGCTGTCACTCTCAGACGGCGATTCCGATATCCGAGTGTGAAGCGTTGACCGCCCTTTACGAATCAACCAACGGAACTGACTGGGTGGACAATCAGGGGTGGATGGTCGATCCCGATCCGTGCGAATGGCTGGGTGTGACCTGCAGCGATGGTTCGGTATCAGAACTGGGCCCAAGCGCGAGCGGCAATGGGCTGGTTGGTAACGTCCTGACAGGTGTACTCCCCCCGGAGCTTGGGAACCTCACCAACCTCACGAGATTGGACCTTCCCCATAACTGGATAACTGGAGGCATTCATCCGGAGATTGGCAACCTCACCAACCTCACATACCTTGCCCTCTTCACCAATCGGCTCTCGGGGACCATCCCACCAGAACTCGGGAACCTCACCGCCCTCACAACCCTGGCTCTTGGGGAGGGGAATCAACTCACAGGACCGATTCCTGCAGAACTGGGGAACCTCACCAGCCTGGTCAGACTCGGCCTGCGTTCGAACCAGTTGTCTGGACCAATTCCGCCGGAACTGGGGAACCTCGCCAATCTCACGGACATGGAGCTCAATGGGAATCAGCTATCGGGAACAATCCCGGCCGAACTCGGCAAGCTTGGCAATCTTCTCCATCTCTACCTAGGCGAAAACCAGCTGTCTGGATCAATTCCGGCCGAAGTGGGAAGACTCGATCGCCTTCGCGATTTGTCCGTCAGATACAACCAGTTGTCTGGGGAGATCCCGCGGGTGCTAGGGGATCTCTCGCACCTCGAACGCCTGAAGCTCGATCACAACCAGTTGTCAGGTGCGATCCCAGCCGAACTTGGCAGCCTGGGCCTCACCGGTCTCAATGGGCTGTGGCTCGATCACAATCAATTCGCTGGAGAGGTCCCAATCGAGATCCAAAATATCTCACTCACAACCATGCCGGGTTTCTGGATCACGCTCCATGGACAGACCGGATGCCTCACAACCGCAGATCCAGCATTCGCCGACTGGCTCACCGAGGTCGATCCGGGATGGAACGACGGCTGCGCATAGAAGGACCGGCCCATCTCCGTCACAATGTTCGGTCAGCCGTAGGGTCCGTTTGGCGTGACCGACAGGATCTCGGCCGTAGCCAGTGATGTTGTGCCGCCCGCAAGGACCTCGGCAGTAGCCTGCGTCATTCGGTGACGACGATCTGTTATCGCCGCACCTCGCACGAAGCTCGATCGAGGAGACGAACCATGGACGGCGTCGCAATCGCCGCACTCGGCGGGCTGCTCATCGCACTGGTCGTACGGGCCCGATGGGTGGATTCCGTCTTCGCCCCTCCATGGCGCACAGCGAAGCTCGTAGGCATTGCCGTGGCACTCGCTCTCGCCATCTTCTACCCGCTCGGTTGGGCAGCGGTGGTACTGGTCACCGGAGCGATGCTGATCGAGCCCATCTTCCTGCGGCGCCCGCCCGGGGACAGCGACGGGCCGACAACTCGGTGACGGATCGGGAGTAGGACCTTCGCTTCCTGCCCGCCCATATCGGCAATGTGTGCCGTCAGCGCTGTGCGAACTCCCCCTGCACGTCTTGGGTCTCGCGGGGATGTCCTCCGGAATCAGACGAAACCAGACCTGCGCGCCCATCTGGGTGGACTGCCGCCCGTCGTAATCCCTTCGATGGATCGACGCAACACTCAACTCGCCGTCGTGTTTGGACACGCTACGCTCGAATGGTGAGCACCTCACAGGTTCGTGATGGAACTCGTCTCCGGGAACATGCTGCCGGAGCAGACTCGATGCAATCTTCACCTCCAGACGCGCCTCGACTGGGCTCCGATCCTTCGGTCCCACTGCTCGCCGGTACTGGGAGATGTGGGACTCATAGGAATGACGAGCCGAGGGGGAAGACTGTCTGCGCACCGATCCCAGACGCGGCAAGCCCCATCAACGCTGCGCTTCCTTCGGGTTTGAACCGTGCCTGAGTCGCCAGCTCCGGCTACAACGAGCGTCGTCGGCAGACTTTCACTCCTGGATCGGTACCTACCGATATGGATCCTCCTCGCCATGGCGACGGGGTTGCTGCTCGGCAGGGTGTTCAGCGGCCTCAATGACACGCTCGACGCGTTCAAGATCGACACCGTCTCGCTGCCAATCGCGATCGGCCTGCTGGCGATGATGTATCCCGTTCTTGCCAAGGTGAGGTACTCGAAGATCGGCGACATCACCGCCGATCGGAAGCTGATGGGAACTTCCCTCATCCTCAATTGGGTGGTCGGCCCTGCCGTCATGTTCGCCCTTGCATGGATCTTTCTCCCGGACCTTCCCGCGTATCGCACCGGACTGATCATCGTGGGACTGGCCCGCTGCATCGCGATGGTGCTCATCTGGAACGATCTGGCCTGTGGGAGCGGAGAGGCTGCTGCTGTTCTCGTTGCCATCAACTCTGTATTCCAGGTCGTCGCATATGCGCTGTTGGGCTGGTTCTACCTCCAGACACTCCCCGCCTGGCTCGGACTCGACACGGGCTCTACCCTCGACATTTCGATGTGGGCGATCGCCAAGACCGTCGCGATCTTCCTCGGCATTCCGCTTCTCGCCGGATACCTCACCCGACTATGGGGCGAACGAGCAAGAGGGGTGGAATGGTACGAGACGGTGTTCCTTCCCAGAATCGGACCCGTCGCACTTTGGGGCCTGTTGTTCACCATCGTCGTGATGTTCGCGCTGCAGGGTGAAACCATCACCTCTCAACCCTTCGATGTGGTCCGCATCGCCATCCCCCTGCTCGCCTACTTCGGCATCATGTGGTTCGGATCATTCTCACTCGGCTATCGGATGCACTTTTCCTACGAGAAGAACACCGCGATGTCATTCACCGCGGCAGGCAACAACTTCGAGCTCGCGATCGCAGTGGCCATCGGTGTTTTCGGAATCGCTTCAGGAGAGGCACTCGCCACCGTCGTCGGCCCGCTCATTGAGGTGCCTGCCCTCATCGCACTCGTCTACGTCGCGCTCTGGGCCAGACGCCGGTACTACCCGACTCCATAGGCGACCACACGCATCGGGCCAGACCGCCGACCGCGGCGGCCGGCCCACAAGTATCGGGCCCACGCGTGGCCCCCCTGCGAAACAGGCAACCACCAACCGTCCCTGAACTCACCGCAGTCACCTCTCCATCAGAAGTCCGTGCATCCTGACGTGGACGGTTGTCGATGCGAGTGGCAACCCCAACACCTGATCGAACACCCCGAAAACGACGGAAACCCCCAAGACCATGGAGGTATCGTCTGGTGGGCGCTACTGGACTCGAACCTGAAGTCTCACCGCAGCACCACACCAGTCGCACCCGGGAGCGGCGGGACTGGCGCCAGTTCGTTGGCGATGACATTCGAGCGAAGCGAGACCGAATGACCTTCATCTCGCAGCAACGCTCACAGAGAGTGGGCGCTACTGGACTCGAACCAGTGACCCCTGCCTTGTAAGGGCAGTGCTCTAGCCAACTGAGCTAAGCGCCCGGGGGCGAGATGGTAGGGCACGGGTCGCAGAACCGATGGTTGGTCACCTGATGGCGAGCGTGGTTCCTGCCTGGGTCGTCCTGAGTTGCCCGGACCTCTGCACGAACGACACACCCTCGACCAAGGAATTCGTATTGGTACATCCGCCAGCTGCGTGCGGCTGGTAGTCAGCGCGCATCCGGCTGATGGCCCTGACGTCCCCAGAGTCGGTAACGACGGTGGCATTGGACCAACGCACCTCGAATCGTGGGGCGTCGCACGGAGCGAAAGATTCGACCCACACGACCGGGGCCCTGAGGAACCTGCCAGGAGTCATCAGCTCGCGTACGGTCGTCTGCTCTCCCGACACGAGATCGGTCACCGAACCTCGCCACGGATAGAGACCGCGTTCCTCGTCATCTGACGTTCGCTCGACAGTCAGCTGATACGGGCGCCCGTCAACCCAGGGGTAGTCCCTGGTGTTCGGATCACCCTGGAACGACGGAAGGGACGATTCGGATCCGGCGAGCAGATCACCGTGCTGGTCGTAGCCGCCCCAGTTGGCGGCGGACTGGTTGGGGAAGCCAGGGTGATGTTGGAGACCGAGGTGTGCTCCCCCACCGGCCGGTTTGATGAACGCCACCTGCATGGCGAAGAAGACGAGGCGATCGAGATCGGGGCGACGGGTTACTTCGAGGGTGACACTCGCCGACGTGAGACGCTCCCCGTAGGGGAGATCCCACCACAGGTGAAAGGACGAGGCGCCGTTGGCGCTCGCAGGTGTGCCGCTGACTCGCTCGCGCACGCCAGGCGACATGAGGTTCCTGACCCACTCGCGCATGCCGGAACCCTACAGCCGACACGCTGTCGGTGAAAGCACCACGTACGCTCTACCCATGACCGTCGTGAAGAACCGCGTTCTGCGAGTGGTCCTCGGAGCGCTGGGCTGGCTCTTCGTGGCCATCGCGTTCATCGGCGTGTTCGTCCCCGTCATCCCGACGACAGGTCCGGTCATCCTGGCGGCATTCCTCTTTTCAAAGTCATCAGATCGATTCGACACCTGGCTCGTCAGCAACCGATTCTTCGGGGCGATCGTCCGCGATTGGCGTGAGGGTCGAGGATTCACGGTGCGAGCCAAGGTCGTCGCCGTTGCAGCCGTAGTGCTTTCATTCACGATCACGACCTATTTCGTCCTCGACGGCTTCTGGATCAGGGGAATCTTCTGGCTCCTCGCTGCGACGATCGCGACCTACATCGTGTCACGCCCGACGAAACCCGCCGAACCCAACGACGCCGCGAAGGAGCAGGCTCGGGCCTGAGGTCCGCCATCCCCTGCCTTCATCCCGATCAGGTGCCGCCATCCTTCATCTGCTCCGGACCGACGGTTGGCAGTTGCTTCGGCATCAAGGGATTGGGGCGATGAGCGTGGTACCTGACCAACTCAGCGGCATCGCACACCGAGCACAACTCGATGGGCCTCGTGCCGAGAATGGACAGCTGGGTCCCGCGACTCCGCTCGACGATCGCAAGGGGTACGGTCTGGAGGTCGTCGGAGCCGCACGTTTGGCACCGCGAATCCGCGTTTCGAAGCCAGCTCCTGCCACAGGCGCCACATGACAGCTCGGTCCCGTCCGATGTCTGCTCACCCGTTAGGTCTTCGGACTCGCCGCACGACGGGCAAGCGATGCCGAGAACCATCAGCGACTGGCAAGCGCCTGGGTCGCTGCACGGGTGAGTGCCCACGGCCTGCCGAAATCGACAAAGGCGGCCCCGGCCGTCCTGCGACCGTCGGGGCCGGTGGTCGTCACAACGACCACGTCCCCGTCGGGACCCGAGAGGTCCGCAGCCGACAACTCGACGTCTGCTGCAACGCCCATCAGGCTTCTGACGGCTCCAAGAACTGCAGCATCGATCGAGCCGTCAGCGCCAACACGTTCCGACCGGCGATTCCCGCCGGCATCTTCGATCTCGACGTGAACCCCATCCTCGGTCTCGACCACGGCGACTCTCTCCACCGAACCATCGGACTCGGTGGCACCGCCAACACCACCGCCACCATTGATGTGTGGGAGGGTCGCACCGCTGTCAGGGTCGGCAAGGAGTTCCCCGAGGCCTCTGCCAAGTCCGGATCGCTTCAATGATCGATCGGGAACAACCTTCGTCGGAACGTGGGAGCCCAGGAGTGCCGTCACCTTGTCACGCACCTCATCGGGATCCTCCGACCCGTCGAGCCAGATCCGTGCGACCGGCGCCGAGCCATCCTTGATCGTGACCTCAGCGGAAGCGACGCCAGGTATCGCCTGCAATTGGTCGCTCAGTTGTTCCGATGCCACGCTTGTTCCGATCCCATGCTTGTTCCGATCCCACGCTTGTTCCGACAGCCGCCCACCATCCACCCGGTGTCGTAACGGAACCCTACCGTCAGATCGTGGTCACGGGATCACACTCGAGATCGAGTTTCCACCATGATGCACGCATCGATCAGAGCCGGAATCCCCAGCTCTTCCACCCGACGACGCACGTCCTCGTCGGCGGCTCCCGGTTGGATCCAAACCACGGGATCAGGAAGGGCAGCGACTTCGTCGAGGGTCTTCAGCGTGAACCGAGGAGGCACGACGATGTTCACGATGTCAGGTGTCTCGTCCATCGCGCTCACCGACGGGTAGGTCGGGTCGCCGTCGACCGTGGTACGTCTCGGATTGATGGCAGCCACGCGGTACCCCTTGCGCTTGAGATCTCGATAGATGATGCCTCCGTACTTGCCAGGGGTGTCGGTTGCGCCTACCACAGCGATCAGGGGATCAGGAAGGCCGAGGCGGGTTGAAACTGGATCACTCATGGCTTCTCCAACCTCCCCTATGCCCCACTATTCCGGGCCAACCACCGGGAGATGGCGAATCGGTCCGTAATCATGACTCCGGGTCCCTGACCTGGCCCAACTCGGCATGTTCCTCGTCGCCTGGATCGGCGAAGACGGTACGCACAGTCTGCATGAGGACCGCAACGTCGAGCTTCGTGGTGCGGGTCCTGACATACTCCTCATCCCACTCGGTTCGCTCGGTGAGCCCGATCGAGTCGCGCCCATGAACCTGCGCAAGACCCGTGACGCCAGGCTTGAGGGTGAACCTGGGGTTGTCGAGACCGATGAGCTCCGCTTCTGCCCGCACGAGGGGACGCGGGCCAACCAGGGACATCGAGCCCTTCAGAACGTTCCAGAAGTTCGGAAGCTCGTCGATCGACCACTTCCTCAAGCGAGCGCCGACCCTGGTCACACGCGGGTCCTCCTCGATTCGGATCGAGTAGTCCGCATCGTCGTTGGCTTCCTTCAGACGATCCAGGTGCTCCCTGAAGACCTCTTCGTCATGGTCGATCACCATCGTCCTGAGCTTCACCATCCAGAAATCCCTGCCATCCCTGCCGACACGCTGTTGGCGGAAGAATGCAGGTCCTGGCGAGTCGAGGCGGACCGCAATCGCGGCGATGAGCAGCACAGGGAACAACAGGACAAGTGCGACCATCGAGCCCGCGATGTCCATCGACCGCTTCACGACGGTGTACCCGTGGGAGGTCGTCGCCTCGTCAGCGTCGTGGAGCAGGGCTGCGAAAACGAGGCCGAGAAGGGCAGCGACCTCACCGACAACGAACGCGATCATGACGTGATTGACGGGATCATCGATCGGGATGAACACCATGACCGTTGCCACCATGACGGCAAACCCCCACGAGAGGAAGAGTCGAAGGGACTGGCCCCTCGCAACCAGGATCTGGCCGACAAAGAGACCACCTGAAGCAAGGACGACGCCCGCCCCTGCCAGCGCGGCATCCATACGATCGGGTTCGAAACCCGAGCCGAAAGCCACCGATACGAGGATCGGTCCGACGACGGCGCCGACGACCGCACCGAAGGCGGCGAGCGTGAGTGAGGCAATGCCGATTCCCCTCGCCCACGCACGCAACTCGCGACGTTCTCCCCTGGCCGCCATTTCGGTGAAGGGCGGGAGAACTCGCGCAATCAGGTTGTAGCCGAGTGTCAGCGGAGCCCTGGCAATCAGCAACGTGGCGTAGGTGATTGAGAACTCCGCGTCGGTTGCGCCGAGCCTGGAGGCCACCAGGGGCCCGGCGAGAAGCAAGGCCTGGGAGGCCGCAGCTGACATGACCAGGCCCGCGAGAAGGCCCTTCTCCGTTGTCTCTGCCGCCTGCTCTGCCGTGATGCGGGCCCTCGTTCCCGAGGACCTCCAAGGCCTCCAGAAGAAGATGACGAGTGGTCCGATGATCTGGGCCCACGCAAAGCCCGCGATGGAAGGGGCAACAAGGAAGACGCCGACCGCGATGATGAGTCGGAGAACCGACGCCGCGGCCGATGAGTAACCGTATGCGCTGAATCGCCTGAAGCCCGCCAGATAGCCCCTGCCAACAGCGAAGAAGAAGTGCAACACCACGGTGAGGACTGCGAACACGATGAACTCCCGACGAGTGGCAGCAGAGGCGTCGAAGT
>JAQAZV010000064.1:0-11345 GCA_032127155.1 Acidimicrobiia bacterium
TCGAGGCGGTCGACGAATCCAACGACAACGGCCGTGTCCCGCGAAGCGGCCGCGATGCGTTCCAACGCTTCGAGGTTCGCATTGATGAACCCTGCCTTGAGGATGAGATCCTCTGGCGGGTACCCGCAGATGGCCAACTCGGGAAGAACCAGTACGTCTGCCTGCTGGTCGGCTGCGAATGCCATGGCCTCGAGGATCGTTGCCTCGTTTCCGTCGATGTCCCCGACCGTGAGGTCTACCTGGGCGCCGGCGACGCGCAACGATCGCGTCACAGGCCCTCCATGGTCTCGTCGATGAGGTGGTCGACGACACTGCGCAAGGCATCTGCCTGCTCGGCTCCCTGTGCGACGGCATCGTTGAAGACGCGTCGCTGGCGATCGGCGCTCGTCCCGTGGGCTGTGATGTCACGAACTCGACGGACCTCATCAAGTGAACCGAGGCTCGCTGCCTGCTCCCCGACGAGCTCGACCATCTCCTCTGCAAGGAGCGTCATGGGAACGAGTTCGCCGCGACCGAAGTCGATCAGGGATTCGTCGACACCATATCGCTGGGCCCTCCAGTTGTTCTCTGCGATCAGCATCCGCGAGTAGATGCGCCACCGCTGGTTGCTCATGCGTCGGTCATAGAGCATCGCCAGAAGCGCCTGATACAGCGCCGCAATCGTGATGGCATCCTCGTAGCGGGTGCAGATGTCCGAGGATCTCATCTCGAGCGTGGGATACCTGGCCGATGGTCGGATGTCCCACCACAGCTTCGTCGAGTCCTCGATGACACCGGTGCCCACGAGTACATCGACATGGCGCTGGTACTCGGCCCAGTCATTGAACTCGTCGGGGATCCCCGTACGTGGCAACGCCCTGAAGACCGCAGGGCGGTAGCTCTTCAACCCTGTATCTATGCCGTGCCAGAACGGAGAGGACCCGGAAAGGGCGAGGATGTGGGGCAGGAAATACGAGACCTGGTTCATGAGGTCGATGCGCAGATCCTGATCGCCGATCTCGACGTGCACGTGCATCCCGCAGATCAGGAGGCGCCTGACCACGCCCTGCAGGGCCTGCTCGAGGAGCCGGTATCGCTCCTTGTCGGTTGGCTGCTGCTCGTCCCACATCGCAAACGGGTGCGTGGAAGACGAGATGATGGCCATTCCGTGCTCCGAGACAACATCGGACACAAAGCGACGCATCACACGCAGATGTTCGGTCAGTTCGCTGATGTCGGCACTCACCGGGGTGCCGATCTCGATCTGGGAGCGCATGAATTCCGGGCTGGTCGCCCCACGTGGAGGTGAAGCAAGTGCCCCCTTCAGACGCTCGGGAAGGTCAGGAACGAGGTCGCGCGTGACACGGTCGACCACGAAGTACTCCTCCTCCATTCCGATCGTGAGCGACGGCTTCTGTGGAACCATGGACCCTCCCACCCTCAGCGTAGACCATCCGCCCGCACGCTACGGAGCGAGCAGGAGGCCTTGTTCCTCGAGCGCGAGCCGGAGGGTGCCTTCCTCTCCGGGGCGTACCGAGAGCGTCAGCACACCACCGCCACCGTATGGGGCGTGACGCATCTGAATGTCCCTGATGTCCACCCCTGACGCCTCGAAGGCGTGTCCGACCTTCGCCAACTCCCCAGGGCGGTCCGCCAGAGCAACGCGTACCTGGGCCACGGGAGAACCGAGCCCCTGTCGTGTCGAACGAGCATCGCTCAGGATGGTGAGCAACGAATCGTCGTCGGACAGGATGGCTGCCTCGATGGCGGCGAGACGTTCCCTGAGGGCCGCGATGGCGTGGAGCACGGCGTCATGGTTGGTCTTGAGGATCTCGACCCAGGGCAACGGCTGCGAGGCCCCGACCCTGGTCAGGTCGCGGAAGCTGCCGGCTGCCAGGTCGAGGCTGTCAGGATTCTTGGCTGCAGCTGACAGGAGGCCACCTGCCACGAGGTGTGGGAGATGGCTGATCAGGGCAACGGCGCGGTCATGGTCCTCAGCAGACATCTCGACCACCCTGGCGCCAAGCGTCTCGATCACGTCGATCACCATCGCACGTGCATCGGGTGGGGCTCCTTCGACGACGACCCACGACGCGCCGCTGAAGAGTGCTGCGCTTGCGGCGTCAGGCCCTGAAATCTCCCTCCCCGCCATAGGGTGCGTCGCAACAAACCTGGGAAGGTGCGCGGCCGCTGCGAGAACCGGCTCCTTGACGCCAGCCACATCCATGACGACAGCCCTCGTCGCGAGATTGGCGAGAATCTCGATCGTTGCTTTCGGTGGAGCGGCGACGATGACGAGGTCCACTGCATCGACGGCATCGTTCATCGACGAGCATCGGGTATCGATGAGACCTCGGAGCTGGGCGGTCTCGAGCACGTCGGAATCCGCATCGAACCCGCGAACGATCCAGTTCGCACTGCGAAGGCCTGCAGCAATGGAACCGCCGATCAGGCCTGTACCGATGACGGCGGCGTGTTTCTGTGGCAACGGATCTCCGAGATCGACCCTCGACAGGGTAGGCAGGGAAGGGTCCATCCAAGGAGGCTTGCGTCCGGGAGGCGACCTACTCTCAACGAGTATGCGTCGGGTGTTTGTCACGGGAGCGGGGAGCTGGACGGGTGGGCAACTCGTCCGTCGCCTATCCCGTCGGTCCGACCTCGAGGTGTACGCCGTCGATGATGTCGAACCCCGCGTCGCGTTCGATGCTGAATTCAAACTCGTGGACCTCGATCGTCTTGCCCTCGCCCGCTTCGTCCTCGAAGTCGAGCCAGAGGTCGTCATCCACCTCCAGTCGATTCATCGAACGGCAGAACAGGGACGAGGCACGGAGTCCGAGGATCGCATCGTCGGGGCTCTTGCCCTCTTCGGTGCCATCGAACGGATCAGCACCGTCCGGTCGGTGATCGTCAAATCGGATACGGCGATCTACGGTGCCCATCCCCGCAACCCGTCCGTTCTGTCGGAGACCACACGCCCACAAGGCAGACCAAGCCGCTTCCAGAGGGATCTCACCGAGATGGAGCGGTTCATCGCCGACCTGAGCGGGCGCCACCCCGACACGACCTTCACCACCCTTCGGTTTGCCCCCATCTTCGGTCCAAGGGTCAACAATTCCATCAGTCGCTACCTCACCCTCCCGATCGTCCCGACCCTGATGGGCTTCGACCCGAGGCTGCAATTCACCGACGAGCGTGATGCCGTGTCAGTGCTCGAGCACGTGCTCGATCACCCCGTCGCCGGCACCTTCAACATTGCCGGTGAGGGACAGATGTACCTGTCGCGCATCTTGCGGCTCGGTCGCCGAGTTCCCCAACCATTGCCGGGTCGTCTCTTCGACACGGCAATCCGAACACTCGCTCGGATCGATCTCACTGTTCCCGATCATGTGACCGGACTGCTGAAGAACGGGCGTGTCGTGAACACCTCGAAGATGCGAAGTGATCTCGGCTATCGGCCAGAACACACATGCCGCCAGTCGGTACTCGCCGCCTATCACCCATCCGAGGTCGCGTCATGATCCCAGAGGACCTCCACGCTCTTTCGAAGGCTGATCTCCTCGCGATCGCCAAGGAACAGCAGATCGCTGGCAGGAGCAGGATGACCAAAGCGGAACTCATCACAGTCCTCAGGGTCACGCGCGCCACACAGGACGAGTTGGATGAATCGGACCACGGAGCTGCCCATACGGGTTTCCCTCCGATCACCATTCCCGGGATATCTTCGGAGGACCGCACCGATGCAAGGGAACGCCGTGCAGCTCTCCAGGCGCGGCTCAGGACGTTCGTGGACTCAGACGAACACTGCCCGTGGAAGAGCATCGAAGGGCACCCGTGTGGACTCCCGGTTGTCTCCGGATTCGACCGATGCGGGCTTCACGGCGGCGGAGACATCTCCGACGCCGCAATCCCCCTCACCGGCGACCTCGGGTTCGGCTCATGGCCTGCCCTCTGGCGTCACCTCACGCTTGCCACGTACGACGTCGATCCCTTCGGCCTCGACCCTGTTGTCGCCGAGATGGCCTGGCATGTGCTCAATGGCATGTTCTATGACTATTTCAGGGTCGACGTCGAAGGAATCGAACACGTCCCGATGGATGGACCGGCCGTCATCGTCGGCAACCACGGAGGCGGTGCGCTCCCGTACGACGCTGCGATGCTCACGCTTGCCGTTCTCAACGAGGCACAACGACCACGCCGAGTCCGCGTCGTGGGTACCGAGATCTTCAACATGCTCCCCGTCGTCTCCCACCTCTACAGGAAGGTCGGCGCTGCCTATGCAGCGAGGGAGGATGCACGTGAGCTGCTGCGACGGGGCCACCTACTCGGCGTCTTTCCTGAGGGTGAACGAGGGTTCATGAAGCCAGTGTGGGATGCCTATCGGGTCGGAAGGCTTGGACGTGGAGGCTTCGTGGAAATCGCTGAGGAGGCAGGTGCTCCCATCGTTCCGGTTGCCATCATCGGGTCCGAAGAGGTCCACCCTGCCGTCACGACGTCGAAGCTCCTCGCTCGCCTCGTGCGTCTCGTCTTCCCCGAGCAACGTGTTGAGGAGATCGCCATCGCCCTGAATCCGATCCCACTGCCGATACGGTGGAAGATTCGGTTCCTGCCACCCATTCCGGCCAGTGGCCGCAGCGCAGGGCTCGACGCGCTCGATCAACTGGAGCGCTCCGAAGACGTTCGGAGGGCGATTCAGGACGCCCTGGACGACATCCTGGCCAGCCGAAGAACGGCGTTCTGAGTCCTCATCTGCCAGATCGTCCACATGAGTGCTTGCATTTGCAAGCACTTTGCTGTATTCTGCAATCAGCATGAAGACACCACAACTCGGCGACGTCGGCACATTCATTCGGGAGCAGCGGGAACGCAGCGCACTCTCGATCCGGAAACTCGCCGAGATGACGGGCGTTTCGAATCCCTACCTCTCCCAGATCGAGCGGGGCGTTCGAACACCGTCGGCGGAGATCCTGCGATCAATCGCAGGTGCCCTCTCGATCAGGACCGAGACGCTGTATGAGCGAGCCGGACTCCTCGATCGAGAGGAATCGCCGAGCGTGGGGGACGCTGTGGACAGCGACCCGAAGCTGACAACGACACAGAAACAAGCGCTGATGGAGATCTATCGAAGCTTCATCGCATCAGACCAGGAGGGATCATGATCCTCGAAGCACAGAAAGAGCGCGCCACACGCGCAGCCAGAACCGTTGCAGAGGCCACATCGATGGCAGGCGACATGGCAAAGGACCTCGGTTCGAACACCTCGTTCAGGGTCACGTCGTACACGAGCGAGGCCCGGACGAAGGCAGCCGAGGTCGGTACCGCCGCAACGTCGACCGTGAAGGACACGACGTCGGTTGCCGGAACCAAGGTCTCCGATCTTGGGACCTCGGCATACGGAACGGCTGCGGAGATCGCAACGATGATCATCGACGCCACGAAGGACATCGCAGTCAAGGGATACGACACCGTCAAGGACTTCAAGGTCGGCGATGCCAACGTCGGCGAACGTGCCCACGCCACCGTCGAGACCGTGTCCGAGAAGATCGACATGGAACAGATCCAGGATCAGGTCGCCAAGCTCCGTCATCAGATGGAAGGCGTGCTCGGCAACTGGAAGGATACGTTCCGCCCGTCGAACTCGATGAAGGATGCATCCTCTTCCGCTGTCGCGCCGAAGGCTCCTGTCAAGAAGGCTCCCGTGAAGAAGGCAACCACCGCCAAGGCAACGGCTGCCAAGACGACGACCAAGAAGGCCCCGACCAAGAAGGCAACCACCGCCAGGGCGACGACCGCCAAGACAACGGCTGCCAAGAAGGCGACGACGAAGTAGCGTCATCGCTGCGGACGCTGCGACCAGTGTTCGCACGGACCTCAGGAGAAGGGCCCCGCACCACGCGGGGTCCTTCCCGCGTTCGTAGCCGAGTCACGCCGATGCGTCGGCTGCCCTCACGCCTCGATGGCCGCTATCCCGCCCGAATCACGAGGTCGCGATCGGCTCGACTGCGTTGGCACCTTCGATCCATCCCTGGACCATCTCAACCGTCGGAAGCCTCTGGACGAGACGTCGCTTGGCATTGACCTGGGTGAACGACACCATCAGATTCGCAGCGTTCCGGCGTCGGAGAGCCTTGATCGTGTCGACGCCAGAGGCGGAAAGGAGGTCGGCGTATTCCGAGCCAATGCCCTTGACTCGCATGAGGTCTGCTTGTTGCGCCCACTTGAGAAGCTCGGTTGTGGGGATGTCCGTCCGCTCGGAAAGCTCGGCGCGCCCACGTCGTGTCCCCGCCTGCTGGAGCAGGGCATCGGTTGTGCGGACCCGAGCCTTCCTGAGCCTCGTCGCCTCTCGATGACGAATTGCTCGAATCGCCGAAATCGATGCCATCCCGTTCCACTCCCTCCAGCCAGCGAGCCAGATGCCCACCGAGAATACTCACAACAACTACTCGCCTGCCCAGTCGATCTACCGCCGCGGCGCCGGGATGGTATCTGCAGAAGAGAACACGGGCGCCGGGAGATGGTCGAGCCACACTTCCTCGATGCTCGCGGCGTGATTCGTCAGCACGTCCAGGGGATTGATCTCCCCCTCGAGTCCAAGGAACACGTCCCACAGCGCAGAGCTGACCACGAGGGGCCATCCTTGCGCATACCGATACTTCGGAATGACGGCTTCCGCTCCTGACGCGACTGCTGCGTCCACGAGGGGACCAACGACCCCAACGCCAACGTCTGGCTGATCTCCCCTCGCGAGGATGCATCGCTCGACATCGCGGTCGCGTGACAACAGGTCCAGGACGGCACGCAGAGGCGACGCCGACCCCTCAGCCCACTCGGGGTCGATGACCAGCGACACCTGGGTCAGATCGCAGGCGGATTCGATGGCTTCGGCATCTGCGCCGAGAACGACGATCACCTCTTCGACGGGCCATGTGCGTGCATCGGCAACGACTCTGTCGAGCATCGGCGTCCCTCGAACGAGAGCGGCATACTTCGGACCGGCGAAGCCTTCGGCGCGATCGGCAGCGAGTATCACGGCAGCAGTGGACATGACGACCGAGGCTACTCAGACCAGCGCCGACAACGCCTGCAGGAGTTCACCCTCGAGATACCCGAGCCACGCAAGCACTGCCACATCGGGATCCACAGGGATCCGATCCTCCCATCCCGGACCGTCGTCGATCACCCCTGAGCGTGCGGCGACGACCAAACGCGCCTCGTTCAACGCACGAAGGAGACCGAGACCTTCATCCCTGGTGAGCGTCGTCGGGCCACGTCCGACGTCCGCGAGGATCGCGCGATCCGCCGACCGCGCCTTTGCAGTGTCATCCCCAACCAGCCGTGAGAATTCGGATGACGCTCCCTCGTCTTCCCGATACGCCGCACGATTGAGGATGGCGAAAGCCGGGTCGCCGACTTCTCCTACACCCTCCAGGAGTGAGGGAAGCCCCGCGATCAGGAACCTCTCGCGTTCGGGGATGCTCACCTCGATCCTGTCGCCAACAGGACGAAACATCATCGTTCCCGCTCCATCGTCGCCCACAGGGTGTACCCGTGCAGTCGTTGGACGTGCATCTCCGCCTGCTCGCGAGGGCCGCTGAAGACGGCAGACCGCCCACCGTTGTGGACCTCGAGCATGAGTTTCGTCGCCTTCGCCTTCCCGTATCCGAAGACCTCCTGGAACACGAACACGACGTAGTCCATCAGGTTGACAGGGTCGTCCCACACAATGACAACCCAAGGGGCGTCCGTCGTCTCGCTGACACGCGTCGTCGGTTCCCTGACGGGATTGGGACGTGTGGTGGTGGTCATCACCCTGCTGCCGGTGAGGGGTGCTCCGAGCGGGAGGCGGAGCCTCGCCTTTGCTCGTTCAGCCACGTCTCGAAGTCCTCTCTGGCCACGCGCCATTCCCGTCCGAACTTGACGGCAGGGAGCTCGCCGGATCGCAGAACCGACGTCACGACGAACGTCGACACGTCCATGTACTCGCAAATGTCGGCGACAGAGAGCCACGGCTTGTCGAGCTGAACATGCACGTCTTCCATGGGGTCAGCGTAGGCACCCACACGCGGAGATTCCAGAGGTCGCACAAACGGCTTGCGCAGCACCGACCTCGTACGTATCGTCAATTGGGCTTGGAAAGCGACCTCCGGGTCGAACGCTGAGGTCGAAGGGGCCATAGCGGGCGGACGATCGGGAAGGTTCAATGGACATGATCAGCGCATCAGCGGCGGACGCTCACCGTTTCGGTCGAGTGAAACGCAATGGCTACGACCCAGCAGAGGTCGATGCCGTCGTGTCTCGGCTCGTCGAAGCGCTACGCGGCTACGAACAGAAGACCGAACGACTCGAGGAACGCCTCGCCGAAGCAGATGCCTCCGCAGATGCCATCCGCAACACGTTCATCGCCGCAGAGCGAACTCGGGATGAGATTCTCGAGAATGCTCGCGAGCAAGCCGAGACCATCCGCACGGCCGCCCGCGCCGAGGCAGAAGAGGTCGTCAGCACCGCCCGCACCCAGGCTGTCGAACTGACTGATCGTGCTCAGGCGGAAGCAACAGAAGTCGCCGCCCTCGCCCAAGAACTCGACCATGAGATCGCCGAGCGTCGGGCAGCGATTCTCGCTGGAGCCGACGAGGAAGCGGAGTCGATCGTGACAGCCGCTGAAGGCGAGGCAGCTGCCAGAATTGCCGCAGCAATGGCTTCAGCAGACGAATTGGTTGCCGTCGCTGAGAACGACGCCGAGAACCTCCGCCATGCGAGTGGACAGGCAGCTCAAGCGGCATCGATCGCCGCATCCTGGATCCGGCGCGAAGCCGTGGAGCAGGCGAACGCCATCGTCGGCGAAGCCGATGAACGCGCAGCGCTTCTTCTCACCGACGCTGAACGTGATCGCGCCATCATCAACCAGCGTGTCACGGAGCTCAGGGCTGCGATCGTGGGGCTCGAAGCCTCGGCCAGGAACCTCGCAGACGTCACGGCAAGCGAGATGTCTGTCATCGACCTCAGTGAGATCGAGGCAATCGAAGCCAACGCTCCCGACGAGGAACCGTTTCCACCGGTCCAAGCCGTCCACGAGCCGACGGACGCTGAGCCCTCGACGCCGCACGACCTTCCGAACATGGATGAGCCGCGGTTCCCAATGCGCGTCACGGACGATCCCAAGGATCCGGAACCGGTCTTTGCGGTCGCGGCCGTTGCACCTGCAGAGATGGCAGCGACCGATCAGCCGAAGCGCCTACTCACGGTCGCCGAGGCCACGGCAGCCCTCGACCTCGAGGAATCGGATACGACACCAGACGCACCAGACGAGCGCGAGGAAGATCCCGTCCCGAAGACGTACTACCAACGTTCGACCGGCGTTCCCCTCAGCGAGCGTGTCAAGATCGCCAAGAAGTCCGGGTAGCGATACCCGGCGCGGGCGGAGGTGACTCACCGGTGGGGAGACCCACCGGTGTTTCGCGTTGGGGCCTCGCCTGCGTCTCGTCCGTAGCAGGTACATGCCTCGCCTTCGACTCGGCGCAGCAGGCTCTCCGTTCGGCGGTCCTGAGAACTCGGGACTCGAGGCTCGAGACTGACTTACAACTCACAACTCACAACTGCTTGCATCTTTCGTAACAATCTGGTTACATACAAGCCATGGAAGCACTGGCGGCGTTGGCGGATCCGGTTCGGCGTGAGATCGTCGAGGTCCTTCTCGACCATCCCGAGGATGCTGGGACTCTGGCATCTCGGTTCCCGATCAGTCGACCTGCGGTCTCTCGGCACCTGCGGGTACTCAGGGACTGTGGGCTCGTTCGTTCCGAGACCGTCGCCCAACACCGCGTCTACCACGCAGAGGCGGCTCCCCTCAGGGAGATCGACGACTGGGTCTCGCGATACCGCGCTTTCTGGATGGAGAAGTTGGACGCACTCGACACACACCTGCAGGAGGAATCATGACCAGCTACGGACCCGTTGGAACCCTCGTGAAGAACGACGGCACGAATGTCATCACGTTCGTCCGAACCTACGACGTCGCACCGGAACGGCTGTGGCAGGCGCTCACCACGCCGGAGGGAATCACATCGTGGCTCGCACCGACAGCCACGATCGACGCGCGCCAGGGTGGAACCATCGAGATGACCTTCGATGAGGAGAACCAGGTCACCGGCGTCATCACCACATGGGAGCCGCTCACTGCGTTCGGGCATACCTGGGTGATCAATGAGGAGGTGCCGTCGGACGTTCGATACGAGCTGACACCGATAGCCGGCGGCACAGAGCTTCGGCTGGTGCACAGCGGCCTTCCGGATGAGATGTGTGGCGGGTACACACCGGGATGGCACGCATACCTGGCTCGGCTCGAATCAGCCGCCACCGGGGCGCACCCACCAGACTGGATGGATGTATTCGGCGCAGTGGCTCCGCAGTACGCCTGACACAGGCACGCGACGCGCTGCCCTCGCCTCGTGCGGGGGCAGCTGCCGCGTCCAGTCCCTCGTGTCGATGAGAACCTCGGAAAAGGGAGGAATTGATACGACTCGACTCAGGTTATGATCTCTACAACGACTCACAACGATGTAAGGGAGCATGAACCATGGCACGAGCGGTCGGTATCGACCTCGGCACGACCAACTCCGTGATCTCCGTCCTGGAGGGCGGCGAGCCGAAGGTGATCGCCAACGCTGAGGGACACAGAACGACACCTTCAGTCGTCGCATTCGCGAAGAACGGCGAGGTTCTCGTAGGAGACCAGGCGAAGCGGCAGGCCATCACCAATCCCGAGCGGACAATCCGCTCGGTCAAGCGACACATGGGGACGGACTGGACCGTCGACGTGGATGGCAAGAGCTACACGGCGCAGGAGATCTCAGCACGTATCCTCCAGAAGCTGAAGAAGGATGCCGAGGCGTTTCTCGGTGAACCCATCACGAAAGCCGTGATCACGGTCCCTGCGTACTTCGGCGATGCCCAGCGACAGGCGACCAAGGAAGCGGGCCAGATCGCGGGCCTCGAGGTTGAACGGATCGTCAACGAGCCCACCGCAGCCTCGCTCGCGTATGGACTCGACAACAACAGCGACGAGCTGATCCTGGTATTCGACCTCGGCGGAGGCACCTTCGATGTGTCCGTGCTCGAGATCGGCGAAGGCGTGTTCGAAGTCAAATCGACGGCAGGCGACACCAACCTCGGTGGAGATGACTGGGACGACGTGGTCATCTCATGGCTGGTCGATGGCTTCAAGGCAGAGAACGGCATTGACCTCGCGAAGGATCCGATGGCACTGACGAGACTCAAGGAAGCGGCAGAGAAGGCCAAGATCGAGCTCTCATCCGTCCAGTCAACGGAGATCAACCTCCCGTTCATCACCGCAAACGCCGTTGGCCCGATCC
>JAQAZV010000065.1:0-8365 GCA_032127155.1 Acidimicrobiia bacterium
GGAGGGCAGCCTACCGTCGATGACCGCACGGACCAGAGCAAGGTCGGCCCGGATGTCGTTGGTCCCCCTCTCTCCACCTCGCAGGGCGGCCGCAGGGTGGAACGTCGGCACCAGATATCGACCCCACCACGCATATGCGACCCCTCGCATCTTCGTGATACCCACTTCGGTCCTGAGGAGGAGCTTCGTCGAGAAGTTGCCGAGCGTGACCACGACCGCGGGATCGATGAGTTCGATCTGGCGACGGAGGTACCCCTTGCAGGCATCGATCTCGTCTGGTCGAGGATCGCGGTTCCGTGGCGGACGGCACTTCACCACGTTGGCGATGTAGACATCAGAACGCTGAAGTCCGATCTCGCCGAGCAGTGTGTCCAGGAGCTGACCTGACCGACCGACGAACGGAAGCCCCTGCTCGTCCTCCTGTTGGCCGGGCCCCTCGCCGACGATCATCACCTCGGCATCGGGGGATCCCGATCCGAATACCACATTCGTCCTTGAGGGAGCGAGGGAGCACTTGACACACCCTGAGGCGATCGACGCGAGCTCGTCGAGGGTCTCGATGTGGGCGAAGGACGTCGTCATCGGGAAGCGGCGAGAACGGCGCCAACGATCGCAGACGCAACAACGTTGAAGGTTGCCTCGCCGAGAGCGTCGATGTCGGCATCGGCCTTTCCAGAAGCGACCACGAACGCCGTGTCCCCGTCGTAACGCGTGTGAGCGGGCCTGACGGTGGCCGCAAGGGCATCGTGTGCCCGAACCCCGAGTCTGCGGAGCTCGTTGCGGTCGCTGATACCGGCGTCAGTGGCCACAGCGATCAACGTGGTGTTGAAACCGAACGACCCGCCACCGCCCATCCGTCCGTGGCCCGTCGCTCCGGTGATGCGATGACCGGAGAGGTCGTGGACATCCCCGACGGCGTTGAGGACGACAAGTGCACCGACGGTCGCGTCGTCCACGGTGAGGGCCGAGGACCCAATGCCTGCCGGGGTCACGCCCTCGGGCCCGTTGACCTTTCCCACTGTGGCACCGGTACCTGCACCGATCGCACCCACCGTGGCCGGCCGCGTCGATCTCGCCAGGTAGGCAGCCCGTCCATCTTCGGGTGTCGGCCGCACATCCGAGCGCCCGACCAGCAGGTCGAAGATGATGGCCGCCGGCACGATGGGCACCGGACCAGCCGGGGTCGGGGCACCTCGCCCTTCTCTCTCGATCTCCTCCATCACGCCTTGGGCTGCCGCCAACCCGAAGGCCGAACCGCCGGCGAAGACCAGGGCGTTGAGGGTCACCGGCTTCACGGTCTCCCCGAAGATGCCGAACTCCCTGGAACCTGGGGCTCCACCGCGCATGTCGACGATCGCGACGTTCGGCTCGGCGAACGTCAGCACGGTCACACCGGTCATCGCCTCACGGTCGGTCCAATGACCGACAGCAACGCCTGGCACATTCGTGATTGTTCGTTCAGGAATCCTCGGACCTCCTGACGTAGCGTCTCGGAAGTCGAGGTCCGAACGCACACACGATCTCCCAACTGATGGTTCCGAGCATGCCAGCCCAGTCGTCTGCGGTGATCGATTCATCCCCCTGCCGACCGAGGAACACAACCTCCGATCCAACCGGGACCTCATCCTGACCGAGATCGATGATGACCATGTCCATGGTTACCGTTCCCGCATAGGGGTATCGCTTCCCGCCGATCAGCACTTCGCCGGTGTTCGAGAGACTCCTGGGAACCCCGTCGGCATATCCGATCGGGACCGTCGCAACGATGTGAGGACCGACGAGTTCCTTGCGGCGCCCGTACGAGGGTTTGGCTCCGGAGGCCAGCCGCCTCACGTATCCGACGTGACTGACGACCTTCATGGCAGGGATGAGATCGAGATCGGCTCCGGACGTCAGGTCGGGTCGGAGGCCGTAGAGGCCGAGACCGACCCGACACATGTCATGCCTCGTCTCCTCGAGATCAAACGCCGCGGCAGTGTTGGCGGCGTGGATCAGACGAGGGACGATCCCCTCCTCACCAAGCGCCTCGACGAACCCCTCGAGCGCTCGGTTCTGGCGACGGGTGAAGTCGTGGTCGGTGTCGGCGACCGGGAAATGGGTGAAGACTCCCTGGAGGGTGAGCCGAGGATCGGCATCGATCTTCCTGGCTATCTCGAACGCCTCGACGGGAGCAGCGCCGACTCGGTGCATGCCCGTGTCGAGTTTCAGGTGAACCGGGTACGGCAGTGTGGTCGCGTCCTCTGCAACGGCAGCAAGCAGGTCGACGAACGAGGAGCGGTATGCCGTCGGTGTGAGGCCATGGGAAACGATGAGCGGCATCTCTTCGAGTGTCGGTTCGGACAGCACCAGGATGGGTACGTCGACGTCCGCATCCCTCAGACGGACACCCTCCTCGACCAAGGCGACCGCCAACCAGGAAGCACCACCCCTGATCGCAGCTTCGGCGACCGGTATGTCACCGTGGCCGTACGCGTCGGCCTTGACGACAGCGCATAACGACGCGGGTGCGATGTGCCGTGCGATGACAGCTGCGTTGTGTTCGATTGCATCGAGGTCGATTTCGATCCACGATGGGCGCATCCGCTCTCCATGCCTTGCTTCACAGACGGTAGCGGTAGCGCTACCGGTGTTCTCCCTCATCACGTCTGAGCCTCGTCACCTCGACGGCGACCGCATCGATGAGCGCTGGAGCGGTGACGGTGCGAACATCGGCAAGGGACGCCCCAGCCGACGCGTGCACGTAGGCACCAGTTCGTGCGGCTTCCTCCGCCGGCATACCCGCCGCCAACAGCGCAGCGATGACACCCGCGAGGACATCACCCGTTCCGATCGATGCGAGTTCGGGCCCACCTCGCGCTATGGCCACGAGATCCTCACCTGCGACGAATGTTGGGTTGCCCTTGAGCAGGATGGCGGCCCTGGTCGCCGCGGCAACCTGACGAGCCGACTCGTGTGTCGGGGAGAGGCCGCTGAACCGCGTGAACTCACCGGCATGCGGCGTCAGTACGGTCGGAGCGTCCCGTCTGGCGAGCGTGTCGAAGTTGGTGATCGAGGTGATCGCTCCGGCATCGATGACCATCGCCCCGTCGAATCGCTCGAGGAGGCGTTCGATGAATGTGGGATCCGCTGGCTCGAGGCCGGGACCGACAATGACGACGTCGTAGCGATCCAGGAGGGCAAGGACCTCGGAGGCGTGGTCCTGCCATGACCCGCTTTCGGATGCCTGGACCGTCGGTATGTCAGGCGCAAGCGTCTCGTAGACGGGTGATGTCGCCGCGGTTGTGAAGATGGTTGACACTCCGGCTCCTGCTGCGATGGCTGACCGTGCAGCAAACAGGGCCGCGCCGGTGAGGCCGGAGACACCACCGATGGTGGCGACCGCCCCCGCATTCCACTTGTGCACGTGGCGTTGCCGGATCGGAAGAACGACGTCATCTCCTTCCATGAGGAGCATCGCGGGGTCCCCGCCGTGGAGTCCGATGTCGGCGACGGTCACCATCCCGCACAATCCGGGGCCATCGTGAATGAGGTGACCGACTTTGAGCGCGTGGAATGCAACGGTTTCCGTTGCCTTGAAGGCTGGGCCGGTTGCCACACCGGACTCTCCATCGAGGCCGGACGGGATATCCACCGCCAGGACGGGAGATGTGGTTCGGGTCCACGTCACGACCTCATCGGGAAGCGAGCCTCTGAACCCGGTTCCGACGAGGGCATCGATCACGAGGTCCGCCTCAAGGGCTGCAGCCATCGGTGCAACCCTGATCCCCGACTCGATCGCTTCGACCGCTGCGCGCCTCGCCGCGGTTCCCGGGTCTGGCAGTCCGAGATGGTGAACCGTCACCTGCGCCCCACGTCCCCGTAGATACCGCGCAGCAACCCATCCGTCTCCCCCGTTGTTCCCTCTCCCACAGAGCACGTGCACAGCCGAGCCGTATCTGGCGCCCATCGCACTTGCCCGCACAGCAACCGCAAACCCTGCGCGGTCCATGAGAACGTCGACCGGGGTCGGGG
This sequence comes from Acidimicrobiia bacterium, assembly GCA_032127155.1. Lineage (GTDB taxonomy): Bacteria > Actinomycetota > Acidimicrobiia > Spongiisociales > UBA5794 > SZUA-442. Next base: position 4,012 of record JAQAZV010000065.1, read on the forward strand.
CCTCCGCGTCGACTCGACGCATCTCCGTGACGGAGAGGACGGGTTTCATCGGTGTTCCCCGACGGAGATCACAAAGACCATTGCGGTGTCACCTGTGTGCGTGATTGTGATCTTGATATCGGTCACGCCGAGCATCTCCGCTCGCTGCTTCGCCTTGCCGAGGAGGTTGACACCCGGAGGGCCACCGCCGGTGATCTCAACATCGGTCCATGGAATGCGACGCCAGCCCGTGAAGAGGCTCTTCATGACGGCTTCTTTGCCTGCGAAGCGCGCCGCGAGGCGCTCTGAGGGATCGGCGTATCGGTGCGCGTACGACCATTCGTGGTCTGTGAAGCATCGACGACGGAAGGACTCGGGACTGCGCTCGAGGAGCTTGCGCACCCTCGAGACCTCTGCGAGGTCGATGCCGAGCCCGATGATCTCCATGGCGGGCAGCGTAGCCGACCACCCAGAGCCATCCGGGCGACCACGGCGACATGCCCCTGTCTGACGCCGACGGTCCCCCGCGTGACATCGCTCCTACGCCTGGGGCCGCTCCTGTCGGTGACCCTCGTGCGATTCCTTGCGTTCGCTGTCGGCCCGCTCACGCGATTCCTTGCGTTCGCGTTCGTAGCGCTCGCCCGATTCCTTACGTTCGCGCTCGTACCGCTCGTTGGCATCGATCCGCTCACGTTCGTGGCGCTCTGCGCGCTCCTGTTCAGTTTCCACACGGTGCTCCGATGCTCTGCAAGGCGAGGCCCATGCCTCCATGATGGCACGGATTCGAATCCATGGTCCATCGGGAACCCACGGCGATCACCGTCGGCCCTACTCGACTGTGACGCTCTTCGCCAGGTTCCGAGGCTGGTCGATATCGTGACCGCGCATGCGAGCGACATGATACGCCATCAGTTGGAGGGGAACCACGGCCGCCACCGGGGCGAGGAGGTCCTCCATGTCCGGAACGCGCATCACATGATCGGCGTACTTGTCGATCTCTTCGTCCGTGTCATACGCGACGGCGATGATCTTCCCGCCACGTGCCTTGACCTCCTGAATGGCGGAGATCGTCTTGTCATAGACGGCGCGCTGTGTCAGGACAACGACAACGGGCACCCCATCCGTGATGAGCGCAAGCGTTCCATGCTTCAATTCACCCGCTGGCATGGCTTCCGAGTGGAGGTACGAGATCTCCTTCAGCTTGAGTGAGCCCTCCATCGCAATGGCGTAGTCGAGCCCACGACCGATGAAGTAGACGTCATCGGCATCGCTGACGAGCGCTGCAGCCTCGGCAGCCTCGTGTTCACGTTGGAGCACCCAATCGATGGCAGCAGGAAGCTGGTGGAGTCCGTGGGAGACCTCGGAGGCGAGGTCCGCGTTGACCGTCCCCCTGGCCGCACCTAGTCGAAGGGCAAGCAGGTACTGGGCGATCAGCATCGCCATATAGGCCTTCGTCGATGCGACCGAGATCTCGGGTCCCGCACGCGTATAGAGGATGTCGTCGGCATATCGGGAAAGAGTCGAGCCCACGACGTTGGTGATGGCGAGCATTCGACTCCCCTGCTCACCCGCAAGCCGTGCAGCGGCGAGGGTGTCTGCGGTCTCCCCTGACTGGGAGATCGCGATCGTGAGCTCATTCGGCCCCATGATCGGATCGGCGTACCGAAGCTCGTGCGCGTATTCCACATTGGCAGGAAGGCGGAGAACCCTCCTGAACACCTCCTGGCCGATGAGGCCGGCGTGATAGGCCGTTCCGCAAGCGGTGATCCAAACGCGGTCGATCGATGCCGCATAGGCATCGTCGAAGGCGACGTCCTCGAGCCAGACCTGACCAGCTTCGTCCAGCCTCCCGGCCAGGGTCTCGGTGATCACCGCAGGCTGCTCGTGTATCTCCTTGAGCATGAAGTGGTCGTAGCCGCCCTTCTCCGCCTGCTGGGCGTCCCACGCGATGTGGGTGATCTCACGGTCCACGGGATCGCCAGCGATGGTCTCAACTGTGGCTCCATGCTCGGTGACGACCACAAGCTCATCGTCCTCGATGATCAAGAAGTCCCTTGTGTGGTGGAGCACGGCTGGGATGTCCGAGGCGAGGAAGGTCTCACCGTCGCCGAGGCCAACGACCAACGGGCTGATCTTGCGGACTGCGACGATCTTGCGAGGATCGCGCATAGACATCACCACCATCGCATAGGCACCGTCGGACAATGCCACGGTCCTGCGGACTGCCTCGACGAGGTCCCCGTCGTACTCCCGTGCCACCAGATGCGCCAGGATCTCGCTGTCGGTCTCGGAAGCGAACTCGGCACCCGAGGCGACAAGCTCATCCCTGAGACTCTGGAAGTTCTCGATGATGCCGTTGTGGACGACAACCACCTCACCTGACGGGTCGGTGTGGGGATGCGCGTTGGCATCCGTGGGCGCTCCGTGGGTCGCCCACCTGGTGTGACCGATGCCGATCGTCCCCGCGAGTGGTTCCTTGTCGAGCAACGTCTGGAGGTTTGCGATCTTGCCTTGGGCTTTGCGCACCTTGATCGAGCCGTTGCTCACGGCGATTCCAGCTGAGTCGTAGCCGCGGTATTCGAGCCTCCGCAGGCCATCGACGAGTATCGGGGCGGCATCCTGCGGCCCAACGTATCCCATGATCCCGCACATCGCGCGCGATCTCCCTTCGTCTGGAGACGGCGATACGGCGGTATTCCCGACGATGTCGGGCTCACACCGGGTCGGCCTCTGTTCCTCGGATCACTCCGAGGGTTTCATCCGATCCCGTGACGACCGTGAGCGGCCGAGAGGGCATCCGCCGAACGTTTCGATACTCCCTCTTCCTCGTCGCCTCGCTTGGCGAGGGCTGGCGCTGTCGAGCTCCGTATCGCACGTCTGCTTGTGGTGAGAAGTGTAGCTGGGCAGCCTCGATGCGATCAGTTCCTCGATGCGGCCAAGGGATGTCCGGGCAGAGTCCCGCAGGCACCGATGCCATGACACTTCCACCCTGTCATCAACCTGTCGGACCGGATCACCTAGCGAAGACTGGCAGCCACGGTCTCCGCGATTGATCCTGCGACTTCTTCAGCCTCTGATGCAGTGGGTGCCTCGACCATCACGCGGATGAGCGATTCGGTTCCGGAGGGGCGCACCAGAATGCGGCCGCGGGAGCCGAGCTTGCGCTCCCAGTCAGCAATCGAGGCAGAGATGGCAGGATCGGTGTCCCAACCATCCTTGCTCGTCACCGTCACGTTGGTGAGCACTTGCGGGAGTTCGGTCATGATCGTGCGAAGCTCACGCAGCTCGCGCCCCGTGGAGGCGATCACTTCCATCAATCTGAGGGCGGTCCGCAATCCGTCGCCCGTGGACCGATCCTCGAGCAGGATGTGTCCCGACTGTTCGCCGCCAACCACTGCCTTGGTCCTGCGCATCTCCTCAACGACATACCGATCGCCGACGGGCGTGACCGCGACACTGATGCCAAGCCGCTCCATTGCCTGGTGGAAGCCGAGATTCGACATCACGGTTGCCACCACGACGTCCTTCTTCAGCTTGCCTCGATCGTGTTGCCACTGAGCGAAGATCGCCATCAGGACATCGCCGTCGACCACATTCCCGTCCTCATCGACCGCTATCAGCCGGTCGGCGTCACCGTCGAAGGCCAATCCGATCTTGCCGCGGGCCGCCCTGGCGACGGCCTCGGGATGGGTAGCTCCAACGCCGTCATTGATGTTCATCCCGTCGGGGGCATCCGATACGAACGTGACCGTGGCCCCGACCTTCGCGAACAGCTCTGGTGCAGCAAGAAATGCCGCGCCATTGGCGCAGTCCACGACAAACTCGAGCCCTCTCATGGAGTAGTCCACGGTCTTGGCGATCTTGTCCACATACCGGGCAAGGGCATCATGCATCTGTGATTGCATGCCCACCATGCCAGCGACTGGTCGCGAGTAGGGGCGGTCGGAGAAGTAGCGCTTCTCGATCGCACTCTCCCGTGCGTCGGAGAGCTTGGCACCGTCCATGCCGAAGAACTTGATTCCGTTGTCCTCTGCGGGATTGTGCGACGCCGAGATCATCACACCGTAGGTTGCCCCCGTGTCACGGGCGAGCCTCGACACCGCGCCAACCGGCAGTATGCCAAGGTCGACCGTGTCGACACCGACAGCGTTGAATCCTGACGCTACTGCGGACGCCAGCATGGGTCCTGAACGTCTCGTGTCCCTGCCGATGACGACGTGACGATCGATGCCCTCTCCTGCGGCACGTGCCAGCTCGAAGGCGACCTCCGGGGTCAGCTCGGAATTGGCGCGACCGCGAACGCCATCGGTTCCGAAAAGACGTCGTGTGTCATCAGCCATGAGTGCAGATCCCGGTGAGTCGTCCACCAACCACC
>JAQAZV010000066.1:0-2580 GCA_032127155.1 Acidimicrobiia bacterium
TGGAGAGGTGCTCCCTGTCGATGGCGTCGTGATTGGTGGGGATGCCGTTCTCGACGCCTCGGCGCTGACAGGAGAGTCGCGGCTGGTGACATGCGTCGCTGGCGACCATGTCGACAGTGGCGTTGTCAACGCCGGGAGCGCGTTCGACATCCGCGCAACCGCGACCGCCGATGAGTCAACCTACGCCGGCATCATCCGACTCGTGACCGAGGCCCAGACCTCGAAGTCGCCGTTCGTCCGCTTGGCCGATCGCTACGCCGCAATCTTCGTTCCCATTGCCGTCGGTCTCTCACTGGCAGCGTGGGCGGCGTCAGGTGACCCGGTGCGGGGGCTTTCCGTCCTCGTGGTGGCGACTCCGTGTCCGCTCCTCTTGGCTGCGCCGATCGCCGTCGTCGGCGGGATATCCCGATCTGCGAAGCGAGGGATCGTGGTCAAGGACGGGGCTGCTCTCGAACGGATGGCTGCCGCCGAGGTACTACTCCTTGACAAGACTGGAACACTCACGATGGGCGTGCCCAATGTCGAGGAGGTCGCCGTCTTCGGGTCGCGGTTCGACCAGAACGACATACTGTATTTCGCGGCATCCCTCGACCAAATGTCATCACATGTGCTCGCTCACGCAATCGTTGCCGCTGCGCGCCGATCGGGACTGGCCCTGTCGTTCCCGAGCGCAGCTGAGGAGGTTCCTGGATCGGGACTGCGGGGAGTGGTGGATGGTGACCGGGTCCTGCTGGGGAACCAGGATTTCGTACTCGAAGGCACCGAACCGACAGAGTCGGTCCGTGCCTTCACCCGGCGTATCGCAACGACGGCGGGAACCACGGTGTACGTGTCGATCGATGGGGTACTGGCAGGCGCTGTGTTCCTTGACGATCCGATCAGGGCAGACACCCCCAGGACGATCCGCGAGCTCAAGCGTGAGGGCATCAAAGAGATCGTGATGGTCACCGGTGACAACAGCTTCATCGCTGAGACCGTCGGGGCAGCGATCGGCGTCGATTCCGTTCTTGCAGAACGAACTCCGGCAGAGAAGGTCGAGGCCGTTCGCGATGCAAGCCTCGAACGTGCAACGATGATGGTTGGCGACGGAATCAACGACGCACCTGCCCTTGCTGCTGCGGGTGTCGGTGTTGCAATGGGGGCTCGGGGCGCGACATCGTCGTCAGAGGCAGCCGACGTGGTCTTGATGGTCGATCGCCTCGATCGATTGGTGGAAGCGATCCAGATCGCACGTAGAAGTCAACGCATAGCCGTGCAGAGTGTCCTGGTCGGTATGGGGCTGTCGATCCTCGCAATGGTGGCGGCGGCGTTCGGCCTACTCCCCCCAGTAGCTGGTGCTGTCACACAGGAGGTCATCGACGCTATCGCGATCCTGATGGCACTCCGCGCCCTTACCGGTCCGATCACCCTCCGTGCGCAGCCCAAGCTGGATCCAGAAATGAGTAGGAGGCTGCGGGCCGAGCACGACGATCTCATGCCAAAGCTCGACCATCTGAGAACTCTGGCCGATGCCCTCGATTCGATGCCCCGTGAGCTCGCTCGTGTCGCACTCGAGGAAGCAGACGTATTCCTTTCTACCGAGCTTGTTCCCCACGAACGTGCTGACGACGCGGAGATCTATCCGTACATCATCGAGCTGATCGGTGGAGAGGATCCGCTGGCAGCCATGAGTAGGACCCACCGGGAGATCTTCCACCTCGTCCGACTCTTCGCCGCCCAGATTGCAGGCCTTCCGAAGGGCGGACCCACGTCTGGGGACCTTCGGGATCTTCGGCGTATCCTGTATGGGCTCCACGCGATCCTGCGGCTCCATTTCGCACAGGAGGAGGAGCTGTACTCATCCCTCGATGAGCACTATCTCGATGCGGTCGCGGTGAGGATGGTGACAGTTCCCGATGCGCAGGCATGACCTCCCGATTCGGCGACGAGCTCATGTGTGGTGGGCACGGAGCACGAACACCTTGATCTCGCGGGGGGCGATCTCGCGGTACTTCTCGTAGCCGGGCCAGACCCGGTCGAATTTCGGCCACAGCGTCGCGGATTCCTCATCGCTCGCCAGCCGTGCGGACACGTCGTAGGCAACGCCCTCGATATCGATGCGTGCTCGAGGTTCAGCTTCGAGGTTGAGGGCCCATGCCGGATGGTGCTCCGTTCCGAAATTGGTTGCCACCACCGCGATTCCATCATCTTCGAGGCGGAGATACAGCAGCGGAACGGTCCTTGGCTGGCCCGACCGCCGACCCGTCGTTGTGAGGTAGCACAGCGGCGCATGCATGCCGAGGGTTGAGGGGGCGAAACGCGTGTTTCGCAGCCTGAGGTCCAGTGGCGTGAGAACTCTCGAAAGGAGCCATCGCATGCCTGCGGTCTTTGAGACGGCTCGCATTCCTCGCTCGTACGGATTCATGCGGGCATCGTACCGACGCGAACGTCCGCCGTGGGAACTCCATATGGGTGGCGCCCCGGTGCGGGTTTCCCGCACTACCGTGGTGCCATGCATGGCCATCAGCCGGACGACGAATCCCTGACGTCTGACGAGGTCGACCGCGAGGAAGTGGCCCTCGCTGTGTCCTTCCCTCCCTC
>JAQAZV010000067.1:0-7052 GCA_032127155.1 Acidimicrobiia bacterium
TCGGTCGTAGGCTCCCCTGATGTTCGGCAGACGGTCAGCCATCGGAGCCATCCTCGCCCTGTCGGCGGCGACCCTCTTCGGTGTGTCCGGTGCCGTGGCAGGTGGCATCTTCACGACCGTCCCTCCTGTGTACGTCGCACAGGCGCGTTCGATGATCGCTGCGGTCCTCCTGGTCGGATTCGCGGCATACCGCGGCGTGCTTCGGCCACGAGGTGGCCTCGGAAAATTTGCCCTCCTTGGGGTGAACCTCGCCCTCGTCAATGTCACCTTCTACTGGGCCATCGAGCGCCTTGGGGTGGGCCCCGGAGCAACGGTGCAGTTCGTCGGACCCATCTTCGTGCTCGTGTGGATCGTCGTCGTGCGGAAGGAGCACGTCAGTCGTGTGGCATGGGTAGCAGCCGTTGGCGCCGTGGCAGGAGTTGGACTCGTCACGCGGGCGTGGGCGATGGACGCCTCGGATGTGGTTGGTATCGGTGCAGGATTCGCTTCAGCACTCCTGTTCGCCGCCTATCTGATCTATGGCGAGTACCTCGGACGGGATTTTGCGCCGTCGCAATTTGCCGCGTGGGGCTTTGTCTTCGCGTCGGTGTTCTGGGCGGTCGTGCTCCCGTGGTGGACCTTTCCGTTCGATGAAGTGTCCGCCGTGGGATGGGATCTCCTCGTGATCGGCGTGATGGGAACGGCAATCCCGTTCATGCTCGAATTCCTTGCGCTCACCATGGCGTCCTCCGGAGTCGTCGGCATCATCGCCACGGCAGAGCCACCGATCGCTGCGGTGGCAGCCGCATTCCTTCTCGATCAACGGCTCGCGCCGATCCAATGGGCCGGGATCGTGGTGGTGGTCATCGCCATTGCTGCGGTCGAGCGATGGGGCCTTGGTGAGGTGCACGTGGCGACCCCGATCGTGTGACCATCAATGCTGGTGTGTCGACGCACCGCTGAAGATGCCCTTCGATCAGGCGCTCCATGTCTGCGAGGTCGTTGGCCCGGCCGGGCTGGTAGGTTGCGCAGATGCGGGTGCTCCGGCGGGCGGTCATCGGGTTCTTCATCTACATAGCCGTATGCACGGTGGCTGCGTTCACCGTTCGATCGCTGATTCCTGAGTTCGGCGAAGAGGGGGATGACGCCTTCTCTGTGGTCGCAGCCATGGGCGGGCGGAAGTTCAAGAGCTTCGCCCCGATGCTCAGGTCGGGGAGCGTGACGGCCTTCATGGGCGGCGTCGAGCTGGATCTTCGACAATCGACGATCGTCGAGAGCGCAACGCTCTCGCTGAGGGCGTTCATGGGTGGCGTTGACGTACTGGTGCCTGTTGGCTGGCGGGTCGAGGTTGCCAAGAGCGTGGTGATGGGTGGGATCACGAATAGGACGGATCCCGATGGCGTCGACGAGGATGCACCCCTTCTTCTCATCGATGCAGTGATCACGATGGGCGGTATCGAAATCCACAGCTCGCAGGAGGCCTGAATGGCGGTCGATGTTGCGTCCACGATCACGTATCTGAAGGACCACGCCGCAGAACATGGGTTCCATGTGCATGACGAACGGCACTTCGTCGAGACCTACACCCTCCGGCAGGCCTGGGAGGTCGATGTGCATCCGGCTGAGGCCTGTTCGGGGCCCCTCGATCTCCACATCTCGCTCGATGTGGATCCCCGCATGTTGCTCAAGCTCGAGGATGTCCTCAACGAGGACCCAGACATCCCCAAGGATCCGGACAACGAGTATGCCGTGACCTTCTTCTTCAACTGGGCGCTTCCGCCCATGCAGAATCCCCCTGACCTCATCGTCCTGTCCGCCGAATTGGCAGGTATCGGGGGCCTCGATCTACCGATCGAGGTGCGATCCGTACGGTCGATGGGGGCTTTGTCATCGGTTGATGAGGAACGGTTGTCCGTCGTTGGAGCGGTCGATCGCTCGCTGGTCGACCTGATGTTCCGCCAGGACTCGTTGTGTGACGTGCTCGACCGCGTCCACGAAGTGAGCATGTTCTTCGTCGACAATGCCGATGACTGGACCGACGACCGCGACGGTCTCTGAGTCACTCGTACGAGATGGCCTCGAGAATGTTCAGCTTTGCCGCTCTCCTGGCCGGGTAGATCGCTGCGATCACACCCGCAACGGCAGCGATAACGATGTATACGAAGAGCTGTCCGAACGGCACGGTGAAGGTCTCGAGTCCCTGATCAGCCAGCGACCTCACCACGGCCCAACCGAGCAGGATCCCCGTTCCGATCCCGAGGATGGCTCCGAAGACGGCGATGATCACGGCTTCCCATCGGATCATCCGCCGCACCTGCCGACGCACCATGCCTATCGCTCGCAGGAGACCGATTTCCCTCGTGCGTTCGATGATGCTCAGCGCAAGGGTGTTCGTGATACCGAGAACAGCGATGATGATCGCGAGCCCGAGGAGGGCCGAGAAGATCGCCAGGAGCTGATCGATCTGCATCTCGGCGTCAGCAAGCACCTCGGAGGTGGTTTGCACTTCGAGACTCGGGTATGGCGTTGCGACCTCGATGGCGGCCGCCTGCGCATCGGCGACGCTGACGCCGTCCGCTGCGCGTGCCACGACGAGGCTGTCACTCACCGTCTCGAATCCCGTCGCGTACCGTTCCCTCGTGATGAAGAATGCACCGAAGTTTTCGACGTCGAAGGTGCCGACGATCGTTCCCGGTGCCGTGACACCGTTTGGCATTTCGACGGGCACCGTACGACCAATCCACGACTCGTAGTCAGGTTCTGCAACCGAGATCAGGAGGCCGTCGGAGGCTGCCATGTCGGCGAGGTCCTCGTCCGATACACCGACGGCGATGAGGCCGGAGATCGTTGCAGGCTCGATCGCCGTCACGGTGTAGACCTCGTCTTCTACCTTCGCCTGTGTGAATCCGAGCGCGCTCACCTCACCGATCTCGGGGGCTGCCCTCAACTCTTCTGTGAATCGCGGGCTGACACCTGTGGCGAAGTTCGATGAGCTGATGGTCAGGTCCGCGCCGAATACATCGCCGAGGGCCGATGCGACGGATGTCTTGATCGACGCCCCGAAGATGGCAACGAAGACGACCAATGCGACGCCGATCATCAGGGCTGATGCCGTGGATGCCGTCCGGCGAGGCTGACGTTGTGTGTTCTGCTTGGCGAGCGTTCCTGGGACCCCGAAGAGCTTGGGAAGGGGCCATCCGAGGACCGATGTGATCGGCCCTGCGAAGAGTGGCGCGAGGATCGATACCCCGATGAAGACCGTCAGCGCACCGATCGCCACGAACCAGATGGCATTGCTCACCGAGAGGAACAGGCCGACACCGAGGCTCACCACTCCGACGGCAAGGATTGCAAGTCCCCATATCGCGCGCGTTCGGAGGCTCTTGCGCGTGGGAGTCGACAGGACCTCGCTCATCGCTGCGACCGGCGGGATGCGCGCGGCCTTTCGTGCGGGCAGGATGGACGAGACGACCGTGACGATGACACCCACGAGCATTCCGACGATGATCGTCCTCGGAAGGACCGTGAGAGGACCCTCTGGAAGCCCGAACCCGATCGAACGCAAGAAGACCTGGAGCATCACGGCGAGGCCGATACCGATGATCACGCCGATGGCTGACGAGACCAGTGCGATGATGAGCGCTTCGACGACCACCATGCGGGTGACCTGGCTCCCTGTCGCCCCGATGGCCCTGAGCAGAGCGAGCTCGCGGGTTCGCTGGGCGATGATGATTCTGAAGGTGTTCGAGATGATGAATGCGCCGACGAACACGGCGATGGCTGCGAACGCGAGAAGGCCGATCGTCAAGAATCCGAGGGCTTGCGAGATCTCCTCGCTCTGTTCTGCGTTGGCGTCCGCGACGGTGATCGCCATCGCCATGTCAGGAAGAACGGGATCGATGCGGGCAACGAGTTCATCGGCCGTTACGTCAGGGGCGGCGGCGACGGCTATCGAACTGATCCGACCCTCGAGATCGAGTGCCCGCTGTGATTCCCTGATGTCGAAGACTGCGAGCGTTGCTCCAGCCAGGTTGTCCTCGTCTCCGAAGCTGGCGAGCCCAACGAGCCGGTAGGTTTCAACCGGTCCGTTGAAGACGATGCCGATCTCATCGCCAACCGTGAAACCCGCTGACTCGGCGGTGCCGACGTCGAGGACGACTTCCCCTGGACCCTCTGGGGCGCGACCGTTGCCCTCTTTGATTCGCAGGGAACTGAGTTGCTCGTTGGCCACCCATGATGTTGCAAGGGTGGGGGGACCCTGGCCGCCGAGGGGTTCGCCGTCGGTCCCGATCACCTGGGCGATTCCGTCCACCGTGGCTTCTGCTGCCGCCACACCGTCAACCTCAAGGACACCGTCGAGGGTTTCCTCCGGCATGGACACGATGAGTTGGCCGAAGTCGTTCCCGAAGTCAGGGTCCATCCCTCGGACGTAGACGTCGGTTCCGGCTGAGATGTCGCCGAGGAGTGCGTCGAATCGCGCGCTGATGGTGTCTGTGAGGACGAAGGATCCCGCGACGAAGGCGACGCCGATGATGATGGCGATCGAGGTGAGCGCGAGGCGAACCTTGTTGGTCCGTAGGCCGGAGAGGGCGACCTTCAACATGTCAGTCCCCGAGTGTCTTCATCATGTCGAGGATCTCCTCCGCGGAGGGATCGTGGAGCTCGCTCACGATGTGCCCGTCGTCGAGGAAGATCACGCGGTCGGCGTGCGACGCGGCAAAGGGATCGTGTGTGACCATCACGATGGTCTGACCGAAGTTGTCGACGGCGTGACGCATGAAGTCGAGGAGCTCAGCCCCTGACCTCGAGTCGAGGTTCCCGCTCGGTTCGTCGGCAAACACGATCTTCGGTCTCGTCACCAGCGCCCTTGCTGCTGCGACACGTTGCTGCTGCCCGCCAGAGAGTTCCGAGGGTCGGTGCGTGAGTCGATCGCCGAGACCGACCGCTTCTATGACCTCGTCGTACCACTCCTGGTCAGGCTTTTCGCCTGCAATGGCGAGCGGCAGGAGGATGTTGTCCTGTGCGCTGAGTGTTGAGACGAGGTTGAACGCCTGGAAGACGAAGCCGACCTGGTCCCTGCGCAGGATCGTGAGGTCCTTGTCCGAAAGGCTTCCGAGTTCTGTCTCGCCGAGGTGGACGGTGCCGGAGTTGAGGGAGTCGAGGCCAGCCATGCAGTGGAGGAGTGTCGACTTCCCTGAGCCGGATGGCCCCATGATGGCGGTGAACCTTCCTGCAGCGAAGTCGGCCGTGACCCCTCTGAGGGCGGTGACCGCCGCCTCGCCCTCGCCGTACGTCTTGACGGCATCCGATACACGTACTGCTGTGTCTGACATGGTGATCCCCCGAGAAGCCTTCCGTCGCGAGCCTAGGTGATGTGCTGGTCGTTGCGGCCATGCTTTGCCAACGCACCGAACCCCCGCCGGAGGCGGGGGTTCGGCCTCGATTGTGGCGTGTGGCTACGCCGTGTGCGCGCTGGTTGTCACGCAGCCCTTGTGAGGTCGGTGTGGGGGAGCGATCCCTTGCCGATCGGTTCCTTCAGGATGATGATGCGATCGTCAACGATGTCCGTCGTGTCCGGGAGCATCGTGACGCCGACACGGACGAACGCCCTCGCAACAATCCCCTGCATGCGCCGCGGAGCGCGCCAGCCCGATGTCGAGTCCTTCGAGAACGCCGTCCTGAGTTCTGCTCCGACCGAAGCGGTGTGGGCTTTGAGGTATTGGTCATTGTGGTGGTGATTGAGCGGTGTCATCGTGCCTCCTCGGAGTCAGCGGTGCCGTGGATGTAGTGGTCGAGGACGCGGTTGGCGTCTCCGAGGGCTTCGTTGCGTAGCGAGTAGCGCTTCTCCTCACCCACATGGACCCTCACGAGCCCGGCCGCTCGGAGGAGCATGAGATGGTGGTGGAGGGTCGACTTTGCGATGTCGACCTGGTCTGCGAGATCGGCGAGTGACGCGTCGCCCTCGGCGAGCGTGCGGAGCACCCTGAGGCGCCGTTCATCTCCGAGGGCCTTGTGGAGTTTGACGAGCCACGTTGGCGGGGCATCGGGGTCCTCGTCGAGGAACTCGTCGCCAACCGGATAGCCAAGCACGAAGTAGTCGGGGCCCGAAGCGAATACGACCCAGGGGCGAGCGACCATCGTTGGCATCAGCACGATGGGGAGACGCTTGGCGCTTCCCTCGCTGAAGTTGATGCCGGAGGTTGCCAGCTCGAGGAGACGTTCGGGTGACACGCGCCTCGCCATGGACCGCTTCGATCGATAGTCGGCCTCGAGGAAGGGCCTGAAGGTCGCCTCGCGGGTGGCGAATGCGTCGCTCTGGAATCGTTCGAGGGTGTCGACGATGAGCTGCTGGGTCTCGACGGGTTCCATCATCAGCAGATATCGCAGGGTCTCGCGCCATCGCTTCTTCTCGGGCGTGGCGAGGCACGAGACGGACAGGATCGTCTCGACCGCGTCGAGCTTGCCCTCCGCGGCGTCGGCAACGACGTCGCGTGGGACATCGGTGAGCAGGTCCTGGACGTTCATGAGGGCGAACCGCAGGTCGGCGGGGTCCATGCCTTTCAGATAGGTGAGGAAGGAGGCCACCGTTCCACCCTCTCCCGTCTCGGGAAGGGTCGGGAGCATCGCAATCCAGACCTCCCCGCTCCCGATGCGATCGAGATTGGCCACGGTTTCGGGGGAGAGGTCGTCTTCGAGCGCAGCGAACCACGGGTCACCAAGGTCGAGGTCCTCCAGCGCGTCGTCGTTGCGTCGGTCCGACAGGATCCACAGGGAGCACAGCAGGTCTGCTGCCGAGCTCATGCTGACGCGCAGGGTGAGGGGTTCCTGGGCGGAGCTGGTGTAGTCAGCGACCTTCATCGGTTCCTCTTCGAATCGTTCGATTGACCGTGCATGATTCGAAGTATATCGAATTGACCGACAAAGTCAATGGATATGGAAGGATTCGATAGATATCGAATCATGGAGATGGTTTGGAAGGATGCAGGGCTGCCGTCACGGATGTTGATCGAATGTCGCGAGTCGGGAATCGAGGTTTCCATGCATGGCATGCCGGGACGGACATGTGTGACACA
>JAQAZV010000068.1:0-11317 GCA_032127155.1 Acidimicrobiia bacterium
TGACCAGGGCATTCATGCGAATCCGACCATCCATAGGGGCGCGCAATAACGGCCCAAGAGCCTTCACACGGCAGAGGTCACTGGTTCGATCCCAGTCGCGCCCACTCCAGGATCCCTTGTGTTTGTTGGGTTTCTTAGCTCAGCCCCCTTCCTTCGTCCCTGTTTCGTATGCGTCGCGACCACGATGCGTCCACATCAGAAGGCTCCCAGGGTGGGTTGAGGGTGTCGGCGGCGTTGCGGTCGAGGCCTTCGTAGAGGTGGCCGTAGACGTCGAGGACGGTCTTGACGCTCGTGTGTCCCAGGCGGGAGGCGATCACGGCGGGGTGGGCACCTTGGGCGATGAGGAGGGCGACGTGGCTGTGGCGGAGGTCGTGGAAGCGCATCGGTTGGCCGACCGAGTCTGCGATGGCGGGGAGCCAGAAGCGGCTGCGGAACGTGTTGCGGCGGATGGGTCCGCCTTCGGGGGCGGTGAAGATCAGGCTGTCGGGTCCGGGCGGGTGGTCGGTGAGGTGCCGGTCGATGGTCTCGGGCAGCCATTCCGGTAGCGATACGGCTCGGCGGGCGGCGGCGGTCTTTGGTTGCCCGAAGCGGAGGTGGCCGCGGACTTCGGCGAGGGACCGTTCGATGCGGATTGTCCGCTTGTCGGGCTGGTAGCGGTCTGTGTCGAGGGCGATGAGTTCCCCGATGCGGCAGCCCGTGTATGCGGCGGTGATGACGAGGGCCCGGTATCTGGGCGAGATGGTGTCGGCGAGGTGGGTGATCTCGTCTGGGGTGAGGAAGCGTTTCTCGGTGTCCTCGATCTTGGGCAGCGCGATGTCGCGGCAGGGGGTGCGGGCGATGAGTCCGCCGTTGACGGCGTCGTTGAGGATCCGTCCGAGGAGTTGGTAGGCCTTGCGGATGGTGGCTGGGGCGTACCCGTCGGCGTCAAGGTCCGAAACCCATTCCTGGACGTCGAAGACGTTGATGGCGCCGATCGGCATGTCGGCGAAGACGGGCAGGACGAGGCTGCGCAGGTACGACTCGTCACGGGCCTTGGTCGAGTCGCGGCGGTTCACCCACCCTGCGGTCGCCTGCTCGGTGAACTCACCGAGACGGAGTCGTCCGGCTCTCGGGTCGATGTAGGTGCCGGCGAGTTTGCGGGCCTCGATGGTGATGAGGAACCGTTCGGCGTCGATACGACGAGGGAAGTTCTTCGACCGTTGGCCTCCGGTCGGGTCGCGCCAGCGGGCCTGCCACGACATCTGACCGGAGAGGTGGACCACTTTGCGGATCGATGCCACAACAACCTCTCTTCCAGCGGGTGACTCGGACCGGTTTCTGAGGTGACCATGCCGCAGCACCCTGTCAGCAGAGTGTCAGCAGCCCTCCAACTCGACGCTCATCGCGACAGAACTTGCGTTGGCGGGTTCGCCATCGAACGGCCCGGAAACGCCGTGCGGTGACCCGATTTGGAGGGTTACTAACAGGGTTCTTGACAGGGTTGCTAACACTCTGCTGACAGGGTTAGGGCGTCTCGCCTCTGGGTGTGGAACGACAAGAATCGCTGTTGGCTCCACGAAAGATCCCGGCGTTTGTTGCACACGAGCACGCTGGCCGGCGCAAGGTGTGCTCTCGTGCGAGCCGTGGAGGTATCACCTGCCGCTCTCGCCTTGCAGCGGCGGGGAAAGCGGGGCATGCGCCCACAAACTCGAAGTCGTGCCCTTCGATACCTGCCGGCACACTGAAGTCCCGATTGCGTATGAGCCGACCTTGCGCACCCCCGTCGATAAGCCATTCAGCGAACTCGAACGAGCCGAATTCCGAAAATGGTCACGAAATGACAGGGTCCTCCCCGATGATGAGCGACATGAATCAGATGCGAAGGAGGAACCCGATGACAGTGCACTACCGACAGGACCGAACCACTGCCGATGCGCGAACTCGCCGATGTTCAGCTACAAGCGCGACTCGCGCCCAACCCTGTCAAATCACACACGCACGTGCAACAAGTTGCCCGATGTCTACATGTGCACGTCGCGGGTGGCGCTGATGGACATGGACCGAGGAACCCTGTCGAAGAGCGATCGGCGTCACGATCGTGACCGCGGCTTCAGGACTTGCGTCTTGAACACATCTCGCCGCCGCCTCTAGTGGTCAAGAGCGGCTGCAATCACCCTCATCAATGGAGGTAGCGACTGCGGTTCGTCGTGACCGGTCCCACGCTAACCGACGCCACCGAAGCCCCAACCGCCCGTGTCGTCCTGCTTCAGCGCGACGTCCAGGCCAGCCGCGGACGCCACCATCATGAGCCGCAGGTCGCCGGAGACCTCGCCCTTGATCTCCAGAACGTACGTGTCGGCGGTCGTGTAGCCCTCCTTCAGGATCCCATTCCACTTCTTCGTGACGCGACCGACCTCGGCGCCGGTCGCGTCGTGGATCGCAAAGTCCCACGACCGCCAGTTCTCGCCGTCGATTGACCCGATCTCGGCACCTTCGCCGTCCACCAGCTTGAAGTGCTTCTTGCCCACCACGTTGCCCTGCAGGATCGCGCCTCGATCCGACCCGGCCGCGTCGGTGATCTTGATTTTGGACTTCATCAGCTTGGCGGGCCGCAGGAGGGTACAGACCGACTGGCCGTCGGCTTCGAATACGCCGAGCTTGTGCGTCAGGAACTGGTCGACGCCGCTGAAGAGCCTGACCGCGCGCTTGGTCTTGGACTGCTCGAGTTCGCGGATCGTGCCGATCTCGGTCCCCGAGCCGTCGAAAATCTTGTATTCGTTCTTCGTTTCGATCAACTTCGCTTTCTGCGAGATCACGAGAACGTTCTCGGACAGGATCGACATCGGTTCATTCCTCACATTCGATGGGGTGGATTCGTTGCCGGACTATAGGAGCCGCGCCGAGACTGTCGGTCCCGGCGATTTCCAGGGCCTATCTCGGCCCCTGTGAATGCCTCAACCGGCCGTTCAGTGCTGCCGACTCCTGAACTCAGCACTGTTCTGGTGGTCCTGCATCTGCGCCCACAACCGGCTGGGAGGGATGGTGTGGGTCGGTGTTGCACGCCTCGGTCGGGCGGTGAGGGTCCGGTTGAGCTGTTAGTCCCAGCTCGGGTGGTCTCGGTCCGCCGTCCTGGTGGCGTGTGCCACCCTTTCCGCATTCAGCGAGAGCAGGGGGCGGCCGATGTTGATGGTATCTGGAGTGGTTGGTGGTGTGGATACGCGTGCCGGTGTTCACGTTGCCGCGGTTTTCGATACGAATGGCGGCGTTGCGTTCGGGCACGAGTCGTTCCCGGGCAAGGGCACGTCGAGTGTCGGGTGCACCGTTGTCGCATTCTGGAATGAGGTATTCGCCGGCACTTGGAGGCTTCCTCTGTCTGCCGAGGCGCGTCGCTACTGTGTGGATGCTCCCAGCGCGACGAAGAAGACAACCACGAAAGTGATGAACAGTGCGATGCCGGACCATCTCAGCGCCGGATTGCACATCGCGAGCCTTGCTCCCCTGCGCCCGAGTCGTTGGACCGCAGCGTTCCGGACGATCCACGTCCACCGGAGGGATCGGAATGCGCGGCTGAGATAGAGCCGATCTCGCCATACGCGGATGTGCTGCGTCATCCTTCGGACGTCTTGATGATCGCGCGGCGTCGTCGATCTGCTCAAAGGGTAGGCCGCTGCGAGAGCGAGGATTCCCACGGAGATTCTCACGATGAGAGCGATCGCGACGAGCGCCAGGGGTGACAGCAGAGCTCCGAGGTACTCGCCCGGCGAGCTCAGCGAAGCAGCCTGTTCCTCGAGTTCGAGCAGGTCCCGCCGAGCGATGGCGAAGTAGATCGTCGCAAACGACAGTCCGAGCCACAACAAGGGAAAGAAGGACTTCCGAATGCACCAGAGGAGCAGCACGATGGTCGCGTCGAAGTCACTCGTGATCGCTGCGGAAGGGTCGAAGCCGTCGCCGTCATAGGCCTGCTTCCCGCGTTCTCCCGGATTGCTGCCGGCCGCGGCAGGCGGAGCATCCACGTATCCTCCCGGTCCCGTGAGTCGATAGAGAAGCAGAGTCCAGCGAGTCTAGAGGACTGGCTGATCGAGGAAGCGGGTTGGCTCACCTCGCGCTGGCGCCGAGCGCGGTGAGCCGCACCATGAGATCCCGCACCGCCTCACCAACAGCGTCGAGGACGGCATCTGCCGTGCGCTCTCCCTTCTCGGTGAGGCTCACGATCACGGCGCGTCCATCGGGGTCGGAGTCATGGAGGCGCGAAACGAGCCCGTTCGTTTCGAGTTTTGTCACGATCTTCGTGGAACCACCGGTGGTGATGCCCATCGCCTCGGCGATCTCACCAGGGCGCATCGGGCCGGAGAGCCAGAGGAGGAGGAAGGCCACCATCGTCGAGTTGTCGTTGAGCAGCTTGAGGCTGGTACTCGATCGGACGGCTTCTGAAATGACCCTCCCGGCATCACCCATCGCCACAATGATTCGTGCGGTCGCGCCGTCGTACTCATTGCGGGACTCGTGTCTCTCCATGACTCGATGGTACAGCAGCTTCCTCAGTTTCTCGCTGCGGCGTGCCCCGACTCGCTTACCGAGGAAACAACCGTCGCAATGGACGTATGATCTGCGCGCATGAGCACTGCAAGTCAGGGGGAGCCGGCGCCTCCGAAGTCCGCGACGGCGCTTTCGCCCCTGGGGCAGATGCTCGACGGGCTGCGTCCGTCACGTCGCATGATGTCCGAAGAAGAGCGCCATCTGGTGACGGACGAGTTGTTCTGGGAGTCCGGGGAGCTGACGTCACACCTTGCACGATTCTTCGTCCTGATCGTGCTGTCGACCCTTCTGGCCGCCTTCGGGCTCGCCGCGAACAGCGTAGCGGTAATCATCGGCGCGATGCTCGTGGCGCCCCTCATGACGCCGATCCTTGCGACTGCGGCCGCGCTCTTGCTCGCGGATATGAAGATTCTGCTGTCCAGCGCTGCCGTTATCGCCGCGGGCGTCCTCATGGCGATCGGCACGTCGATGGTGGTCACGTTCATCGGCTTGCAGAACTTCACCACCGTGTACTCGCTTCCAAGTGAGATCCTGGGGCGGACGCAGCCATCGCTGCTCGACCTTGGCGTCGCCATCGCTGCTGGTCTCGCGGGCGGCTACGTGCTCACCCATCCGAAGGCGAGTTCATCGCTGCCTGGTGTCGCCATCGCCGTCGCTCTGGTGCCACCGCTCGCCACGGTCGGGATCCTTCTCGAGATCGGAGCGAGAGCCCAGGCCGGTGGCGCGTTCCTCCTGTTCCTGACGAATCTGTTTGCCATCGTCCTGTCGGCGATCGTTGTGATGCTCTTGTCCGGCTTCGTGCCGGCGGAGATCAGACTCGAGGGCCTTCGTCACGCTCGCATCGGATTGCTCGTGAGCGCCGTGGTACTCGTGGCGATCGCGGTGCCGCTGACGATACACACTGTCGGCGTTGTCCAGGACCAGCGTTTCGCACAGACGGTGACGGTTGAGGTCGCCACCTGGGATGCCAACGCCATCATCGAGAACCTCGTTGCCGACCTCCAGCCGGGCGGCCGCGCCGAGGTCGACCTCGTCGTGTCGACGACCTCGAGCGCCCCGCAGCCCTCGTGGAAGCTTGCCGATGCGGTGTCGGCTCGGATCGGCAGGGTTGTCGACGTCAGCGTCCGGTATCGACTCGAGGTCGCAGATGAAGCCACGTCCGGCTGAACGGCTACTCCTCCTCCTGATCGGCCTGACCCTGGCAGCTGCTGCCTGTTCGTCGGATGTGGCAGGCGATGCCGACACCCTCACCGTCTTCGGGAACCAGCGGGGTGCCGATGCCGAAGCATTGCGCAGTGTTCTGACCCGCTTCGAGGATGAGACGGGCATCGAGGTGCGCTTCACGGGGTCCGCGTCGTTCCCGAGAGCCATTCGTGAGAGAGTCGAGGAAGGTAACCCGCCCGACGTCGGGCTCTTCCCCCAGCCGGGCCTCCTCGAGGACCTCGCGGACGAGGGGCTTGTCATCCCGCTGCGCGACGACGTCGCCGAGGTCGCGAGCAACTCCCTTCTTCCGTCCCTCGATGGAGCTTTCGGATCGGCCGGCGCGGAAAATAGTGTGCTCTTCCAGGTGCATGTGAAGAGCCTCGTGTGGTATTCGCCTTCCGAGTTTGCTGCCCGCGGCTACGAGATACCAACAACCTGGGCCGAACTCGAGGAGCTCTCGAGTCGCATCTCCGCGGACGGTCTCAATCCGTGGTGCATCGGCGTGTCGGCCTTCGATGCAACGGGATGGCCCGCCACCGACTGGGTCGAGGACATCGTGCTCCGGGCCGACGGCCCCGAGGTCTACGACGCCTGGGTTGCGGGCGACATCGCGTTCGCCGACAACCGCATTGGATCGGCGATTGCCGAGTTCGGCAGCCTCGTGTTGAGTGACGAGGAAGCCAACGGTGGTCGGCGAGGAGTACTGAATACCAGCCCCGCCAGGGCGCAGGATCCGATGCTTGCCTCACCTCCCGGCTGCCTCATGTACAAGCAGGCGTCCTTCCAGCTGCCGAATCTCCCGAGCGGTGTCACCGTGGGGGAGGGCAGGGACGTCGACGTCTTCGTCCTGCCCGGAATGGACACCGGCACGGCCCCAATCGTGATCGGCGGCACCGTGGCCGCGGCTTTCACCGACAGCGAGGAGACTTGGGCGCTGATGCGGTTCCTCTCCACGGCCGCCGCTGGGGAGGCGTGGGCGGAGCAGGGTGGCTTCATCTCACCACGCACCGATTTCGATCCCGAAGCGTACGGCGCTGATTTCGACAGGAGGATGGCGTCGATCGTCGCCGACGCCGAGGTCGTGCGCTTTGACGGGTCGGACCTCATGTACTCACCCGTGGGCACCCGCTCGTTCTTCGATGCAATGGTGCAGTTTATCGCCACCGGTCGTCTCGAGCCGGCACAAGAAACAGCGCAGGCGGGCTACGACCGCTGACTCTGGAAGCGACCAGCACTACTGTTGCGGCCTTCGACCATCGCGCGACCGAGGAGGCCGGTCAGATGTGGATCCCCCCGATCGGTGTGCGCCGTGTGCTTCTCGATCCCTTGATCTTCATTCTCGCCGTCCTGTCGGTGATCCTCAGCCCCCTCCTGTTCGCGTTCGCCGCCCTTGCCGACCTCGTCACGCGGGGGCCGTGGAAGTTCGTGCGAACAACTCGGCTGTTCGTGGTCTTCATGGCGTGCGAGGTGGCGGGCCTCAGCGCCGCGTTCGGGCTCTGGATTGCCTCGGGATTCGGAGCAAGGATCCGCTCGCCCCGGTTCCGTCTCGCCCACTACCGATTGCTGGCGTGGTGGCTTGGGGTGATCTCTCGCGAGATACAGATCGCCTTCGGTTTCACCATCGAGGTCCCGAGCCGACCGCGCATCGATGGTCCGGTGATCGTGTTCAGTCGCCACGCGGGGCCGGGCGATTCGGTGTTCATCGCAGGCGTGCTCCTCCACGACTTCGATCGATTCCCCCGCATCGTGGGGAAGAAGGAGCTGGAGTTTTCGCCGTTCTTCGACGTGATGGGGCACCGTCTCCCGATGCGCTTCATCCGTCCCCATCCCAAGCAGCGTGAGATCGCGCTCGAGGCGGTCAGGAATGCAGCATCGAACCTCGAGGGGCACGACGCCTTCGTGCTCTTCCCTGAGGGTGGCAACTTCACCCCGGGGCGGCGCAGGAGGATCATCGAGAGTTTCGAGCGGCGCGGCCTCACCGACGATGCGGCGTACGCCCGGAGCCTTGTGAACGTGCTTCCCCCGCACCCCTCCGGCCCGCTCGCCGCAATGGAGGAGACACCGGGTGCCGATATCGTCTTCGTTGCCCACACGGGGACCGAGGATCTGATCTCACCCGCCATAATCTGGAAGGGCATCCCGTTCGGCCGCGCCATCCGGGCCAACTACTGGCATGTCGGAGCGGATGACGTACCGGTGACCTCCGAGGAGCGTGTGGCCTGGCTGAACGCCCAGTGGCAGGCGGTCGATGCATGGGTCAGCGCCAATCGCGTGACCACGATTGAACAAGGACCGGTGTGACGATGTCAACGACCGCCTTCGTCCTCGGAGGGGGCGGCCATCGCGGAGCCTACGAGGTCGGGATGCTCAAGGCCCTCGTGGAGGCCGGCATCGAGGCCGACGTCGTGGTCGGCACCTCCATCGGAGGGATCAACGGTGCACTGTTCGCGTCGTCTCCGAACGCCGAAGGGGTTCGGATGATGGAGGAGGCGTGGAGTGGCCTCGAGTTCAGCGACCTGTTCCCCGGCGGTCTGTGGACTCGCGCCCGTTCGGCCATCGCTCAACGCACGTATTTGCACGCCAATGATGACCTTCGGTCGTGGTTGACAGCCCGGCTCGGTCACGGCGACATCGAGTCACTGCCGTTGCACTTCGAATGCGTCGCTGCCTGCATCGAGGATTCGTCGGAACACTGGTTCGCGTCCGGCCCCGTTGTCGACGCCCTGCTCGCGTCCTCTGCCGTGCCGGGGCTCTTTCCGCCGGTCGAGGTCGGGGGAAAGCACTATGTCGATGGCGGCGTGGTGAATTCCATCCCCCTGTCCCGAGCCTTCGCGTTGGGAGCCACCACGGTATTTGTCATGCACGTGGGCCACATCGACGATGAGCTCGACGTTCCCGCGAAGCCCTGGGACGTCGGGGTCGTCGCGTTCGAGATCGCCCGTCGACATCGCTTCACCACCGATCTCGCCAATGTCCCAGACGGCGTGTCGGTGCACGTGCTCCCGACGGGTGCCACGAAGGGCAGGTTCAACGATCCGACGAAGCTGCGGTACCGGGACCTCTCGAACGCGGAGCAGAGCATCGCATCAGCCTTCGGCGCAACCCGGGCCTATCTCGCGACCATCGATGGGGGATGACGCGCTCGTCGTGGGGGAGAAGTCCTGACTGCGCCGCGCGGGTCCCTTCGCAACACCGTACCCGTCGACGAAGGTCGCTCCCGGCGCCCGGGCGCGTGTTGATGTGCGTAGAGAGCGCTGTGTCCCCAAAGGGAACCCTGGCCCTGGCAATTCGCTGACGACACGCCGAGCAAGGTCGGTCCCAGCATGACCGTCGTGAATCGCATCTGCGAACCGCTCCGAAATGTCGCTTACCAAGGAAGCGAGCACCCTTATGATGCCCGCCAGCCGTAAGCCGAGAGGAACCCAGAATGGCAACCACCGTGGAAGATCATGGCGTGATTATCGAAGAGCCCGCCGAGCGGAAGATCGTTCGCCATCCGACCGATCTACTGCGACTCATCGTCGCCATCGTCGCGACGATCTTCGGCTTCTTTCTGGCCACGACCCTCAACAACATGTCCGAGGCCATCACGGTCGAGGTGATCCAGGGCTTCGACTCGTTCCCGAACCCCGCGGTCATCGTCTTCCTCGCTCTCGTGGGCCTGGTTGGGTTGATCGGGCCCATTGTCGCCATCGGGTACTTCATTCGGAAGAGACAGTGGCGGCGGTTGCGTCTGGCCCTTCTCGCGGTCGTGCTCGCCCTCGTCGTGCTGTGGCTCCTCGAATCGTTCCTCGTCTCGCGATTCTCAGCGCCCGTCCTCTCGACGGCGCCGCCGGGTTGGGTGTGTGCACCGGGAGCCGACATCGCCAATATCGGCCTGTTCGAATGCATCCCCGATACCGAGATCCCGAACCCGCTCGTTCGGTATGCCGACCTCGTCGCCCTCACCGCCTTCTTCTCCGCGGTCGTCCCCTACCTCAATCGACGGTGGAAGCGATTCGGTTGGATCACCATCATCCTCTTCGCCTTGACACAGATGCTGAGTCATCTCCAGGCGCCGACGGACGAGTTCCTGGCGATCGGCATCGCGTACGCTATCGGAGCGGCCGTGCTGTTGGCCTTCGGCGAGCCTAACCGCCGGCCACGCGGCCGTCGGGTCGTGGAAGGACTCTCCCGATCGGGGATCACCCTCACCCACCTCAAGAGGGCCGGTGTCGACGCGCGTGGGTCGGTGCCCTACTTCGCTACGACAGCGTCCGGCCACGGATTGTTCGTCAAGGTACTCTCACCGGACGAGCGCGCCGCAGACATCATGTTCCGCGTCACGAGAATGTTCCGCCTGAAGGGCGTTGGAGACGAGCGCCCGTTCTCGTCACTCAAGCGAGCCGTGGAGCACGAAGCAGTCGCGTCGCTGATGGCAACCGCCGACGGAGTGAAGACCCCGCAGATGGAGGCGATCGCCGACATCGCACCGAGCTCGATGCTCATGGCGTACGACCTCGTCGACGGCAAGTCGCTCGACTCGGTCCCCGTCGAGGACCTCACCGACGACATGCTCCAGGGTGTATGGAAACAGGTCGCGATCCTCCGCGAACACAGGACGGCCCATCGCGACCTCCGCCTGGCGAACGTCTTCCTCGGCTCGGATGGCCAGCCGTGGTTGATCGACTTCGGTTTCGCGGAGCTCGCCGCGACGGACGGGCAACTCCGGTCCGACATCGCCGAACTCATCACGTCGACGGCTTCCTCGGTCGGCGCCGAGCGCGCTGTGGCGAACGCGGTTGCGGTGCTGGGGGCGGATCCTGTCGCCGAAGCATCATCGCGTATCCAACCGTTGGCACTCTCAGGCGCCACGAGGGACTCACTGAAGAAGCAGAAGGGTCTTGACGAGGAGATCCGCAACGAGATCCAGCGCCAGACCGGCATTGAGGAGATCCAGCTGGAGAGCCTCGAGCGCATCCCGACTCGCACGGTCCTGATGGTCGTCGGCTTCGCTCTGGCGATCTACTTCCTGATCCCGCAGCTGACGGAGACGGACTTCGGCGCCGTCCTCGATGCGAACTGGGCATGGACACCGGCAATCCTCCTGGCGTCGTTCGTCACCTATGTCGGGGCGGCCTACAACATCATGGGGTCGGTCCCCGAGCGGGTGCGGCTGATCCCGACGACGCTCGTGCAGCTAGCCGGCTCATTCGTAAACCGCATCAGCCCGGTCAAGGTGGGCGGCATGGCCACCAACGTCCGCTTCCTCCAGAAGAACGGTGTCGAACTCCCCAACGCCGTGGCGGGCATCGGTGTGGCGAGCGTGGCCACCATGGCGGTGCACATGACCCTGCTGGTCACGACGGTGCTGTTCCTCGGGAGGAATGCCGGAGACTTCATCAAGCTCCCGTCGGGGCAGGCGGTGCTCATCGGCATGGTGGTGGTCTTCACCCTGCTCACCATCGTCTACTTCCTGCCGCCGGCGAGGAAGATCTTCAGGACCAAGGTCTGGCCGTCCATCAAAGCCTCCGGCCAGGGTCTCGTTGCGGTCGCGTCGACGCCATCGAAGGCGGTCATGTTGTTCGGCGGCGCCTTCATGCTGATTGTCGCCTACATC
>JAQAZV010000069.1:0-8058 GCA_032127155.1 Acidimicrobiia bacterium
ACACCGCGATGCCAGGGTTGAATCGACCGATCGGCCGCGGCGGCATCGACACCACGAGGAGGCGGTTCTCCGACGTCATCGATGCAAGGACCTTCACCGGATTTCCCCGAACGACGTGCCGCTCCACAGTGACTCCCTGAACGGATGCCTCCTGTCGCAGCCACGCCGTCGCATGCTTCTTCTCCATCAGGTCGTCTGCACCCATGTAGACAGGGTTGGCGACTGCGACACCGATCACCTTCGCTCCGGACCGCTTTGCGATGTCGATGGCTGCCCTGGCCGCTTCATCGCCGGAGAGCGTTCTCCGGCTCGGTGCAACGATCGCGTCAAAACGGGTGTTTGCCTTCGTCAGGAGGATCGGCACACCGGCCTTCGAGAGCCTGTTCAACTGCTTTGGGACCCCTGAGTAGGGATGGAAGAGCCCTCGCCTACCCATCGGTACGGAGATCGCTCCGACGCTCTCTGAAGCGGCAACATCGACACACGCCTTCAGGAGATCCCTGGTCACGGGCCGGTAGTCGATTTCTACTCCGAGCGACTCGGTGTCTGCACTTTCGACAAGTGCCGTGAGTTCGTCGGCCTCAGCCGCACTCTTGATCGTTGCAGGATCCTTGTGGACGATGATCAACCCGACGGCGTTCGAGTTCCGGACGAAGTTTGATGCCTCGGAGACACACCCGACGAGGTCTGACTCGTTCCGCAACTGGACAACCACCCTCCTACCGAAGTTGAGGGGGAACCGCGAGACGCCACCGGCGAACGTTCGGACGACCTGAGCGAAGGCCGAGGCCGAGCCCACAACGGTTACCCGGTCACCGGGGAGGAGCCTGGTTGCACCGTGGGGAACGACGAGGCGTCCTTCCCTGAGGATGGCTGCGATGACCCAATCCTCCGAATGGATCTCCTTGAGGGCCTTCCCCTGGACAGGGGCATCGGGTGTTATCTCGAATTCGATCGCCTCCGCCCTCCCGTCAGCGAATGTCGTCGCCGTGAGCTTCCTGGGCTCCATCGCGATCTCCATGCCGCGAGCAGCAAGCGACGCAGGGGTCACGCATTCGGCGCCAAGCGCACGGAACTCGTCGATGCGATCCGGGAGGCGCACGATGCTGACCACCTGTTCGACGCCAGCGTCCTTTGCCAGCTTCGTGATCTCGAGGTTGACGTCGTCGGATGCCGTGGCGGCGACCACGGTCACAGCATCCGCGACACCAGCGTTCCTGAGGACCACCGCGCTCGATCCATCGCCGAGGACGGTGTCGATGTCACGTATCCGACCAGCGAGGTCGAGTCTGACCGGGTCCTGGTCGATGACGGTCACATCCCAGTTGTCCCCGAGGCGGCGGATGAGGTCGCGGGCGCTGGCTCCCGCTCCGACCACTATCGCTCGCATCGTCCCTCCTGGTTCGACCTGGAAGGAAAGGGTAGACGGTGGAACTCCCCACCCCACGGAGGTTGCTTGGCATCACACCTGTCGAGGCTGGCGCTGTCATACCCGATAGGCGGTGCCCTCCTCGACGAGACGCTCGGCGGCGTCCTTCGGCAACCCGAGTGCGACCAGCGTCTCAAGAACGGTCGCCACGTTCGTCGGACTCGCCTCGTGACCCGCGAACCGTGGCGCAGCAGCCGGCATGGGACCGTCCTCAGTCATGCGGAGGGCGTTGCGAACGGCGTTGTGCGGATGATCGCCGACCTCGGACATCGTGAGGACGGGGGTCACGCAGGCATCCGTCCCTTCGAAGACCTCGGCCCAGGCATCCCGCGTCCGCGTCCCGAAGACGGCAGAGAATCGCTTTTCGAGCTCGCTCCATCGGGAGGGGTCCATGCGATCCGGCAGTTCGGCAGGATCGAGGCCGAGGCCCCGGATGAAGGCATCGTAGAACGCAGGCTCGAGGGCGCCGACCGCAACGTACCCACCATCTGCAGTCCGATACGTTCGATAGAACGGGGCGCCGCCGTCGAGCAGGTTGGACGCTCGCTGCTCACTCCACACTCCTGCGTTGTACAGGGCTCTGATAGGTTCGAGCAGCTTGGCGGACCCATCGACCATGGCGACATCGACGACGGATCCTTCCCCTGACCGATCCCGTTTGACCAGCGCCGCAAGGATCCCAGCGACAGCGAACATCGACCCGCCCCCATAGTCCCCGACGAGGTTGAGCGGAGGTGTCGGTGCCCCTCCACCGATGGCGGCAAGGACGCCAGACAACCCGATGTAGTTGATGTCATGCCCCGCCATGGATGCATACGGACCATCCTGTCCCCAACCCGTGATGCTGGCGTACACGATCCTGGGATTTGCCTCCATCGCGGACATCGGACCGATACCGAGCCGGGTGGCGACTCCGGGGCGGAATCCTTCGACGACAACGTCGACATGCTGGAAGAGGCGCCTGACGAGGGCCAATCCTCCCTCACTCTTCACATCGGCCTCGAGGATGATCCGGTCCGTCACGCCGATCCGGTCCAGACCTCCCGGGAGGGAGCCGCCCCCCTGTGGTCGCTCCACCCGGATCACGGCAGCACCCATGTCTGCGAGCAGTCCACAGGCGAATGGTCCCGGCCCGATCCCTGCAAACTCGAGCACGGTGATGCCTGCGAGGGCGCCAGGACTCACAGTGCCCCGATACGATCGACGATCATTCCGAACAGCCGTTCCGCATCGACCTCGGTGATGACGGTCGCATTCGCCTCTCCGACGCCGCTGATGGTCGTGTTCCCGATCGTTGCTTCATGGCTGATGTCGATGTCTATGTGGTGACGATCACCACGAAAGATCGTCGGATCGACCAGCGAAGCGATCACACAGGGATCATGCATCGGGGCTCCGGGAATGTGATATTTGTCGATGTCGTATCGCTCATAGAAGCGGATCATGCCCGCCGCCGCTGCTGAGACCGACGTACCCTTCGCCACGAGAGCATCGACGTGACGGGGCAACATGAGCGCCTTGTGGGTGACGTCAAGCGGGAAGACGGTCATCGGCACGCCACTCGTGAAGACGATGTGTGCCGCATGGGGATCCACATATGCGTTGAACTCCGCGAGGGGGGTCGTGTTCCCCCCTTCGTCGAAGGCCCCACCCATCCACACGATCTCCCTGATGTGACCCACGATCGACGGTGCCTTGGCGATCGCCATCCCGATATTGGTCAGCGGACCCAGGGGACACAGCGTGATCGGATCCTCGGCATCGAGGCACGCTTCAATGATGAGGTCCACGGCGTGCCCGGGTTCCACGGCGACGGTCGGTACGGGCAGTGCCGCGCCGTCGACCCCCGTGGGGCCATGCACGTACTCGGCCGTGTACAACGCTCGCAGGAGCGGACGCTCACACCCACGGTAGACCGGGATGTCATCCCGCCCTGCAAGGGTCAGGAGCGAACGGACATTGTCTGTCACCAGCGGCTGAGGCACGTTCCCTGCAACGGAGGTGATCGCGAGGACGTTGAGTTCCGGCGAAGCAAGGGCGAGCAGGATCGCAATGGCGTCATCCTGGCCCGGATCGGTGTCGATGATGATCGGCCGTGGTCGGTTCATATCTCCCTCGTGATCGCTCGCTCCAGTTGTTCCATGGTCGGCATCGCCGTCCTCGCGCCAACCCGCGTCGTCGCGAGCGACCCAGCGACCACAGCTCGGGCCGCCGCAGCGAAGACATCGTCCCCTGCATCGATGGATGCGGCAAGTGCGCCGCACACCGTGTCGCCTGCTCCGGTGGTGTCGACCACGGGCACGGCGAGTGCGGGAAGGTAGCCAATATCCGATCGGGTCACGACTGTCGCCCCCCTTGCCCCGAGCGTCGTGACGACACGAGGAATCCCGAGTGCGCGAATCGACGCAGGGTCCGCTCCCGCCCCCATCGCCATCAGCTCGTGTTCGTTGACGACGAGGATGTCCGTCCTGTCAAGAACACTGCGAGGTACCGCCACCGACGGCGCCGCGTTGAGAATGAACACACCCGTGGTGTGGGAAGCGACCTCTCGGACGGTCTCGATCGGGATCTCGAGCTGGCAGAGGACGACATCGGCCTCGGCGATCAGAGCTTGATCCTGCGCCAACAGCTCGAGGTGTCCGTTCGCACCTGCGCCGACCACGATCGAATTCTCACCGGTGGCATCCACGATCACCAGCGCCATGCCGCTCGGCCCGACGACAGGAGTCACCGACTGCACACCGACACCTTCCTGTGCGAGACCCTCCACGAGCTCGGTACCCGCTGCATCGCTTCCAACCCGTGCGATGAGGCGCACATCGGCACCCAGGCGGGCCGCCGCGACAGCCTGATTCGCTCCCTTCCCTCCGTGCGCGGTCGTGTGGTCGAGCGCCATCACGGTCTCGCCAGGTTCGGGGCGTGCAGAAACCGTCGCAAGGATGTCCAGGTTGACCGATCCGACGACGACGATCATCCGGCTCGCTCCAGACGCAGGATTGATCCCTCCCGCGACACGACAAAGAGTTCACCGTCGGCTCCGATGCCGAACCCGGACACGCTCGAGGTGGTTCCGACCTGCGGGGTCCAGTCCCATGCATCACCGTCAGGGCCAACGCTACGAAGGAAGCCGCTGCAGAAATCCGAATAGAAGTAGTGGCCTGTGAGCTCGGGTATCGCCGCGCCCCGATAGACGAATCCGCCGGTGACCGAACACCCCTCGGCATGGGAATACTCGGTAATGGGTGTAACGAACGACGTTGTGTCGCAGCCTTCGACTCGATAGCAGGTGCTGCCTTCGGTTATCGGCCAACCGAAATTCAGCCCCGGAATCGATGCGCGGACGACATCGATCTCCTCGACGTCACCCTGCCCGACATCGGCGATCCACACATCGTCGCCATCGAAGGAGAACCTCCAGGGATTCCGCAGTCCGGTTGCCCACACCTCGGGTGCCCCCCCTTCGCCATTGGCATACGGGTTATCCGGCGGAATCGCATAGGTCGCAATACCTTCGAATCCCACGGCAATTCGCAGCATGGCTCCGAGCAGCGTATCTGCGCGTTGCGCCTGGTCGAATCGGTCACCGGATCCCCCACCGTCGCCCATCCCGATCCACAGGTAGCCGTCTGGGCCAAACGCCACCATGCCGCCGTTGTGGTTCGCTGCAGGCTGGTCGATCTCGATGATCCTCTTTCGTGTGGCAGTGTCGAAGACACCGTCCGAGCGGACAGCGAATTGCTCGACCACTGTGCGCCGATTGCGGTCCACGTAGTTGACGTAGGCCAGCCGGTTGTCCTCGAAGTCCGGATGGAAGGCGAGACCAAGCAGCCCCTGCTCACCTGAGAAGATGACGTCCGATGCGACATCGAGGATCGCTTCATGGTCAGCCAGTCGAACAACGCGTCCCGACTGCTCGACGACGAGATCCTGCCCGCCCTCGGGGTCTGCAACCAGCAGGACCGGGGCATCGAAGCCTGACCCCACCACGACGAGGGTCACACGCGTCTCATCGATCGGTGACGTGGATGTGGTCGTTGCGGCGTCAGCGTCGGTCGTGGGCGGGGCGACGCTCGAAGACGTGGAGGATGGCACCGTCGTCGTCAGGATCGGCACAGGACCCATCACCGAGCTTGTTGGGGGCCCGGCCCCCTCGTCGTTCGTGCAGCCAACCGACAGCGCTGCCACGGCGACCACAATGGCTGCGATGCGGCGAGATGTGCTCATCTGCGATGAATCGTACCGGTCATGCCGAGCGCGGGGACTCACCGTCAGGCGTCGTACGCCGCGTGCTCCTGACGGCTCAGGAACTCGTAGATCTCGACCATGTCGACCCCAGGAATGGTCTCGACCGGCATTGCAGCAAGGACATGGGAGTTCGGCCTGACCGATGGCCACGCATGGCCGTTCCAGTGTTCGGCCATGTCGTCTGACACGAGCCTGCAGCAGTCCCCGTCGGGACAGCCCGAAACCGACCGACGCTCTGTGTTCCATCCGCGGAACCACTTCGCATCCTCGAATCGGGTTCCCACGGTGATCGCTGACGCGGGGTCGTGTGACGTTTCGACGAAAGTTGCGCACCAATAGGTGCCGGAGGATGTGTCGGTGTACTGGTAGTGGATCGTGAACCGTGCGTCGGACAGGAACGCCTGGCGGGTGCCCCACTCCCGACACAGACGTTGCCCTTCGATGGCACCTGACGAGTTCTTCGGGAATGGGACGCCGTTGTTGGCGTACGCCTTCCAGATGATTCCCTGATCGTCGGATCGCACGAAGTGAGTTCGTATGTCGAGGTGTCGGGTAGCGAGGTTCGTGAAGCGATGGCCAGCCATCTCATACGAAACGAAGAAGCGATCCTTCAGATCTTCAACCGAAAGGTTCCGCTCATCCTTGGCGGCGGCCAGGAACGGGATGGCCGTTCTCTCAGGAACCAGGACCGCTCCCGCAAAGTAGTTCGACTCGACGCGTTGCCGAAGGAATTCACCGAAATCCTTCGGCTCGGGATGGTCGAGCGCGAAGTGACCCAATGTCTGGAGGATCACCGATCGGGACTGTTTGGAATCAAAGCTGTCCCTCCCATGAACGAACATCCTGCCGTTCCTGGTGTCGGTGACCGACCGCACCGACGCGGGGACCTCGGGTGTGCGGATGACCTTGAACCCGAAGTGCGCGGCGAGGGCATTGAGATCGCCCTTCGACATCGCTCCTTGTCCCGACCATCCGATCGCATCGACGGCAGAGGCCGCAATGGCCTCGATGTCCGAGAAGTAATTCCCGCGCTCTGTCATCTCTGATCGAAGCTGGGCGTTGGCGGCTCTCGCCTCGTCCCGAGTGAAGAGCACCGCAGTGTCCCTGCCACGCAGCTCTTCGTACAGACGCACGATGTGCTCGAGAGCGACATCGGGAATCCGCGTCGTGGGTTTCAGATAGGGAAGGGCAAGATCTCGGTAGGCGTGGTCTCTCTGTGCCCGCTCGACCGCCACCTCGAGCTGGGCGCGATGCGATGGGGGCTCGGACGACAGCAGATCCGGGACGTCCACGGACAGGGCCACCGACAGCTCGTTGATGAGGCCCAGCCTCGGCTCCTTCTTGCCATTCTCGAGGAGCGACAGGTAGGGAGCCGGTTTCCCGACACGTTGGCCGAGATCGTCGAGGGTCATGCCGGCTCGCTTGCGGTAGTGCCGGACGCGCTGCCCAAACACCAGGGGGTCGATCATGCAGGAACCACCAATCTGTCGTCTGGCGCAAGAATAGACGATCTTTGTCGGTT
Organism: Acidimicrobiia bacterium; assembly: GCA_032127155.1. Lineage (GTDB taxonomy): Bacteria > Actinomycetota > Acidimicrobiia > Spongiisociales > UBA5794 > SZUA-442. Next base: position 7,197 of record JAQAZV010000069.1, read on the forward strand.
TTGGGTTTGCGATATGGACAAATTCATCGTTTCCTAGGACTCCAGGCGGAAGGGGCCATCCATGACGACGCGCATCGACCTACGGGGTGACATCGAACCAGGCACCGAGGACATCCTCACGGACGACGCCCTTGTCTTCATCGCCGAGCTCCATCGTCGCTTCGACACGCGGAGGAAGACCCTGCTGGAGGAACGCCGGATCCGCCAGGAAAGCCTCGATGCAGGCATTGCCTTGCGGTTCCTCCCCGATACCGCCGAGGTCCGAAACGGAGACTGGAGCGTGGACGGGCCTCCAGCGGATCTCGCAGACCGTCGATGCGAGATCACCGGTCCCACGGACCGCAAGATGGTCATCAACGCGCTCAACTCAGGGGCAAGGGTCTTCATGGCGGACTTCGAGGACTCGAACTCCCCGACCTGGACGAACATGATCCAGGGACAACGCAACCTGGCAGACGCCATCGGCCGCGCCATCGACTTCACAGCTCCTGACACCGGCAAGCGCTACGAACTCAACGACCAGACAGCCACCCTCATGGTCCGACCGCGAGGGTGGCACCTCACCGAACGCCACCTCCTCGTCGACGGAAGCCCCGTGTCGGCCTCCCTGTTCGATTTCGGACTCTATGTCCACCACAATGCTGCGGCGCTCATGGCTGCAGGTTCAGGACCGTATTTCTACCTTCCGAAGCTCGAGAGCCACCTCGAGGCCAGGCTCTGGAACGACGTCTTCGTCGCTGCCCAGGACTCCCTTGGAATCGACACGGGGACCATCAAGGCAACAGTCCTCATCGAGACGATCCCAGCCGCCTTCGAGATGGACGAGATCCTCTACGAACTTCGCAAGCACTCGGCTGGGCTC
>JAQAZV010000070.1:0-6441 GCA_032127155.1 Acidimicrobiia bacterium
CTGCGGGTCGCCCCGGTTGGCGTCGATGCTCCCGAAGACGCCGTTCTCGACGGCGTACGCGACCTCGTGGTGGAAGCTGTGGCCCGCAAGGGTCGCATGGTTCACCTCGATGTTGACGAACAGCTCGCCGAGCAGGTCGTAGCGTTCGAGGAAGCCGTGAACGGTTGCGCTGTCGTAGTCGTACTGGTGTTTCGTCGGTTCCTGGGGCTTCGGTTCGATCAGGAGCGTCCCCTCGAAGCCGATCGACTTCTTGTAGTCGACAACCATGTGGAGGAACCTGGCGAACTGGTCGGACTCGTGCCGGAGCTTCGTGTTGAGGAGGGTCTCATACCCCTCGCGGCCCCCCCACAGCACGTAGTTGGTGCCCCCGAGCCGATGGGTTGCGTCCATGGCGTTCTTCACCTGCGCCGCCGTATAAGCAAAGACCTCTGGGTCGGGATTCGTTGCTGCTCCGGCGGCGAACCGTGGATGGCTGAAGGCGTTGGTCGTGCCCCACAGCAATTGGACGCCGGTTTCCGCCATCTTTCCCTCGGCGTAGCCGACCATGGCTTCGAGGTTCGCCCTCGTCTCTGCGAAGGTCGAGCCTGCGGGAGCAATGTCGACGTCATGGAAGCACCAGAAGGGTGTGCCGAGTTTGTCGAAGAACTCGAACGCCGCGTCCATCTTCATGTGGGCGGCATCCATCGGGTCCATGTCACCGTCGAGCCATGGGCGATCGAAGGTGCCTGAACCGAAGACATCGGAGCCGGGCCAGTTGAAGGAGTGCCAATAGCACACCGCCATCCGGAGATGGTCTCGCATCGTCTTGTCCATCACCAGTCGGTCTGCGTCGTAGTAGTGGAAGGCAAGCGGGTTGGTGCTCTCGGGACCTTCGAAGGGGATGCGGGGGACTCCCCGGAAGAACTCGGACATGGAACGGAACCTCCTGATGGTGCGTCTGCTCGAGACCGTTGCCAACGCTAGCGGAGCGATGGGACCCGACTTCTCCGCCTGGCCGTGAGGTTGATGCGCCGTTGCCGCCTTGCATGTCACGTGGGGTAGCGTCGGACTCGCACACGGGCGGAAGGGCCAGGTGAACGATGAGCCACTTCATCGGACTCGACATTTCAACCACCGCAACGAAGGCTGTCGTGATGACAGACGATGGAGGCATCGTCTCGATCGGGAGGTCGGAATACGGCTTCGACACTCCGCGGCCGCTGTGGGCGGAGCAGTCCCCGTTGTTGTGGTGGGACGCAACGATCGAGGCCATCACGATGGCGATGTCGTCAGCAGGCATTGGTGGTGTTGACGTCCAAGGGATTGGGCTTGCCGGGCAGATGCATGGGTTGGTGCTGCTCGACGACGCAGGGGAGATCCTGAGGCCATCCATCCTTTGGAATGATCAACGCACCCAGGCTGAGTGTGACGAAATCCGAGACACCATCGGCAGGGAACGCCTCCTGGCGATCACAGGGAACGATGCCCTGACCGGGTTCACAGCACCCAAGATCCTCTGGGTGCGCAACAACGAACCGGGTGTGTGGGAGCGCATAGCGCATGTCCTTCTTCCCAAGGACTATGTGCGCTTCCGCCTCACAGATCGATACGCCATGGACCGTGCCGGAGGGTCCGGAACGATCCTGTTCGACCTCGTACGGCGTGATTGGTCCACCGAGGTCGTTGACACGCTCGGTATTCCGAGAGGCTGGCTCCCCGACACCTTCGAAGGACCCGAGCAGACCGGAGTGCTTTCCGACTCGGCCGCAGCGCTGACGGGTTTGCGGGCGGGCACGCCGGTCTATGCCGGCGGCGGGGACCAGGCAGCGAACGCTGTTGGCACGGGCGCGGTCGCCCCAGGAACGATCGCCATGAGCATCGGTACGAGCGGGGTTGTCTTCGCCCCAACAGCTGAGCCCGTCTTCGATCCCGACGGACGGCTCCATTCGTTCTGCCACGCCGTCCCGGACATGTGGCACCTGATGGGTGTCATGCTCTCTGCTGCGGGCAGCTTCCAGTGGTTCAGGGAGGCACTGGCCCCTGATGCCTCGTACGACGAGCTGAATGAGGCGGCAGCCGCCGTTCCCGCGGCGAGTAATGGCCTCATCTTCCTCCCCTACCTGAGTGGTGAACGAACGCCGCATCCGGATCCCCTGGCACGAGGTGCCTTCATCGGGCTGACGGTGCGCCATGGACTCGGCCATATGGCGAGGGCTGTCATGGAAGGGGTCGCGTTCGGACTCAGGGACTCTGCCGAACTCGTTCGATCGTCCGTACCGCTCGACGAGGTGACGGTTTCAGGCGGCGGAGCGTCGAGTCCACTGTGGCTCCAGATCATCGCGAATACGGTCAACCTGCCCGTTCGTGTCGTCGGAACATCTGAGGGGGCGGCCCACGGTGCAGCGCTGCTGGCTGCGACGGGCGCTGGTGCCTTCTCAACGGTCGCGGAGGCGTCCACGTCAGCGGTCGAGGTCGGCCCTCCGATCGAGCCGACAGCCGACGCTTCGACATACGAGGAGGCGTACCTCGTCTATCGGGAGCTGTACCCGGCCCTCCGCAGCTCGTTCCCGAGGCTTGCTGGCCTCGACATCTGAGCGGATTGCTGCGCCGTAGCGGTCAGTGACCGTGGGTGTCGTCGGATCCGTGGAGGTCCCCGGGCGATGCCTCGGTGTGGATGATCCGCTCACGGTGCGAGTGGCGTCCCGGCAGGTGCGAGTGGTGGGGATCATCGACGAACAGTTGCCCGCCATCGTCGACGTGGAGGAGGGCTGGTCCGTAGGCCGCAACCAGGTTGTCCGCGGTGAGGACATCGTCAGGCGGTCCGTCCGCAACCACACGGCCCGAGATCAGGACGACATGGTCGGAGAATTGTGCCTCGGACAGGTCGTGGGTCGTCAGGAGGATGGTGCAACCGCGCTGGGTCTCATCGTGGAGCACGGTGTCGATCGCCTGCGCAGTCGTGAGGTCGATCCCCGTCAGCGGCTCGTCGAGGAGGAGGATGTTGTGGGGCTGGGCAAGGCCCTGGGCCACGAACGCCCGCTGGCGCTGACCACCAGAGAGATCGTGGAGGTGGCGCGACGCAATGTCAGCAATCCCCATCCGGTGGATCGCCTCCTCGATCGCATCCTGGTCCACCTGCGTCAACCGTCGATAGATTCCGGTTGCGGCGTAGCGGCCCATCGTGACCACCTCGCGCACCGACACGGGCAGTGCCTCGTTGACACTCGTGGTCTGGAGCACATAGGACAGGCGACGTGGTGCTCCTCCGAGGGGGAGGACCTCGATCGATCCGCTGACCGGTTCGATCAGGCCTGCGATGGCGTTGAGCAGCGTGGATTTGCCGGAGCCGTTCGGTCCGATGATCGCGGTCACGCTGCCTGCAGGAATCGAGAAGCTCGATCGTGCTATCGCCGTGGTCTGGCCATAGGCAACCACGAGATCCGTTCCGATGATTGCCGCTTCGGTCATGCGCAGTCCTTGCAGAGACCCTCGATCTCGAGCGCGTGGTTCGTCGGCGTGAAGCGTGCGACACCAGCGATGTCCGAAACGAGGATGCGTACCTGCTCCTCGTAGCCGTCGGGAACGTCGACATCCTCGACGGCCCCGCAGTCGACACAGACGAGGTGGTGGTGGTGCCCCGTGAGCCACTCGGCAAGCTCGTACCTTGCAATGCCCTTGGTGGCGAAGTGGGGGGTCACGATGCCCGATTCCTCCAGCACGGCCAATGTTCGGTAGATGGAGGAGATGGGCACGGTTGCTCCGAGGTCGGCATGGAGTTCCGCTGCCGATCGCGGCCCGTCGGACGTTGCAAGTTCCTCGACGATGACTCGACGGCCCTTCGTGTATCGGACCTCGGCCTCCCGCAACCGGGGTTCGACCTGGCGATGCAGCTTGGACTCGTGCATATGGGGCATCCCTGCGTATGATTCATGAATCAGTAACGATTCTCATTCTAGACACAAGATCCCGCGACCCATCCGAGGATGCTTCTCCTGACTCCCTCCCACGACCCCCGAATCCGCAACAGAAGGCGCAGTGCGTGGCGTCCGTCGCCTGCTCGCCAGGGTTTGGTGGCGCTTGCACTGGTGCTGTCGCTGATCGCTGTGTCGTGTTCAACCGACTCCTCGGGTGACGGTGGAGGCGATGACCCCCTGACGATCGTGGCCACGACGTCCATCTGGGCAGATGTCGCTGCTGCCGTGGCTGGAGATGATGCAACGGTGGAGGTTCTGGTTCCTCGCGGTGCGGACCCCCATGGATACCAGCCGTCGTCGCGGGATGTGGCTCGTCTCCAGTCAGCTGACCTGGTCATTGCGAACGGGCTCGGCCTCGAAGAGGGGCTCAGCGACGTGCTGGAAGCTGCCGCGGCCGAGGGAGTGACCGTGGTCGAGATCGCACCGCTGCTCGATCCCCTCCCGTTCGTTGAGGACGGGGTCGTCGGCGACGATCCTCATGTCTGGATGGATCCCCTCAGGGTCGCCGCAGGGGCAGGCGTGATTGCTGATTCCCTCATGGCCATCGATCCGTCGGTCCCGTGGGGAGATCGGGCCGAGGCATACGCGGCCGAGCTCGCCGCTGCAGACGACACGATTGTTGCGATCCTCGATGCCGTTCCCGGCGACCGACGTGTGATGGTCACGAACCACGATGCTTTTGGGTATTTCGCTTATCGATACGACTTCACGATCCTCGGCGTCGTCATTCCGGGCGGTTCCACACTCTCCGATCCCAGTTCGGCGGAGCTTGCGGCCCTCGTCAGCGACATGACGGATGCCGGTGTCACCGTGATCTTCGCAGAGACTTCCTCGCCCACGACCCTCGCCGATGCTGTTGCATCGGAGCTCGGCACCGACGTCTCCGTTGTGTCGCTCGTCACGGGATCGTTGGGGGCGGAGGGATCCCCGACGGCGACCCTGATCGGGTTGCTGTCGACCAACGCTGAGGCGATCGCCTCTGCACTTTCCACAACGAGCCCGTGATTGCGATGAACCCACTCGAGTCGCAGCCTTCCTTCGAGCTTGGGAGGTAGCCTCGCCGTGGTCATGCAATGGATCCTCGAACCCTTCGACCTCGCGTTCCAGCAACGTGCGCTGATTGGCGGCTCGCTCGCTGCGATAGCGCTTGCCCTTGTCGGCACGTGGGTGGTGATCCGTGGCATGTCGTTCCTCGGAGATGCCCTCGTTCATGGTGTCATCCCTGGAATCGCCCTTGCGATCCTCTTGGACTTCAACGTGATCATCGGTGCTGGTGCTGCGGCGGTGGTGATGATGATCGGTATCAACCTCGTCCATCGACAGACGACCTTCTCTGAGGACACCAGCATTGGGCTGCTGTTCGTCGGCATGCTGGGTCTCGGGGTGATCCTGATCTCCCGGACGACGTCCTACTCGGGTGATCTCACGGCGGTGCTCTTCGGGGACGCGCTCGGCGTGACGAGGAATGACGTCGTGATGCTGTCGATCCTCGCGGCGATCACGCTCGGTGTGTCCGCGGCCTTGTATCGACCATTCCTCGTGCTGTCGTTCAACGAGCAGAAGGCCCAGCTCCTCGGCATGCGACCACGGCTCGCCCACGTCGCCCTCCTGGCCCTGATCACCCTTGCCATCATCGGATCGTTCCAGACCGTTGGAACCCTGCTCGTCTTCGGGCTTCTGATCGGTCCACCGGCAACGGCGGCCCTCATGGTCAGGCGTGTCCCCCTGATGATGGCCGTCGCTGCCCTCATCGGTGCGGTGTCGGTCTTCGTTGGCCTCGTGATCAGCTACCACGCCGACACCTCGGGATCGGCAACCATTGCCGTCGTGCCCATCGCGTTGTTCTTCGTGATCCTGACTGTCCGATCCATCGCAGCCCGGTCGACCTCCGCAGCCACCGCCACGACCTGACGACCGCTGCCGCCCTGTCCCGTTCTTGCGTAAATGAGTTCCCCCCAGGGTGGAACTCATTTACGCAAGAACGGGAGGGGTGGGTGTTGTGACGGTTGTCTAGACATCCTCTAGTCTGCGCCCGTGCAGCACCCACCACGAGTTCTCCATCACACATGGGGTATGTGTCCGTGACAATCGACATGCTGTCCGTCGGTAGGGCCAATCTCGACCTGTATTCACGGGATGTCGGAGCGGCGTTCGAGGACATCACCAGCTTCGATGCCATGGTCGGCGGTTCCCCGACCAACATTGCCATCGGGGTGGCGAGGCTCGGCCGATCCGCAGCCGTCCTCACCGCCGTCGGGGACGATCGGACGGGCGACTTCGTGCTCCGGTACCTCAGGGACGAAGGGGTCGACGTCAGCTATGTTCAACGAATACCCGGCAAGCTCACGAGCCTCGCCCTCCTCGGGGTTCAGCCACCGAACCACTTCCCGCTCTCGTTCTATCGCGAGGACCCTGCCGACATCTACATCACGGTTGAAGACGTGGATGCCGTGCCCATGTCGACCGTTCGATCGGTGCAGGTTTCGGG
>JAQAZV010000071.1:0-3817 GCA_032127155.1 Acidimicrobiia bacterium
GTGACCCCCAACGAGAAACCCTTTAGAGGCAAGGGTTCCAGCCTCTTGATCGTTTACGGGTCGCAGTTCGGTCGCAGGTTTGCACGGTCAGTTCCCGATCGGCACCAGCCATTGAGTAGCTGCCCGCATGTGCCTGATTGATGATGTGGGGGGTGTTACGGGACAGTTCTGTCTCGTAGCGTTGGGGGTGTCGGCGGGTCTGGCTCTCCAGGTGCCTGGCACCCAGGCGGTGTCTTGGTAACGAACTGTCGGCCCGTCGAGCCCCCTGGTCGTGGTGTGGCTCGAAAGAGGCGAACGCCAGAGGCAACGGGCATTTGTTGTGATCAGGAGTGCCTGCCGCGACCACCCGTGTGACCCCTTAACGAGGAGGTTGATGATGGTCACGACGATTGGTATCGACCCGCACAAGGCGACCCATACGGCGGTTGCTATCGACAATGACGAGACGGTGCTCGCTGAGATCACGATCCGGGCAGACAAGGACCAGACCAGGAAGCTCATCGACTGGGCACAGTCGGTGGATGGTGACGGCAGGGTGTGGGCGGTCGAAGCCGCCACCGGACTCGGCCATCTTCTGTCACAGCAGCTCGTCTCCCGGGGTGAGCCGGTGGTTGACGTGCCACCCGTGTTGGCGTCGCGGATTCGGGTGTTGTCGTCGGGCAAGTCCCAGAAGAACGACCCGAACGATGCCCGTTCCGTAGCGATCGCTGCGTTGCGCCGCGAGAGCCTCGCCGAAGTCCGTCGTGAGGACGACACGGCGGTGTTACGGATATTGGCGAAGCGGCACCGCGAACTCACTTCGCTACGGACCCAGGCGGCGTGTCGCCTCCATGCGATGCTCGCCGTGCTGCGTCCGGGCGGTATGGGGCACCGGCTCTCAGCGAAACAAGCATCTCGCATGCTGGGAGGGATCCGTGGCCTCGACGCGGTCGGTGAGCAGCGACGCCTGATGGCCAAGACACACATCGTCGACATCCGGCGTCTGGATCGGGACCTCGAGGCGAACAAGGCCCAGATCCGTCGAGCCGTTGCGGCTGCTGATACGTCGGTGACCGACATCTACGGTGTCGGCCCTGTCGTCGCTGCGTTCCTCGTCGGCTACACGCCACCCATCGGCAGGTTCGCTACGGCGGATCGGTATGCGGCATACAACGGCACCGCACCCATCGAAGTCTCCTCAGGAGGCAAGGTCCGCCACCGCCTGTCACGACGCGGGAACCGGACCCTGAACCACGCCATCCACACCGCCGCCGTCACCCAGATCAGCCACCACACCGAAGGCAGGGTCTACTACGACAAGAAACTGGATGAAGGCAAGACCACGAAAGAGGCCCTCCGGGCACTCAAGAGGCGCATCTCGAATGCGGTCTACCGGCGGCTGATCACCGACGCGCAACGCCACAGCAGCTGAACGAGGAGCGGGTCCGGGAGGACAATCAGGAACGTCACTGAATCCAGCGTGGCCGGCCTCACATCCTGATCACCGGCTCTTCGGATCGGTCACTCCCGAACCCGACACCAAACCTACACCCCCACAACCGACCCCGGATCGGTGTCCGCCAACGCGCCCCGAAACAAACAACTTGACACAAAGAGGCTCCGATATGCGCCGGGGGTTGGTCCAGATTGGCGAGTCGGTGATGTTTCTATGAACCCATCAGTTGGTCGTACGCGTTCCGTGAGGCGTAGTACACGGTCTCTCTCGAGATCTTGCCGTCCCGGTACTCGTGGATCAGAGCAGTAGGGAGATGGAATGGATTGCCGTAGCCGTTGGTGCCAATCCACTCCCACGTACTCGTAGCGGCTGTCCCGTCGCCAGCGACGTGCAGATCAAGCACCTCCGATTGTCCGGGATCAGCGAACTTGATAACGTTCGCGTACATGCTCCTGATGGCAGCCTTGCCCTCGAAACGATCGCCGAACGTCTCGTCGATGAAGACGGCATCGTCGGTGAACGTGTCCATAAACGCGTCGAGGTCCTGTGCATAGAACGCCTCCATGTACGCCGCCTCGTTGGCCTCGACCACCGCAACGGCCTCCGCGTTCGCATCGACCTCCGCCAACTGCGTCTTCGCTTCGGCGAGTTCCTGGTCGAGTTCCGCATACTCATCCGACGTTGTCGGATCGCCAGAGCAGGCGCCAACCAACAACAGGCACGCAATCAACAGGAATCGACAGATCGCAGCAGTCACAGCGGCTCTCCTCGCCTCAAGGAGACCGCAACACGGCGGGCCGCCGAACAACGGCCTCCGTTACACCACAAACCTACACGCCAAACACCCCGCCCACAACCGGCTGGGGGGCATGATGTGGTTGGTGTTGCACGCCCCGGTTGGGCGGTGGGTCTCCGGTTGAGCTGAGAGAAGCAGCTCGGTTGGGTCCGTTCCGCCGTCCCGGTGGCGTGTGCCACCCCTTTGCCCATCCGCGAGTGAAAGGGGCAGCCATGTCAATGGTATCTGGAGTGGTTGGCGGTGTGGATACGCATGCCGATGTGCATGTCGCTGCAGCAGTTGATAGCAACGGTGGCGTGTTGGGGGTCGAGTCGTTTCCAACGGATGCAGCGGGCTACGAACGGTTGGCGGCGTGGTTGGCAGCGTTTGGTTCGGTGATCCGGGTTGGGGTGGAGGGTACGGGGTCGTATGGCGTCGGCCTGTCGCGTCATCTCCACCGTGAAGGGATCGTGGTGGTGGAGGTGGATCGCCAGAACCGGCAGATGCGCCGCCGGTTGGGGAAGTCCGATCCGGTCGACGCCGTCGCAGCAGCGAGGGCTGCGCTGTCCGGGTCAGCGTCGGTGACACCGAAACGCCGTGACGGCCCGGTCGAGCAGATCAGGGTGTTGTTAGTTGCTCGCCGTTCGGCACGCACGCAACGCATCGCGACGTTGAATCAGCTTCGTCATCTCGTATTCACCGCTCCTGACGAGATCCGGGTCCGTTTCAAGGACCGTGCCAAGATCGGCCTCGTCTCTGAGGCGGCTGCGATGCGGCCCCGTAAGGGTTCCGACCCGATCGTCCACACGACCAATGTCGTGATCCGGGGCCTCGCCCGACGAGTGAAACATCTCAACGTCGAGATCAGGGACATCGACAGCGAACTCGATCGGCTGATCACCGAGACGGCACCGTCGCTGTTCGGCCTCTACGGCGTCGGCGTCGACACCGCCGCTTCGCTGCTGGTCACGGCCGGCGACAACCCCGACCGGCTCCACACGGAACGCTCTTGGGCGCACCTGTGCGGTGTCACGCCGCTCCCTGCCGGGTCCGGGAAGACCAGCGGGAAGGTGCGGCTCAATCGCGGAGGTGATCGGCAAGCCAACGCTGCGCTCTACCGCATCGTGCTCACCCGCATGGCATCCGACGCCGAGACCCGCAACTACGTCAGACGCCGCCGGGCCGAAGGGCTCTCAACGGCGGAGATCATGCGGTGTCTGAAACGCTACGTCGCCCGCCAAACGTTCAAACACCTACCACGCACTGCATGACGATCTGGGTGGGGCCTGACCCAACAAACCGGCTGACGCACCCCGCGGTGCTGTCCTCATATTGACCTGTCGACCCCACCTACCAACCCAAACCAGGGCGGTGTGACCTGATAAGAGCCTGCCCACCACACGGTGTGGCCCACCCCAGTCCTGTCCACCCAACCCGCAAGCACCTTGACATAGGAGCATCATTATGGGCGGCTCAGTGAGACGCTCGAGAGCTATTCCCATACCGATTCGCCGGGTGCGAAGAGAAGCTTCTTGACAAACGCGTCGGGAGTGGACCATCAGCTAGGGCCAGAACGACGCGTTCCATCGAAAGCGTCGAGCGGGCGG
>JAQAZV010000072.1:0-4213 GCA_032127155.1 Acidimicrobiia bacterium
GTCTCGATGTCGGGATGGTCAATGTCGAGGATCACCATCTTGGCCGCACGCCTCGTGGTGCCACCGGACTTGATGGCACCGGCAGCCCGGTCGCCGACCTTGAGGAAGGACATGAGGCCCGACGATTTCCCGCCACCCGACAGCGGCTCGCCCTCTGCACGGATGTTGGAGAAGTTCGAGCCTGTTCCCGAACCAAACTTGAAGAGCCTGGCCTCGCGGATCCACAGGTCCATGATGCCACCAGGGTTGACGAGGTCGTCATCGACGGACTGGATGAAGCAGGCGTGGGGAGCCGGGCGACTGTACGAGTCTGGGGAAGCCTCGAGTTCGCCTGTGGCGGGGTCCACGAACCAGAAGCCCTGCTCCGGTCCGGAGATGCCGTAGCGATGATGGAGGCCCGTGTTGAACCATTGCGGTGAATTCGGCGCAGCCATCTGGTGGAGCAGCATGTAGACCAGCTCGTCCTCGAACACCTGGGCATCCTCCGACGAAGCGAAGTAGCTGTGCTCCTCGCCCCACCAGCGCCACGTGGCGGCCAGCCGGTCGATGACCTGGCGTGCGGAACGTTCTGGTCCTGTCACCGGAGCGCCCGTGGCATCGACGATCGGCTTGCCATCAGCGTCCACCTGGGGGACGCCGGCTTTCCGGAAGTACTTCGAGACCATGATGTCTGCGGCGACCTGCGACCAACCAGCGGGGATCTCCGCATCGGTCATCTCGAACACCACGGAGCCGTCCGGATTCGTGATCCGGGAGTCCCGTGTCGACCATTCGACGGTCTCGTACGGGCTGACGCCCTCTGTTGTGAACCGACGTTCGATCCGCAGACCCTTGCTCATACGATGTCCTCCAAGACCTCGTCACCACGAGTGATGGCTGATTTATCCACAAAATTGCCCACAACCACAACATGTTGGGTTGATGGTGCGTTCTGGCCCCAAGATGTTGCGTGGTTGCACGAGTGTAATTACAAAGGTGACACTCGTCAAATACTGGATGCGACCCCCGTGTTCCGGCCGTTTCGTGCAACACACTCTGGGAAGTGAAGGTATTTCTAGCGCACCGGTGTGACACATCCCCCGCTCAGTGGGCGAACGGTTTTCGCGGCCGTCCGAAGTTTTCGCGAGCAGGGCAGTTTTGAGTTGTGAGTTTTGAGTTGTGAGTTGTGAGTTGTGAGTTTTGAGTCCCTAGACCTTGCTGCGATCGAGACTCCTGGAACCTCATCCGCGATCGCGTGCTGGGCGCGATACTGGGAGGGTCGAACGGAAAGGGAGACACTATGGACATCGCCTCGCTGCTCGGATCCGATGCTGACGATCTGTTGGGGTTCACGGGCCCCGGCATTGCCAAGGACGATCTCAGCCTTCCCGGTCCCGACTTCATCGACAGGGTGTTCTCCGTTTCCGACAGGAGTCCCCAGGTTCTGAGGAACCTGGGCCATCTGTTTGGTCACGGGCGCCTCGGTGGCACGGGGTACGTATCGATCCTCCCGGTCGATCAGGGCATCGAGCACACCGCTGCCGCGTCCTTCGCTCCGAACCCGGCCTACCTCGACCCCGCAAACATCGTCGAGCTCGCGATCGAGGGTGGCTGCAACGCTGTGGCGTCAACCTTCGGTGTCCTTGGCTCGGTCTCGCGACGCTACGCCCACCGCATTCCCTTCATCGTCAAGCTCAACCACAACGAACTGTTGACCTATCCGACCACGTATGACCAGGTCATGTTCGGTTCGGCCGAGCGCGCATGGGACCTCGGTGCTGCGGGAGTCGGGGCCACGATCTACTTCGGATCCGAGGAGTCGATGCGTCAGCTCGAGGAGGTGGCCGATGCCTTCGAGACCGCGCACGACCTCGGGATGTTCACCGTGTTGTGGTGCTACCTCCGCAACCCCGAGTTCACCGTCGATGGAACCAATTATGAGGCAGCGGCCGATCTCACGGCCCAGGCAAATCATCTCGGCGTGACGATCGAGGCTGACATCATCAAGCAGAAGCAGCCTGAGTCGAAGAACGGATTCGGCGCCGTCGGGTTCGGCAAGACGCATCCGCGGGTCTACAGCGAGTTGATGTCGGACAATCCGATCGACTGGACGCGGTGGCAGGTAGCGAATTGCTACATGGGACGCATCGGACTGATCAACTCCGGCGGCGCCTCCTCCGGAGAAGGCGACCTTGCGCAAGCGGTCAGAACGGCTGTGATCAACAAACGGGCCGGAGGAACAGGGCTGATCTCGGGTCGTAAGGCCTTTCAGCGCCCGATGGCCGAGGGCATCGCGCTGCTCAATGCCATCCAGGACGTCTACCTCAGCGACGAGGTGACGATCGCCTGATGAGAACACCCGACAGCAATGATGAAGCCTGATCGTGTTGCATCATCCGACCCTGCGGGTCAGGTCGATCTCCACGGCAAGGGCGGGTTCGTCGCCCGGTGGTGCGTTGAAATGGCGGATGACCAGCTGGTCGCCCCGACGTTCGATCGCGATGGACCATGTCCACGGTGCATCATCGGGGCCGTAGTGGTAGGACGGCGATTCTGGATGGGTGCCGACGAGCAGCTGCTCCTCGCCACCGGTGTGCCATGTGTCGGTCCAGCGGATCGTCGTACCGTCTGACGAGACGAGCATGCGGCCGGTCACGTCGTCGTCACCGATGGTTCCGGAGTAGGTCAGCGTCCACCCCTCGGGCGTCGTATCGACGTCGAGGTCGATGGCAGAGGTGTCATGCAGCACCTCCGGTTGCAGCCAGGTCGACCACGTTCCGGTCCACCGACCCGCTGCGTCATCGAGAACCTGGGGTCGTTCAATATCCATGACATCCCTCCTCAGTGCGCTTCATCGCTCCCCAGCAGCGAGCCGGGCCTCGTGCCGGCCTGTTCGACCCCTCTCGGACCCACTCCGTCGAGTTCGCCGTGAGGTGCCGTTCAGACTCAGTAGCAGAGTACGCGATCTGCAGCGAAGGTCAGGTCCACGAGCTGGGCGGGTGTGGCGAACTGGGCGCCCTTCCCATCGAGGTCGGTCTGATCAACGCCGCGAGTCTTCGATGATCCCCCCGACACGTAGATGGGAACGCCGCTCGCAACGACGGTAGGAAACGTGTTGGAGAGCGCTCCCGTTCCGATTCCCTTCGTGTGCTCGATGACCGCGTCCTTCAGAAGGTAGGCAGCGTCTCCGGCACAGAAGATGGTCACCTCGTGTCCGGCCTCTGCGGCCGTCCTGGCGACCAAGAATCCGAGGGCAGCTCTTGTTGGAGCGTCGGGCCCGTGGGTGATGTGTACGAGTAGTGAGCCCATGTCAACCTCCTGGATATCAGGCGATTATGCCACTTCGGGCTGCAGCGCATCGGGTGGAGCGCCGGGTCTCGAGGCATCGACGGCGGTCGACGCTGGCGACTGGCGATGGGTAGCGGTGAGTCCTCAGCCGCCTTCACGCACGGGAATGATGCGGTATACGTCGCCTTCGAGGTTCGTGACGAGTACCTCGCCGCGGTGGTCGACGTCGATCGACGTGACCATTCCGAGCGTCCCGAGCTGGTTCTCCCAATCGGTCACAGGTCCGAGTTCGCCGTCGAGGAGGGGGGCTGAGCGGATCCATCCGACGCAGTGATCACCGAACAGGTAGTGGCCATTCAGCTCCGGGATGGCGGTCCCGTCATAGACGACTCCCCCGATGATGGCGCACAGCCGTTCATGGGGCAGTACCAGGACAGGGGCGACCATACCTTCGTTGTCGCACGTGTCCGCTTCGTAGCACCCGTCGGCCTCCATCACCGGCCAGCCGAAGTTGTATCCACCGCCGCGCACGGATACGACATTGATCTCCTCGCCCACGTACTGGCCGACATCGGCGATGACGATCTGGTCACCGTCGAACGCGAATCGCCAGGGATTCCTGAGCCCGAACGCCCAGACCTCCGGTCGGGCTCCATCAACATCCACGTTCGGGATGTCGCCGGGTATGGCATACGGCGTGGCTCCATCGACATCGATCCTCACGAGCGTGCCGTTGAGGGTGGACGGGTTCTGCCCGTTGCCGTAGCGGTCACCGATACCACCACCGTCACCGAAGGACAACCACAGGTCCCCCCGCGAATCGAAGCGGATTCCACCTCCCTGGTGATACTTGTGGGGCTGGGGTACAACCAGGACCTCCTCACCTGCCGAGGCGTCGAAGACCGAGCCGGTCCAGGGGAAACTCTCGACGACGACGTCGAAGTTC
>JAQAZV010000073.1:0-10271 GCA_032127155.1 Acidimicrobiia bacterium
CCATGCCGACGCTCGCAGGCGTCGTAGTACCGAGGTCACGAGCAGCCACCGTCGCGCTGATGGTGGGTTTTGCGCTCCTCACCGCCCTCGCCGCGCAGGTCTACCTCCCCGTTCCCGGCACACCGGTGCCCATCACCGGACAGACATTCGCCGTCCTCCTCGCTGGTGCGTCACTCGGTTCGTGGGCTGGCGCAGGAAGTCAGGTCATCTACTGGACCCTCGGGGCGGTCGGACTTCCCTTCTATACGGAGGCTTCGGGTGGGTGGGACGCCGCAACCGGAGCAACGGCCGGGTACCTCGTCGGTTTCATCGTGGCGGCATGGGTGGTTGGCGCCCTCGCCGAGCGCGGTCAGGATCGCAAGGTCTGGTCAGCAATACCAGCCTTCCTCGCCGGCAACGCCGTCATCTACCTGTTCGGAGTCACGTGGCTGTATCTCAGCGTGGAAGCGTTCACGACCATGAACCAGGCCGTGACGGCAGGGCTCACTCCGTTTGTCATCGGCGACCTGATGAAGATCGTCGCCGCTGGTTTGCTCCTTCCCCTTGCGTGGAAGTTGGTCGACCGCGCCAAGGGCTGACGGGCGGACTGGCGCAACCGCAGAGCCTCAGGCTGGCTTGATGAAGACGGTTCCTGTGAACAACCCGACGATCCGCCCGTCCGGCCTGGTCACGTTCACCCGGTATGTCGCGAGGCTGCGGCCCCGCGTCTCCTCGTGTGCTGTAGCTGTGAGGACATCGCCGACCCCTGACGAGGCTGTGATCGCGAGGTGCGTGTCAATCGCAACCGCATCCTCCGGGTAGGCGTTCGAGGCAAGTGAGAACGCACAATCGGCGAGGGAGTGGACGACTCCGCCGTGGGTGCCTCCGAGGAAGTTCACGTGGTCATCCCTCACGAGCAGCGTCACCGAAACCGAAACGTCCGTGACCTCACCCAATAGAAACCCTTGTGCGGCGGCATACGGATCGTTGTCGATCGCCCACCGAATCCGTTCCACCCGCTCCACGACGCCGTCCCTACTGCCGATCCTGCTACCTGCTACGCCGAGCGAAGCGAGGCCTGTACTTGCTACGGCGCTCCGGAGGAGCGCCTCACACTCCCAACTCCTCGCCGAGGTAGGCCTTGATCACCCTCGGGTCGCGTTGGACCTCGTCGGGCGTGCCGGTCGATATCACTTCACCGAAGTCGAGTACGAGTATGCGATCAGCAATGTCCATGACAAGCCCCATGTCGTGCTCCACCAGGACGATCGCGATGTCGAGTTCCTCGCGGATGTCGAGGATGAACCGCGCCATGTCCTCTGTTTCCTCGAGGTTCATGCCGGCGACCGGCTCATCGAGGAGGAGAAGCTCGGGTTCCGTGGCGAGTGCCCGACCCAGCTCGACGCGCTTTTGGATGCCGTACGGCAGCAACCCGACCGGGTAGGAGCGCCACGCTTCGATTTCGAGGAGGTCGATGATCGATTCCACGAACTCTCTGTTGGCGATCTCTTCTCGCTTCGCCTTGCCCCACCAGATGGCTCCGTCGAACCACCCCACGTTCGTCCGGATGTGCCTCCCGAGCGTGATGTTCTCAATGACCGTCATATGGGCAAAGAGCTCGATGTTCTGGAAGGTCCTGGCAACGCCAAGCTCAGCGACCTTGTCGGGGCGCTGACCGAGGATCGATTCGCCCTTCCACAGGATGTCGCCCTCCTGAGGCTTGTAGACACCGTTGAGGCAGTTGAAGGTCGAGGTCTTGCCGGCACCGTTCGGGCCGATCACGGCAAACAGCTCCTTGTCGTCCACCGTGAAGCTCACGTCGGTCAGCGCCTTGACGCCCTTGAAGGAGAGGCTGACATTCCGAAACTCAACGAGCGGTGCGCTCACGACAACCACCGCTTCCTTCGCTTGTAGTGCTTGACGTCGCGGAACGACCTGCGGTCTCCCTCGCTGTGGAGACCGAGGTAGAACTCCTGCACGTCCTCATCCGAGAGAAGCTTCTTGGGATCGCCGTCCATGACCACCTTTCCTGTCTCCATGATGTAGCCGTAGTCAGCGATCGACAGGGCCATGTTTGCATTCTGCTCGATGAGGAGGACGCTCGTTCCCTGCTTGTTGATGTCGACGATGATGTCGCGAATCTGGGCAACCAGCATCGGAGCGAGACCCAATGACGGTTCGTCGAGGATGAGCAGGGAAGGATTCGCCATCATCGCACGGCCAATGGCGAGCATCTGTTGTTCGCCACCCGAGAGGTATCCGGCCGTGTCCTTGTGTCGTTGCGCTATCGCAGGGAACATCGTCATGACCCTGTCGTAGCTCTCCTTGACGTTTGCGGAGTCCTTGTTGGTGACGGCACCGGTGCGCAGGTTGTCATCGACAGTCATCTCGGCGAACACACGCCGTCCCTCCATGACCTGCGCCACGCCATTCCGGACGACGAAGGAAGGGTCCCTGCCCTGCAGGTCGACACCGTTGTAGGTGATCGAGCCCTTCGTGATGTCGCCTTCGTGCATCTGTAGGAGTCCCGTGATCGCTCGCAGGGTCGTTGTCTTCCCTGCTCCATTGGCGCCGAGAAGCGCAACGATCTTGCCTTCGGGTACTTCGAGCGACAGCCCGCGAAGCACCAGGACGACGTCGTTGTAGACGACTTCGAGGTTGGCGACTTCCAGCATGCGCTCGATTCCTCCGTTGTGGTCGGGTGGGGGTGCGGCGTCGCCGCACCCCCACGATGGTCAGTTGCTCAGCCCAGCGAGTAGCACGGTGCTGTGAAGTCGTAATCCTTCGCAGCATCGCTCGCGAACCACCCCGTCATCGGGAGCGAACCCGTCGAGCTTCCTGCCTGCGACAGGGTCTGCTCCGCGCCTCCAGCGGCCGTATAGGTCGCAAGGTCTGGGTCATACACCGCCGTCTCCCTGGTCACGAACTCGTTCGGGGTTCCCGCGTAGCTCTGGTTCGGAGCCATGCCTCCGAAGTCCACGGTCTCGAGCGAGTTCGCGGCAGCCTTCACACCCGCACGGGTGAGGTCCCCACTGGCGATCGCTGCCTCGAGCACAGCCTGCCACGCGAGTGACTCCTGCCAACCGAGCAGGAACGAGTCGCTCGGGCGACGGTCAGGGTACGCGGCTTGAAGAGCCGCGAGCATGTTGTCGTACCCAGGTGACGACTCACCCCACAGGTTGCCCCACGATGACTGGTAGTACACAGCGTCGTACAGCGGGCCTGCCGCAGAATCGAGCAACCGGAAGTCATACGTGGGTACGGAACCCGTGAACATACCGGTGTATCCAGCCTGCACCGCTCCTGCGAGGATCTCAGCACCGATCGACGGGTTGGTCGTCAGGAACGTCCAGTCCGCACCTGATCCGACGATTCCCTGGATGACCGGGGTCTGATCCTGGCCGGGAATCACGGCACCGTCGCCGTCATAGACGACCTCCATGCCGTAGTACTCGGCCGCAGCCTTGACTCCCGCTCCGGCATCGAAGCCATAGTCGGACGGGAAGGTCGCCAAGGCGATCGTCTGTCCGCCGTTGTCCTTCATGAAGGACACCAGGTTCATGGCTTCGAGGCAGTAGTTCGAGTTCAGCTCGAGGGCGTTGCCGCCGTCGAACTCCGGAATC
Source organism: Acidimicrobiia bacterium (assembly GCA_032127155.1). Lineage (GTDB taxonomy): Bacteria > Actinomycetota > Acidimicrobiia > Spongiisociales > UBA5794 > SZUA-442. Next base: position 3,603 of record JAQAZV010000073.1, read on the forward strand.
GCCCAACCCGAGTACCAGCTCAACGGGGTGAACACGAGATCATCAGTGACGGCGTCCGGGAGCATCGTGATGCTCGTCGGCGAACCTGTCGACTGCGTGATCGCCACGACTTCCTCGCGCAGCTTTGCGTACTTCTCCATGTGCTGCTCGACGTTGTAGTTCGTGTCCTCGATGACCAACTCGACAGTCCAGCCATCAGTCAGGCCACCATTGGCGTTGACCTGATCCCAGAAGACCGACGTTGCATCGGTGATATCCGTCACGGTTGCAGCAAACAGACCGGTCAGGTCGGCGAGCAGTCCGAGTTTGATGACCTTGTTCTCCGCGTCGACTCCGATGTCGGTCATGACCTCAGCCGGGGTCTCCCCAGCCGTTGTCGTGGTTTCATCGGTGCCACCGCTGGTCGTTGTGGTGGTCTCTTCCGTACCACCAGCTGTGGTGGTCGTATCTCCGCCGTCATCGCTACTGCAAGCAGCAGCGACCAGCGCAAAGACCAACACCAAGACGAGCAAGCTGAATCGCTTTCTCATCTGGTTCCTCCTTCTCATGTGGTTTCCTCTGTACCCCCTCCGGTCCCCTCCCAGGGGCTCCCGAATGGATCTCTAGTACGTGAAGGGCCAGCCCCTCCAGTAGTTCCTGACGCGGATCCAGATGCCGTAGAGGCCAAGTGGTTCCGCGATCAGGAAGACAATGATGAGCACACCGAACAACACGATGTTGAACTGAAAGATGCTGAGCCCCGGACCGGCCGCATCGGGGGAGATGATCCCGATGTAGTCATCAGGACTCGTACGAATGATGAGGTTGCCGAGCCATGCGAATGCCCCACCTTCCTGCACCTGGGTCGTGAGGAACTGGGTGAGATTCTCGACGACCCGTGGCATCGTCATCACGAAGAAGGTGCCCATCAGCGTCCCGGCGACCGTTCCTGCACCACCGATCAGGATGATGGCTACGAACTCCACCGACAAGACGAGATCCCAAGACTCGGGAATCACCTGACCGACGACGACCCCGAGCAACGCACCGCAGATGCCGGCATAGAACGACGAGATGGCGAAGGCCTGGGTCTTGCCACGGACCTCGTTGACCCCCATCACCTCTGCTGCGATGTCACGATCCCTGATGGCAGCCCACGACCGGCCTGTCCTGGTGCGCATGAGGTTCTTTGCCAGCAGCGCCAGGATGACGGCAAACGCGAGCAGTAGGAAGTAGGACTTCGCCTCGCCTGACATCTCCTGGATGTCCACCCACGGCAGCACGTTCACGGGCCGCAGCCACCACCACAGGGGCCCATCACTCGCGAACGAGATCAGAGGCTCGCCCTTCCACAGCGTCAGCTCCAGTTCGGGCCAGCGTCGGCCAATCCCCGGAAGCCCGGCGATGCTGGTCAGATTGCGCCACAGGTACTGACCAATGAAGACAAGACCGAGAGTTGCGAAAGCGAGGTACAAGCCACGAATCCTGACCCCGAGCGGAGCGACCGCGATGCCCACCAACGCCGCAACGATGCCAGCAGCGGGAAGCCAGATCCATATCGGGAGGTCGAAACCCGTTGCGCCCCGTCCTGACTCGCCGCCAAGCAACACAGCGGTGTATGCGCCGACCGCCATGAAGAAAGCGTGGCCGAGGGACACCTGACCTGCCACGCCGGTGAGCAGGTTGAGGCCGAGGGCTCCGACAGCAAACACGAGCGTGCGATTGATCAGGACCAGCCAGCTGCTGTCTCCCAGATACCCGAAGAACGGCAGGGCGGCAAGAGGAGCGAGCACGGCGATGACCGCGAGCAGTGCCATGGAGATTCGCTTCGTCGTCGTGGGGAAGAGAGCAAGCTCCGATGAGTACGACGTGAAGAGGTCCGGTCTTCCCCTCATACGCGCCTGATCTCCTCGGTTCCGAACAGCCCGTATGGCTTCACGAGCAGGATCACCATCATGAGCAGCCAGGGCACGATTCCCGAGAAGCCGGTTCCGAGCCATGACACCGATCCGAGATAGACCCCGGTGAAGACCTCGGCTATGCCCACGAGGAGCCCTGCGATGATTGCCCCTGCGATCGAGTCGAGCCCGCCAATGATCACGACGGGGAATGCACGGAAGGCAATGAAGGCAGTGAGTGGGCTCACACCTGCGGCCCGAGGCGCGACTGACGAGAAGATCCCACCGACCGCCGCAAGCGCTGCACCGATGCCCCATGCGATGGCGAACACCTTCCCAACGGAGATCCCTTGGGCCATCGCTGCTTCTTGATCGAATGCCGTTGCCCTCACGGCAATGCCTGTCCGACTGCGGAAGAAGACCATCAACATCAGCATCACGGCCACGAGTACGAGGACACTGATGAGCTGCGTGTGGGCCACCCGCATGGGCCCGACCACCCACACGCCTGCGCCCCATGGATCACCAAGACCGCTGAGTCCGTTCGACAGGAGGTCGTTCGTCATCGTGCGGATGATGAGATCAAGGCCCAAGGTGATCATCGCAACGGCGAACAGCGGCTCACCGATCATCGGGCGAATCGTCACCCGCTCGATCACCAATCCGATGAAGGCCGTCGCACCAATCGCAAGAAGCGCCGACAGCACCCAGGCGATCCACTCCGGGGTGTCGCCCATCCATCGACCGGGAATGTTCAGCACAACGGCGAAGTACACGACGAGATAGGCGCCGAGCGCTGCGATCGCTCCGTAGGCGAAGTTGACGACCTGCGTCGCCTTGAAGATGATGACGAACCCGAGGGCGAGGAGGGCGTAGATCGCACCGAGGGCAATACCTGAGGTCAGAGCGTTGACGAACTTCTCCGCACCCGATTGGGAGGCCGCCTGACCGATCAGGACGAGGGCGATCACGAGTACATCGACTCCACCAGATCGCCGAACAACTCCTCGATGGCGTTCCGTTTGACCTTCATCGTTGCGGTGAGTTCCCCATCCTCATGGTCGAGTTCCTTGGGGATCAGTCGGAACTTCTTGATCTGCTCGACCGTCGCGAACTTCGCATTGGTCTTGGTGACGACACCCTGGATGAGGTCGACGACTTCCTGTTTTTCGGAGAGATCGCGGTACGTCGTGTAGGTGATCTGACGGCGAAGTGCCCAGTCGCCAACGACGTCGGCCTCGATACCGATCAGGGCAACGAGATACTTGCGCCCGTCCCCGACCACCATCGCCTCCTTCACGAACGGCGAGGTCTTCAGGCTGTTCTCGATCTCGGATGGCGAAATGTTCTTGCCACCCGAGGTGATGATGATGTGCTTGATGCGGTCGACGATCTTGACGAAGGTGCCATCGACCCAAACACCGACATCACCCGTCTTGAGCCAACCGTCCTCGGTGAACGTGTCCCTCGTCGCTTCCGGCTTTCCCCAATATCCGGCAAAGACGGCCGCGTGCTTCGTCTGGATCTCACCGGTGTCTGGGTCGATCCTCAGCTCATCCATGCTGTACGGCTCACCAACCGTTCCCAACTTCACGCGACCAGCAAAGTTGGTGGTAGCGAGAGCCGTGTTCTCCGTCATGCCATACAGCTCGTAGACAGGAATGCCGAGACCCATGAAGAACTCGAGAACCTCGGGAGCGATCGGTGCCGCCCCGGATGAGGCATACCGACAGTGTCGGAGGCCGACGCGTTGGCGGAGCGCCCTGAAGAAGAGGGGGTTGCCGATCCAGTACGCCATCTTCGCCAACACCGTGAAATCGCCGTCGTTCTCGACCCGTTTGCGCCCGATGTAGGTGGCGAGCCTGAGACCGAATGCCGAATTGAGGCGCTTCAGCCGGGAGGCATCCTGGAGCCGAATCAGCACACCGGCGTGTATCCGCTCCCAGATCCGGGGCACGGCGAAGAAGATCGTCGGCTGAACCTCGCGGAGGTTCACCTGCACCGTCTCGATGGATTCAGCAAAATTCAGGATGGGCCCGTTGTATGCCATCGACCAGGATGAAAACAGGCGCTCGGCGACGTGGCAGAGCGGCAGGTAGGTCAGCTTTTCGTCCTTCACGCCTTCGCTTGACCCCCTCGTGAAGCGGCGTGGATCATTCAGGACGTTCGCGACGGCGAATTCGACGTTCCTGTGCGTGATCATCGCTCCCTTGGGAGGGCCCGTCGTCCCCGACGTGTAGATCAGCGTCATGACCTCATCCCCATCGACGTCGGCCATGAGTCGCTCGACCGCTCCAGGGTTGGCCTCTCGATGCTCACGACCCAGATCCATGAAGTCGTTCCACGACATCAAGCGGTCGTCGGGAATCGTCCGCACCCCGCGGGGCTCGAGATAGATGATCGTTTCGAGGGTTGGGAACGCGTCCCTTCCTGGCTCGATGACCTTGTCGACCTGCTCCTGGTCCTCAGCGAGATGGATTCGGGAGGAGGCGTCGTTGACGAGGTATTGAATCTCGGCGGTCGGATTCGTCGGATACATTCCCGTACAGATCCCGCGGATCGCGACGGTCGCGAAATCGAAGATCAGCCACTCGGGTCGATCCTCCGAATGGATCGACGTCACGTCGCCCTTCTGGATGCCCAGTGACAAGAGGGCGTGTGCAGCGGTGAGGATCTCGTCCCAGACCTGCGCCGAGGTTCGTTCCTGCCAAACCCCGAAGTCCTTGTCCCTCATGGCGACGCGGTCGGGTGTCGTCATCGCCCATTCACGGACCTTCCACACCACCGTGGGGAAAGCTCCGCTCAGGTCTGGGGTTTCGGTGAGTTCAAGCGCCGTCGTCATGTCTCCCTACCGTCCCGGGTCACGGTATGGGCAACATAGACGAATCCCTCGACGCATGCAGGAAAACTGACGGAAAAGTGAATCGCCGTTCACATGATTTCGGAACTACGCAGCGGGCTCGACCCGAACGCCCACCACCCTGAAACGTCGCGCGACGAACGCTGGATCCGTGAGGGAGCTGTTGCCGGCGGCGTTCGCCCCTGTCACATGGAAATCGGAGAATGCTGCGGATTGGTTGACGAATAGTCCGCTCGTGAGGTTGAACGCAACCGATACGCCTGCGCTCACCGCAGCGTCGACGACTGCTTCCGAAACATCGGCGTCACTCGTGTAGGCGAGCCACGTGATCGCTCCGCTCTCCCGTGCAGCCCGGTGCGCGGACGCAATCGCATGATCGGTCGAACGGCACTTCACGACGTAGATCACCGGTCCGAACATCTCGTGCCGGTAGGCGTCGTCGTCGGCGTCGACCTCGATCACGACTGGTGTTCGCACCACGGCGTCAGGGAACTCAGGGTTGTCGACGACACGCGATGCCAGCAGCACGTGGCCCGAGGTGGAGGCGCCGTCGAGCCGCTCGAGCGTCGCTCGGCCCTTCACGGCGCCGAGGATCGCCGAAGCCCGCGCATCGTCCCCGAGGAGGCCGTCGATCGCTGCAACGAAAGCTGCGACGACCTCGGTGTAGGGGATGACCTCGTCGCCAACGTGCACGCCGGTCTCAGGGATGAAGAGGTCCTGGGGCGTCGTGCACATCTGTCCCGAGTACATGGTCATCGAAACGGACAGGTTGCGGAAGACCGCGGCGAGGTCAGCCGCCGAATCGAGGATGACCGCGTTCACGCCGGCCTTCTCCGTATACACGTCGGCGTGAGTGGCGTTCTCCTCGAGCCACGTCCCGAAGGCCGTGCCTCCGGTGTAGTCGACGATACCGACCTCCGGACGCATCACGAGGTCCTTTGCCACCAAGGCGTCCGGTGTGTCGACGAGCAACTGGACCACGTTTGCGTCGAAGCCGGCATCGCTGAGCACCGCACGTGCGGCGCGGACAAGGAGGGCGAGCGGGAGGATCGTCTCCGGATGAGGCTTGACGATCACGGAATTGCCTGCAGCGAGCGATGCGAAGATGCCGGGGTATCCGTTCCACGTCGGGAAGGTCGACACGCCAATGGTCACGGCGACCCCTCGTGGGCGGATGATCCATCGTTTGTCGATGATCAGCGGATCGCGCGAACCCTGGGGCTTCTCCCACCGCATCGCGTCCGGAAGTCGCTTCTGCTCCCGGTGGACGTATGCGGTCGCTTCCAGTGCACGGTCCAATGCATGCGGTCCTCCGGCTTGGAACGCCATGAGAAAGCTCTGACCGGTGGTGTGCTGGACAGCGAGACCCATCGTGAAAGGGTCGCCTGCGAGGCGATGCAGAATCTCGAGGCAGACCCCTGCCCGCTGGTCGGGCGACGCCGAACCCCAGTCCTTCATCGCATCGACTGCTCCGGCGATGGTCGCATCGACGGTGGTCGACGGGTACGTGATCCCGAGCTCGATGCCGAATGGTGACGATTCGGCGACGGCGAGATAGCCGTCATGCGCCTGATCGAGCGCGAATGGTGAGCCAAGCAGGGCATCGAACGACGCGTGACCGTGTTGGGGCGCATCCTCGCCGTAGGCCTTCGGGTGCTCCGGGTATGCACTCCAGTAGGCACGCGAGTCGATCGCCTCGAGGGCGGAGTCGAGGGTCTGACGGTGTTCGGAGAAGAGGTCGGTCACCGGAATTCCTTTCGTGGCATCGGTGCGGCATCAGGCTACCTGAGGCAATCGGCCCGTGACTTGTCGCCGCCGCGAGCAGGATCGAAGCCGTAGGATTGTCCGATGGAAGCTTTCCTCCTCGACTACATCAGAACGCCGATCGGTCGCTTCGGGGGCGCCCTGGCACCGGTACGGCCGGACGACCTG
>JAQAZV010000074.1:0-5107 GCA_032127155.1 Acidimicrobiia bacterium
GCCGGTCGAGCGGACATGGATCGGACGGCGCCTCGTGCCGCCGAACTGTTCTCGGACAACCTCATGTGGGGGCTCGACGACACCATTTGGAACCTGTACGGCGTCCCCGGCCAGCCAGCGAGCGTCCTCATCGCACAAGGCGTCATCGTCGACCAATGGTTCGGTGCAGCTGGCGAGGACACGCTCAGGGAACGCCTCGATCGCCTCGTCAGCCTTGGTGCGTGACACCGGCGGTCGTCGACCGTGCCCTGTGCAGGAAGGCACCCGCTATCACGATCACGCCAATGATCACGCCCGCCGCATAGAGGTATTCGGGACCGCCATCGAGTGAAATCCGCATGGGTTCGGTCACGAGGTTGACACCCCCTGCGACGGCAAGTGCTGCTCCTGCCGGTGCCGCCAACGGCGGCCTTCCGTGTTGCTTCCACAACGCGATGACGATCGACGCTATCGCCAGGAGAACTGCGGCATACAACTCGACGGGATGCCGGCTGACCCCTCCAGGACCGAGAGCATATGTCCACGGCAGGGTCGAGGGTGTTCCGAGGCAGGCAGACGTCGGTAGGCACCCGGCGTGCCATCCTGCGAGCCCTGCGATTGCGGCGGCGGATATGCCGTCTGCCGCAGGGAAGAACTGCAACCGGGTAACCGCGCCGAACATGGCCACCGTGGCGAGCGCCGTCGCCCAGGTCGATACCCCGGAACGGATGAGCACCACCTGGCCGGGGTCGGTCAAGGGATTGATACCAGCCGACGCCATTGCCACCAACCGTCCAACCACCAATCCGACGACAGCCGAGATCAGGCCGGCATCCCACAGATCCACGGCACATCCCGCGGCGTTGCCCCTCGGTCCCTCCCAGCGCAACATCAGCCAGAATCCGAAGACGCCGATCGCAGCCGCAGCGAGGAGCGAGAACTCCATCAGCGCGAGATCTCGTCGAGGTACCTGGCCATCGTCGGTTCGTCGATCACGCCGAAGTGGGTATGGACCAGCGACCCGTCCGATCCGTAGAAGAAGGTGAGTGGAACGCCGCTGGTACCGCCGAGGGCAACGGGGATCGATCCGGAGCGGTCGCTCACGTGCGTCATGTCTGCATCGGACAGGTGAGCGGCGATGAACCGCTTGGCGTCCGCTCCGCTGTCCTTGACGTCGAGACCGATGAAGGTCACATCCGGATATGCGGTGCTTGCAGTGGCGATCAGCGGAGCCTCGCTTCGGCAGGGGAGGCACCACGACGCCCAGACATTCACCACAGCTGGTGCATTCGTGGCGATCAGGTCGACCAGCTCGGCCTCCGTGATGGGCGTTGGCGCATCCGGAAGGGGGCCGGTCACCTCAGGCGTGCAGGCGATCAGGGCGAACGCAACGGCCACCGAGACAAGAGTGAGCAACGTGAACCGACGCATCGACTCAGGGTAGGTCTGGTATCGCGATGGTCGGTCAGGGGGACATTCGCCGGGTCAGGACGTCGGCGACATCGTCGCTGCCGATCCCTGAACCCTCGACCAGCACGAGGAGGTGATACAGGAGATCGGCGGCTTCCTCGGCGACACGGATTGCATCGCCGCCGGCAGCGGCGTCCTTCGCCGCGAACGCGACCTCACCGGCTTCCTCGAGAACCTTTCTCGCCGCAAGGTCGCCGTCGGCGAGAAGTCGAGCCGTGTAGGACGTCGAAGGGTCGACACCTCGGCGTTGTTCGATGATGCCAGCCAGTGATGCGATCACCGACCCCAGGTGCGGACTGCGGGCGGTGTCAAAGCACGTGCTCGTGCCTGTGTGGCATACGGGTCCGGCCGGACGTGCTCGTACAAGGAGGGCGTCGCCATCACAGTCCTTGTCGATCGATAGCAGCGTGAGCGTGTTCCCACTCGTCTCCCCCTTCTTCCAGATCTGTTGCCTCGACCGGCTCCAGAAGTGCACGAACCCCGTCTCGATGGTCAGCCGCAGCGCATCGGCGTCCATGAAGGCGACCATGAGGACCGATCCGGTCGTGGGATCCTGTACGACCGCGGTGACGAGGCCGTCATCGTTGGGGGAGAGGGATGCGAACTCCATCACGCTGCGCGCCTCACGGGGATACCTTGCGATGCGAGGTGCTCCTTGACCTCTGCGATCGAGTACCGATCCCTGTGGAAGATCGAGGCCGCAAGCACCGCATGGGCTCGCCCTGGACGGAGTGCGTCGGCGAGATCGTCAGGGGAGCCAGCGCCCCCAGAGGCAATGATCGGTATGTCGACCCTCCTGGCCACGGACTCGAGGAGGGCAAGGTCATATCCGTCATGCGTCCCGTCCATGTCCATCGACGTGACGAGCAGTTCGCCCGCTCCGAGCCTCGCACACCGTGCGGCCCACTCGAGAGCGTCAACCTGGACATCCGTGCGTCCTCCGTGGGTATGAACGGTCCACCCGCTTGCTGTCCTCCTGGCATCGATGGCGACGACGACACACTGCGAGCCGAACAAACGTGCGCACGATGCAATGAGGTTGGGTCTCTGCACCGCAGCGGAATTGATGGCCACCTTGTCGGCACCTGCCCTGAGAACCGCCTTCATGTCTGCTGTCGACCTCACCCCGCCACCGACCGTCAGCGGCACGAAGACGTTCTGTGCCGTGCGCCGAACCGTCTCGATGATCGTCTCCGCGCCATGTGGTGTTGCTGTGATGTCGAGGAAGCAGACTTCATCTGCCCCGGCCGAAGCGTATGCGGCGGCCATCTCAACGGGGTCCCCCTCATCGACGAGGTCGACGAAGTTTGTGCCCTTCACGACCCTGCCGTCAGCGACGTCGAGGCACGGTATGACCCTGCTACGCAGCACGAGCGACCTCCCGGCACATGTCGACGAAGCCTGCCAGGAGGTCAAGGCCACCCTCGGCTGATCGTTCGGGATGGAACTGGACCCCGATGACAGGTCCACGCCGCACGACGGACGCGAAGGTGTCCGCTTGATATGTGGTCGTTCCCACGATGATCGAGCGATCGGACGGTTCGGGGACGAAGCTGTGGACGAAGTAGAAGGGCCCTGATGACAGGCCGGAAACGGTCTCCCCCATCGAAGCCAAGGTATCGACGTCGTTCCAGCCCATGTGGGGGAGGGGAGATGCCTCGACGGCACGAACCTCTCCAGCAAGGAGGCCGAGACAATCCGTGCGATCCTCGAGGGAGTGGTCGAAGAGCAGCTGCATGCCGACGCACACGCCGAGGAGTGGACCGTCGTAGGCGCGTAGGGCACCGACGAAGCCAGCCCGTCGGAGGGTGCGCATCGCTGGACCCGTCGCCCCCACCCCCGGCAGCACCACTCCGTCACAACCAGTGAGGCCCGTCGCGGCGTCGACGACGACGACGTCATCGGCGCCCGCCCTGTGGAGTGCCTGCTCCATCGAGACGAGATTGCCTGCACCATGGTCGATCAGGGCGATGGTTGTCATGTCGTCCCTTTGGTCGACGCGATTCCGATGCGTCGATCGTCGGTCGCAATGGCTGAGCGTGTTGCCCGTGCCAGCGCCTTGAAGGTGGCCTCTGCGACATGATGATCGTTTCGTCCGGTCGAAGAGATGTTGATGGTGGCGCCGACGGTGCGCGCAAACGCCTCGATGGCATGTTCGACCATTTGTGTGGAGAGGTCACCGATCCGGTCAGCACGGAATGCGACATCGACCACCGCATATGGACGACCTCCGTAGTCGACAGCGCATCGGGCGAGTGCCTCGTCCATGGGGACGGCTGCATCACCGAACCGCTGGATGCCGGAGCGGTCGCCGAGCGCCTCGGACATCGCCATGCCGAGGACCAGCAGCGTGTCCTCCACGCTGTGGTGGTCGTCGACGACCAGATCGCCTTCCGTCGAGATCTCGACATCGATCAGTGCGTGATGGGCGAACGAGGTCAGGAGGTGGTCGAGCATCCCGACACCGGTATCGACCCGCGCTGCTCCGGAACCATCGAGATCGACGCTCACCGCAACACGCGTTTCGGTTGTCGTTCTTTCGTGATGTGCCTGTCTGGTCATTGCCTATGCCTCCTCGCGGCCATGTGCCTCCCCAGTGCGTCGATCAATCGTGCGTTCTCCTGCTCCGAGCGAACGGTGAACCTGAGGAAGGAAGCCAAACCGCCATCCTCTGGGAACCGCCGCACGACGAGACCCTCAGCCATCAGGTCGTCTGCGATGACGGCAGCTGAAGGTCCGATCTCGCACAGCACGAAATTGGTCGCCATGTCCCTCACCGGTGCAGCCCCGCAGCTCGACAGTGCCTCGGCAAACCTCGTCCGCTCCCTGAGGATCTGTTCGACGTGGCGTTCCATGCGCTGGGGCGTGCGAAGGGCGGACTCTGCGATTGCTGCGGACACGCTGGCAATGCTGCCAGGGGGACGTACGCCATCGAGCGCAAGGGCCACATCGGGAGAAGCCATCGCGAAACCCACTCTGAGCCCTGCAAGGCCGAAGGCCTTGCTCATCGTCGTGCACACGATGAGGTTGTCGTACCTCGATATCCATGGTGCCCAGTGATCGCCCGAGAATTCGGCATAGGCGGCATCGATGATGACTATCCCCTTGGCTGATCGGACAACGGCCGCGATCTCGTCATCACCGATGCGGTGTCCCGTCGGATTGTTGGGAACGCACAGCCATGTGACGTCCGAGGTCTCCGCGGCTTCTCCGAGTGCCCGTGAGGGGACGCCGAACGTCGGGGGCTCGAACGGAATGGTCAGGAACTCCGCTCCCATCTGGAGCGTGGCGATCTCGTACAGGGAATATGTCGGAACAAGCGCCGTCGCTCGCTTCCCCACGCCAAGGAATGCCTTTGCGATGAGCAGGATGATCTCATCGACGCCGGCGCCGGGGACGACGGTCTCGGTAGCGGTGCCGAGGTAGGAGGCTGCGGCATCTCGCAACGGCCGATATGACGCTGCCGGGTACTCATTGAGGTGTGCGGCGACCGGCATTGCGATGGGTGCGGCCCACTCGCTCGTGAAGGGTGACGTGTTGTGGTCGAACCTCACGACATCAGCGATCCTGATGCCGAATCGTTCAGCGATCTCGAAGGTTGTCGGCTGCCACCGATAGCGCGGCGCGGTCATCGGGATGCCTCCATGCGAATAGCGAC
>JAQAZV010000075.1:0-2893 GCA_032127155.1 Acidimicrobiia bacterium
TTGGAAGCGGGCTGCTCTTCTTTGTGGCCCTCGATATAAATGCACCAGTCTGGGCACTCGCGGGCGCACAGCATGCAGACCGTGCAGTTGTCGACGTCGAGCGAGATCACACCGCGCGCACGGGGAACCGGGATCTCCTGCTCCTGCGGGTACATGGTGACCGGTGCCTTGGTGAACAGGGCCTTGAGGGTCACCCACATGCCCTTGAAGAGCCCCGGATACGGGAACCGCACGTTCTTGGCCATCAGAACACCACCTTGAAGATCGAAATGATGGCGATGTTGACCAGGGCCAAAGGAATCAGCCAGGTCCATGCGAGCGTTTGGAGCTGGTCCTCACGCAGCCGCGGCCATGTCCAGCGGATCCAGATGATGAAGAAGACGAGGATGGAGATCTTCAGGAGGAGGATGAGCGGTCCCGCGAAGTTCGCGAGGTCCCCAGGGAGCCCCGGTGCTGCATATCCGCCGAGATACAGCGTCGCAGCGATCGCAGACAGGGCGATCATCGATGCGTACTCCCCGAGGAAGAACATCGTGAACCGGATGCCGGAGTACTCCGTGAGGTAGCCCATCGTCAGCTCTGATTCGGCGATCGGCATGTCGAAGGGAATCCTGCTGAGTTCAGCGACGGCGGCGACCATGAAGATGACGAATCCGATGATCTGTCCCTGGAGGATGTATGGGAGGGAGACATCGAATCCGGCGATGGTGAACACCGTCTGGGATTGGGCATCAACGATCCCGTTGAGGGACATGGTGCCTGCCTGGATGACAACGGCGACGACGGCAAGCACGAGGGGCAGCTCGTAGGCAATCAACTGCCCCGCCGCGCGGAGGCCGCCCATCAGTGAGTACTTGTTCGCTGACGACCAGCCGGCCATGAGAACGCCGAGGACGGAGAGTGACGAGATCGCCAGGAGGAAGAAGGCGCCGAGATCGAGGTTGGCCCCGACGAGGTCAGGACCGAAGGGGACAACCACGAAGACAGCGATCGTCGACATCATCACGACGTAGGGAGCGAAGCCGTAGACGGTCCGATCGGCACCATCCGGGGCGAGATCCTCCTTCTGGAGGAACTTCAAGCCGTCGGCGAGCGGCTGGGCCCATCCCCACCGGCCGCCGGCGTAGTACGGACCGATCCTCGTCTGCATGTGCGAACCGATCTTGAGCTCTGCGTAGATGACGACCAGGGCACCCGTGAGGACGACGAGCAGTATCCCGACGAGCTTGAGAATGAGCTGGATCCAGAAGCCGTCGAGGAAGTCCATCATCGATCCACATCCCCGAGCACGAAGTCGAGCGAGCCCATGATGGCGACGAGGTCAGGTACGAGCTGCCCCTGGAGGATCCACGGCAGGATGGTGAGGTTCGAGAAGGACGTTGAGCGGATCTTCAGCCGATACGGCATCTTTCCACCCTCGGAAACGATGTAGTAGCCGAACTCGCCCTTCGGATTCTCTGCCCGCGAATACACCTGGCCCTTCGGTGCCTTGAGCACTCTCGGGACCTTGGCCTGGAGCGGGCCGGATGGGATCTTGTCGATCGCCTGACGGATGATCCGCGACGACTGCCGGATCTCATCGAGGCGAACCGTGTATCGGTCGAAGCAGTCCCCTTCGCTCGCTACCGCGATGTCGAAGTCGACCTGGTCGTAGGTGAGGTAGGGATCGGCCTTCCTGAGGTCGTAGGCAACACCGGATGCCCGGAGATTCGGACCGGACACGCCGTACTCGAGGGCCTTGTCGCGGGGGATCACGCCAATACCCACGGTGCGCATCTTGAAGAGCTCGTTACCTGTCACGAGGTTGTCGATGTCGTCGCAGATCTTGTCCATGCGGTCCATCGCCTCGGCGGTGCGCTGGAAGAAGCCAGCAGGGAGGTCCATCGACTGCTTCTTCGTCGTCGACCCTCCACCGTATGCGGGCTTCACGCCTCCGACCCGATTGAAGTTCGGATGGAACCGCCCACCCGTGACTTCCTCGATCAACTCGAGGATGTATTCACGTTCGCGCAGCGAATGCATCAACGGTGTGGTCGCTCCGAGTTCGAGCGGATAGGACGACATGAAGACGAGGTGCGACGAGATCCTGGCAAGCTCGGAAAGGATCAACCTGATCCACTGCGCCCGCTCCGGAACCTCGACGCCCATGAGGCGCTCGACGCCAACGATGAACGGAACCTCATTTGCGAATCCGGATACCCAGTCGATGCGATTGACGAGCGCCGTGATCTGCGCGTAGGTGCGTACCTCGGCCAGCTTCTCGTACCCGCGGTGCATGTATCCGATGACAGGCTCAACGTCCCTGACGCGTTCGCCGTCGATCTTGGCAACGAGCCTGAGGACACCGTGGGTCGATGGATGCTGGGGCCCGATGTTCAGGACCATGTCCGGTGTCTGGAGCTCGATCGAGACAGCGGACTCCGACCGATGGATCATCGCTGGTGAGGTCATGTGCCCCCTCCCCCATCTGCCGTCTCGTCGTCACCATCGGGGTCCACCTCTGGCATACCTTCGACGTCGACGTCACCCGGCCACGGCTTCACCTCGCGAGAGATGAGGGGATACGACTTGAGGAGCGGGTTGCCCTGGAAGTCGTCAGGGAGGTACAGAGGAACGAGATGGTCGTTGCCGTCGAACATGATGCCAAACATCTCGTGGGCCTCACGCTCGTGCCATGCCGCCCCGCCGATGTGTGGCGTGAGCGATGCGATCGTGGGATTCTCCCTCGGCAGCGTGGCGACGAAATGCGCACCGTCGGCGTTCTCGACCGATGAAAGCCGACATATCACCTCGAAGCGCTCGTCGAGGCTTTCGGGATCGTCGACTCCGTCGCCGACCTCGACGTCCTTCGACCAGTCGATCGCTGACAACCATGAGAAGAACGGGAGGTCCT